>CAZXBB010000039.1:0-18275 GCA_964638815.1 uncultured Isosphaeraceae bacterium
CCCGATCGTCGCCATCGCGGCGGCGTGCCTGATCGCGCTGCCGGCGCCCGGCGCCGTTCCCGCCGACGCGGCGATCACCGGCACCTCGATCTCGCTTCCCTCGCGGGACCAGCTCGTGCGGGTCCTGACGCTGCGCGATCACAACACGCGCGTCGTCGTGCTCGGCACGATGCTGCTCGGCATGGCCGCCGGCGTGGTGGGGACCTACATGCTGCTGCGCAAGCGAGCGCTCATCGGCGACGCTCTGAGTCATGCCACGCTTCCCGGCATCTGCATCGCGTTCGTCGCGATGGTCGCGCTCGGCGGAACGGGCAAGTGGCTGCCCGGCCTGCTGCTCGGCGCGTGGGTGTTCGGGCTCATCGGCGTCGGCGCGATCCTGCTGATCAGGAGCCTCACGCGCATCCGAGAGGACGCCGCGCTCGGCATCGTGCTCAGCGTCTCCTTCGGCTTCGGGGTCGCGCTGCTCGGCATCATCCAGAAGATGCCGACCGGCGGGCAGGCGGGGCTCGAGTCGTTCATCTACGGCAAGGCCGCTTCGATGCTCACGTCCGATGCCCTGCTGATCGGCGCGACGGCGCTCGTGGTGCTCGGCGTGTGCATCGTGCTCTACAAGGAATTCCTGATCCTCTCGTTCGACGGTGAGTTCGCCGGCGCACAGGGGTGGCCGACCGTCGCGCTCGACATCGTGATGATGGTGCTCGTCACGGGCGTCACCGTCATCGGGCTCCAGGCGGTCGGGCTCATCCTGATCATCGCGCTGCTGATCATCCCGGCGGCGGCCGCGCGGTTCTGGACGGATCGACTTCGCACCATGCTCATCGTCGCCGGCGCGATCGGGGCGGCGAGCGGGCTGTTCGGGGCCGGGCTCAGCGCGCTGGTGCCGCGTCTGCCCGCCGGGGCGATCATCGTGGTCGTCGCCGCGGCGCTCTTCCTCGTGAGCCTCTTCTGCGGGACCCGGCGGGGGACGCTCGTGCTCCTGGCCCGCCACCTCGGGCTCACGCGCACTGTGGCCGACCACCACCTCCTCCGGGCCATGTACGAGTGGCTCGAGACGCGCGGCGCGCTCGCCGATCCGGCGTCGGCCCCCGCGCCGCGCGCGGCGCTGCTCGCTGCGCGGTCGTGGACACCGATCCGGCTCGCGCGCACGCTGCGTCGCGCGCGGCGGCGCGCCTGGATCGAGCCCGCCGCCGACCGGAGCTGGACTCTCACGGAGGAGGGCCTCGCCGAAGCGGCGCGCGTCGTCGGCAACCACCGGCTGTGGGAGATCTACCTCATCACGCACGCCGACATCGCGCCGAGCCACGTCGATCGCGACGCCGACCAGATCGAGCACGTGCTCGGGCCGCGGATGGTCGCGCGACTCGAGCAGCTCCTCGCCGACCGGCGCGGTGCGGAGGCGGTGCCGCCGAGCCCGCACGTGCTCGTCGGACCGGGGACGGAGGACGCGGGCTCATGACCGGGTGGACGGACATGGACCTCTGGATCCTCGTCATCGGCGTCCTCGCGGCCGTCGCCTGCGGGCTGCTCGGCAACTTCATGGTGCTGCGGCGAATGAGCATGATGGGCGACGCGATCAGCCACGCCGTGCTGCCCGGCCTCGCCGGCGCGTTCCTGCTGACGGTCTTCGTGCAGACGCAGGTGCAGGAGGCGACCGGCGTGCCCGCGTGGATCACGGCCCTCGTCGACGTCAACGCGCGGTCGGGGCCGGTGATGTTCATCGGCGCCGCGCTCGTGGGCGTGCTGACCGCGTACTTCACGCAGCTCCTCCACCGGCACGGCGGCGTTGACGAGAGCGCGGCGATGGGCGTCGTGTTCACGACACTCTTCGCGATCGGCCTCATCCTGATCGTGCGCGCCGCGGACGACGTCGACCTCGATCCGGGCTGCGTGCTGTACGGGGCGCTCGAGTACGCGCCGCTCGACCGTGTCATGGTCCTGGGCGTCCCGATCCCGCGCGCCGCCGTCGTGCTCGGCATCGTGACGGTCGTGAACGCCGCCTTCGTGGTCGTCCTCTACAAGGAGCTGAAGATCACCTCGTTCGACCCGACGCTCGCGACGACGCTGGGAATCAACTCGAACGTCGTGCACTACCTCCTCATGACGCTCGTCGCGGTGACGTCCGTGGCCGCGTTCGAGGCCGTCGGGAGCATCCTCGTCGTGGCGATGCTCATCGTGCCCGGGGCGACGGCGCACCTGCTCACTGACCGGCTGCCGTCGATGCTCGTCGTGAGCGTCCTGGTCGCCGCGGTCGGAGCGTTACTCGGCGTGGCCGCCACGGGGCCGCTCCTCGGGATCGACACGAACACCGCCGGGGCGATCAGCGTCGCCTCGGGGCTGCTGTTCCTCGCCGCGCTGCTCTTCGCCCCCCGGCACGGCGTGCTGAGCCGCCTCGCCGACCGCGCGGCGATCAGCCTCTCGATCCTGCGCGAGGACGTGCTCGGGCTGCTGTACCGCCTCGAGGAGCATCGAATCGACGACACCGCCCCGCGCTTCATCGCGCGGCTGCGCGAGGCGCTTCCCGCCGGACCCGTGTCGTCACGTCTCGCGCTCGTCACGCTCGCGCGCCGCGGGCTGATTCGCAGCACGCCGGAGGGCTATCGCATGACCGACGCCGGACGCGCGCGGGCGCGCGATCTCGTGCGCTCCCACCGGCTCTGGGAGTCGTACCTCGTCAAGCACCTCGCGCTCCCGGCCGATCACGTGCACGACACGGCGATGCGGCTGGAGCACATCACGGGTGACGCGATGCGCGAGTGGCTCGCGGCGCAGGCGGATCATCCGGACGTGGATCCGCATGGGCGGGAGATCCCGGGCGGATGACCGCGCGTCTGCGTCCGGGCTTCGCACCGGGCGGGACGGCGCGCGCGGAGCGACCGTCAGACCGTCACGAGGTCCAGTTCGCCAGGACCGCGAGCACGTCGGCGAAACCCACGTCCCCGCTGCGATCGACGTCGCCCGGGCAGCAGTCGTCCACGCAGACGCCCCACGCGGAGAGGATCGCCAGGACGTCGGAGAAGCCGACGTCGCCCGAGCCGTCGATGTCCGCGGGGCGCAGCGGGTCGCGGAAGATTCCATCCGTCTCGAACGCACCCTGATCGACGATCACTTCGCCGCCGCCGCAGCCCGTCTTCGGCGTCGCGGCGTGGTCCGCGAACCGCGGCGCCCCGTCGCGGTCCACGGGGATGAGCTCGGTCGCGTCCCCGTCGGCGTCGAGATCCACGGCGTCCACCGGCACGAGCCAGTTGTGCCCCGCGTCGATCGCCGGCGAGCCGGGCAGGAGGCGGTAGTCGTCGCCCGCCGCGTCGGCGAACAGCGGATCGCCCTGCCCGTTGTGATCCCCGTCGCCGGCCCAGCCTCCCTCGACGAGGCTGTATGTCACGAACGTCGCGGAGAACTCGTCCTCGACGATCTGGTCCGGCGTGTTGCCCCACACGATCGTGTTCACGACACGCGGCTCGCTGGAGAAGCTCTCGAGGCCGCCGCCGCCGGCGTCCGCGTCGTTGCCGGCGAACGTGCAGTTCGTGATGACGGGGGAGCTGACGAAGTTGTTGTACATCCCCCCGCCCACGGAGAACGGCGTGCCCGTCGCGTGGTTGCGCGCGAACACGCAGTTCGTGATCTCCGGCGAGCTGCGAAAGTTGTAGAGCCCGCCGCCGACCTCGGAGCTGTTGTCGATGAACGTGCAGTTCGCGACGGTGCCGTCGTCGTCAGCTTCCATGTACAGGCCACCGCCGCCGATGAACGATCCCGTGAAGGCGGTGTTCGAGATGAACGTCGAGCCCGTGAGGACGGTCGTGCTGAAGTAGCTGCTCATCCCGCCGCCGGTCACCTGGTCGCCGCCCGCGCAGGCGTTGTTGACGAAGTGACAGTCGGCGACGATGGGAGTGCTCGAGTCGTTCGAGAGCCCGCCGCCGTCGTCGAGGCTCACGTTGTCGATGAAGACGCACGAGGCTGTGGTCGCGCACGACCCGTTGCCGCTGTAGAGGCCGCCGCCGCGCTTGCCGGTGTTGGCCGTGAACGTGCAGCCGACGAAGACCGGGCACCCCCCCTGGTTCCAGACGCCCCCGCCACCCTCGCCGGCCGTCGCGACGTTGCCGGTGAAATCGCACTTGACGACCTCGGTCGCGCTGTCGTGGTTGTAGAGGCCGCCGCCCGTTCCCGCCGTGTTGTTCGAGAACGTGCATCCCGTGAGGGTCGCGGCGCTGTTCTCGTTCGTGTACATCCCGCCGCCCAGTCCGGCCGAGTTGCCGTCAAAGACGCAGTCCGTGAGCGTGGCGAAGACGCTTCCCCGGTTGTACGCCCCGCCGCCGTTGCCGGCGGTGACGTTGTGCTCGAACCGGCATCCCGTCACGCGCGTCACGGCGTGGAAGTGAATGTACAGACCGGCGCCGAGATCTCCGGATCCGTTGTTGCGGAACGTGCAGTTCATCAGCGTCGAGTTGCCGTGGTCATTGAGCGCGCCGTGGTTGTCCGCCCAGTTGTCCTCGAACGTGCAGTCGACGAACGACGGCGACGCGAAGTAGACGTTGACGCCGCTGCCCTGGTCCTTGCTCTCGGGGCTCGCGCCGAAGTGCGGACCGTCCGCGTGGCCGCCGCGCACCGTGACGCCGTCGAGCACGGCGGTGTCTGCGAGGTCGAGCGCGAAGACGACGTGATACGCGTTGTCCGTCCGGTTGGTGAATTCCGGCTCGTCGTCGCCGGCGAGGTCGCCGTCCAGCACGGTCGGGAACGCGGCGACGTCGCGCACGTCCGGATCGCCGCCCGCGTCCGGCCCGCGGTAGCCGCCGCGCAGCGCGACGTCGTCGATCAGCGCGAACGTCGACTCGCGGTCGCCGGCCGCCTGCGCGGCGCCGCGGTCCGGCACGTACACGCCCTGCGCGACGCGAATCTCCATCACGTCGCTGCCGGGCGTGCGGGCCTGCGCGAGCGCGTCCTGGAGATATCGGAACGCAGTGACCCAGGACGCGCCGTCACCACCCGGCGCCGCGTCGTCATCGACGTAACGGATATGGGACCCGCCCCCCGCGAAGACGGGAGCGGCGAACACGCCGAGGGCGATCACGGTCTGGGTAAGCGGGCGGATGGGCATGGCGGCAGTCGGGAGGGGGGACGGGAGCCCTCAACTGTTACCCGGCCGGGGGCCGGGGGCAAGCGGAAACACGCCGGACGATGCGCTTTGACGCGCCGGGTCGGTGCGGAACCGACGCTATCGCGCCGGATACACCGAGATTGCACAGTGCACCGCTCCCGACCGGCGCTGGGTCTCCGCGCAGAGGATCGGGATCACCTCGACGTCCGGCCCCAGGTGTGCGGCGAACGCCTCGGCCGCCTTCCGGTCCAGCGGCGCATACAGCCCACCGTACGCGGGCATCAGGTACCGCGACCGGTCGTGAACGCCGTTGACGTAGGTGATCCCGCGGCTCGCGGCCGGCAGGCTCGGCACGGCCAGCACCTTCCACCCATGCTCGCGCAGCGTGTCGTGCAGCGCCCGGCGGCGTTGGTCGATTCGGCGCAGCGCTTCGACGTAATCGCGCGAGGGTCCCGGCGGCGGCAACCGGGCGTCCGTCGCGTCGGTGGTCATCAGGACATCGATCGCGAGCACGAGACACTGGAGGTTGCCGACGGGCGAGTCCGCGGCGTTCGTGCTCAGGACGATCGCCAGCGACGAGGGAAAGCCGCGGTCCGCGGCCCGGTGCGGCCCGATCGCATTGCCGAGCACCTGCGCGAGCGCGGCGTCGCGGCCCGCCGCGTGGTGGGCATCAGCGGCGTCCGCGTCCTCCGGCGAAATGGCGTTGCTCGCGCGCAGCGCCGGAAGCGCGCACGCGATGATCTCGCGCGCCGCGGCGACGGGGTCGTTCACGAACACCGCGAGGTCGTCGCCGATCGCGCGGACCGAGACGTCGTAGTCGAGGTGAAACGACACGGACGGCAGGACGACGCACCGGTCCACCGCGAACTCGGCACGAAACGCGCTCTCCACCTGCTCGCGGGTCAGCCCGAGCGCCGTGTTGCGCCAGACGTCGGCTTCGCCGATCAGCAGGAGACGCTCCCCGGTCCGGGGATCGCGGACCGCAATGAGGTTCCCGCCCTGGAAGAGCAACGGCGACCGCACGATCACCTGCCCCGCGGCGGCGAGCCCCTCGGCCAGCGACGATTCGCCCGGCACGTAGAGCGAACCGTCGTCGCGCCGCGACGCGTAGCGCGGCACGATGGTCGCCCAGCGCCCGTCGGGCGCGACCCCGGCCTTGCCGTTGTCCTGCGCCCATTGCGCAACGGCGAGCGGCTCCTCGATCAGCCTGAGCCGCCCCGCCTCACCCAGCGGCCACGCCCCCGCGAGCGGGACCAGGTCCTCGACGAAGCGCGTCTCCACGCTCGCGAGGAACTTCGCGTCCGGCAGCCGCGCGAGGAGCTGCCGGAGCACGTCGAGGCTTCCGCCCTCACCGGGCGTGAGCCAGTAGTCGCCGCGCGTGAGCTGCACCCGCACGAGTCCGATCGCATGCTCGCCGCTCTCGGTCGCGACCTCGAAACCGGCCAGCGTCGGCGCGAAGCGGAAACGGGCGCGGGCCAGCTCGTCGGCGAGCGACGCGGCCGTTTCGCCGCGCCGGATCCGCTCCAGGAGCGCATCCACCAGGTCGGGGGGGTCGGGGGGGGCGAGAGGGCCCGCGCCCGGGCCCGCGCTGGGGCCCTCACCCGCGCCCGCACCCTCGAGCACGAAATGGCCGAGCAGGTCCACGGGGAGCCCCGCCTCGCGCAACCAGGCGACGAGCGCGGCGGCCTCGCGGCCTTCCGTCCCGTCGGCGTGCTCGAGCACCTGCGCGAGCGTGGGCAGGAGCCCGTCGCGGGCCAGACGACGCGCGACGATGTCCGCGGCGACGCCCGACGCGATCCACGTCTCGTCGGGCCGGTAGCCCCGCCGCGGCGGTCGCCCTTCCTCCTGCTCGCGTCGCAGCGCCACGACATGCGCGGAGCGCTCCGCCGCGACGACGGGGATCATCGTCTCGCCGCGCGCCGCGTCCCGCGGCGGCGGCATCGGCGCCGGAAATCCGCCGCCCTCGCCGTCGTCGTACACCTGGTAGAAGCTGGACTGGAAAGAGTCGCGAATGATGCGATCCGCCATGCGCCGCAGGAACGCGTCGGGCAGGGCGTAGTCGTCGAGCCGATGAGCGCCGACGGGCTGACTGCGGATGTTGGCGAGCACCTCGTCGACAACGGTGGGCGGCGGTGGCGCGCTCGTCCGCGCCCCCGGGGGGACAGGCGCGGTGGCGGGCGGCGCGGGAGCTTCGCCTCCGCAACCGGCGAGATCTGCGAGGCAGACGACGAGAATGGCCACAACACGTGACATGGCGCGTGATCCTATCGAGCAACCCTCCGTGAAGTCGGATCCGCCCGACCGTTCGGGCGGGCGGGCGGGTTGCGTCCTTACCGGTTTGCGCGTCGAGGCGTCGAGACGCATCGCACGCGCGCGATCAGCCGACATCGGATCTCCTCGACACGCTGCGGGCCGCGAACGGCCTGCGCGCAGAAAAAACCCCCGGACCGCTCGCGGCCGGGGGTTGGATCACACGCGTGTCGTTCGGTTGTTACGGGCACGGTCCCCAGTGCTTCAGCACGCCGATAATGTCGCCGAAGTCGACGAAGCCGCTTCCGTCGATGTCCTCGGGACCGCCGGCGTTGCCCCAGGCGCCGAGGATCATGAGGATGTCGTTGAAGTCCACGGTCCCGCTTCCGTCGATGTCTCCGAAGCAGCCGGCCGGGCTCGGAACGTCCACGACAGTCGTCACCGCGTTGAAGTCCGGGTTCGCCGGATCATCACGGTACAGGCCGATCGTGGCGGTGCCGGGCTCCGGCGCCGAGTCGGCGACGAACCAGAAGTTGTAGAGCGTGCCCCAGCGGAGCGCGTTCGCGCTCTCTCCGTCGGCGGACGGGTCGATCTCCCACTGCACGCTGCCGGCGTTGCGGGCGGACACCCAGTCGGTGCCGTCGAAGTCCGCGTTGCCGGGACCGTCGCCGCTGTGGTAGTCGACGTCGTGGAAGCCCATCTCGGTGACCGTGACGCCCGCGGGAACTTCGATCTCGAACGATCGCGCGGACCGGTGCGAGTTCATGTTCTGCACCGCGTACTCGTAGGCGTACGTGCCGTCCTTGCGGTCGATGACGTCGAAGCCGACGAGCATCAGGCCGTCCTCGTAACGGTTGTTCCCGTCACGCAGGCCGTCCTCGTCCACCTGCACGTCGACGATCTGTGCGGTCGTCGTGAAGTCGTCCCACGCCCGGATGCCCTGCTTCATGCGCTGGGTCGAGCCGGGGAACGAGAGCGGGTAGTTCTGGCCGGAGGGGCCGACCGTCACGCGCCGGTAGGACGCGTTGTTGTTCTGGTTGCCGACGGCCGAGTCGTCCTTCGCGACGTACATGCCCTCGAGGAAGTAGAGCGAGTTCGGCGCGTCGAGTTCCGAGTTGAGCACCCGAATGCGACGGCGGTACTCGCCGCTGGTGCCTTCGCCGGCCCCCCAGGGGAGGACGAAGTCGCCGGTGTGAGCGTTGACCTGCCACTTCGGTCCGAGACCGCCCTGGCTGCCGTTGCGGCTGGCGGTGTAGGGATCGGAGCAGCAGGGGTGGAGGACGCTCTGGCAGCCGCCGCCACCGTTGCACGAGCCGCAGATGCCCTGCTGGAGCGCGCAGAAGCTGTGCTTGAGCCAGGCCTGGCCGATCTGCATGAACCGGCTCTTCTCGGTGTCGAGGCGGAACATGTTCTGGCTGATGACCGGGTGGTTGTGGTTCGGGCTTCCGGCCCAGTTGAGCGTGACGTCACCGATGTTGCACGAGGTCGTGCCGAAGCTGTACGCGGTCTCGGTGGTGTTCGTCGCCCACCAGCGGGTGCTCTGAAGGTCGCCGGGGATGACGTCCGGGCCTTCCGACGGGGGGTCCTGCCACTGGCAGTCGCCGGACGACTCGCCCGTGGGCGCGGCGTCGCCGAAGAACATGTCCGTGTCCGTGGTCGTGTCCGGGACAGCGTCGACCGACATCTGGCCGATAACGATGGTGACGCCGGCCAGGACGCCGGCTCCGATGAACGCTCGTGTATGCATTGCCTTTGCCTCTCCTCGCGGAAGGGGTTCGTGACGGGGTCTTGCAGTGTGGGCTGCGGGGTGGGGGGTGGTCCCTGGTCGGACCGAACAGCCGCCGGGACCGGCAAGTGCCCGACCCGACTGCAGCTAAGATAGCCTGAGGTTCAAAACGGAGCGACCTGAAAGAAGGCAAAAGGGCTGACAACCCGGCAAAACGGGAACCTGGCGAGACGCGGGGGGGCAGTCATCACCCTCCCTGCCCATCTTTCCACGCGAAATCGCCCCCCTCGACGGACCAGTCCAGCCCGAAGATCCCCACGACCCGGACGCCCCCGACCCCGTCGAGCAGGGCCCCGGGGCCGAAGACGACCACGTCGGGATAGGCCACACCCGAAACAAAATACGGAAGCCGGTCCGTGAGCGCGGCCCCGGACACCCCGGAGCCGGCGACCACGCCGACGCAGGCCACCGGGCTCCCGGGTCTCGGCCGGATGAAAAGGGCCGCGAGGTCCGCGCCGGCGATCCGCCGATCCCCCACCGTCACGCCGCCGCGGTCGATCTGCACCGGGCTCGTCGCGAGTAGCGCGCTCCAGGCGGCGTTCGTGTCGGCGTTGCCGTAGAGGATGACGCCGCGATCCGGCTCGGCGCCCGGATCGAACGCCGTGTCCGGGATCACGTCGACGCTCCCGTTGCCGCGGTACCAGAAGGTCTCGGCGTCGAAGCGCGCCTTCGCGGCGGCCCAGGCGTTCTCCGCATCCGTGCCGCGTGTTCCGAAGACGAAGACCACGCGGTGCCGGAACGCGTCCTTGAAGGGGCCGTAGCGACGCGGTCCCTTCTCGCCGGCGGGCAGGTCCCCCGTGGCCCGCTCCCAGGCGGCCGCCGGATCGGTGCGGCGGAACGCGACCCGCGCAAGGCCGTCTGTCACGACCGCGGGCTGCCTCGTGCCGTCGATCTCGATGTTCAGCGTCGGTGCGATCGCGCGCCCCTCGAGATCGACCGCGAAGCGCGCGACGTTCGCCGTCGCGACGACCAGCCGATCGTGGTCCGTACCGTCGCCCGCGTCGCCGGAGGTCTCGAAGCGCGCCTCGACCGAGCTGAAGTCGAGCGGCGCAGCCTGCTGCTCGATCGTAACCCACTCCGACGTCGCCGAGACACCGGGATTCGCCGTGTGGAACTCGACGCCGGGTCGCATCTGCGGACGCTCGCGGGCGCGGAAGAAGTCGAACATCGGCCCCCAGTCACAGCACCGGTCGCCCCACCAGTGCCCGGCGCCGGGCTCCTCGTGGTACTGCACGTCCGGGTGGAAGCCGCCGAGGTGCCCGTACATGAAGCGCGCCTGGTCGGCCGGCACGTTGTCGTCCTTCTCGCCGTGCAGGATGTAGACACCGTAGTGCAGCGTATTGCGGGCGAGCGCCACGGTGTCGCTGGGGTTCGCCGCCAGGGCCAGGATGCGCTCGACCGGCGACGCGTCGTCGAAACGCTCCGCGCCGGTGTACGACGTGAAGCTGCGCCAGCCGGCGCTCGGGCCGATCGCCGCGAAGCGCCCCGGGAAGGTCACGCCCACGTGCCAGGTGCCGTGGCCTCCCATCGAGTGACCGGTGAGATACGTGCGGCGGGGATCGATACCGAGCCGACGCTGGTTCAGCTCGAGCACCTCGATCGCGTCAAGCCGCCCCCAGTCCTCCCAGTCGAAGCCGAACGGACGCCGGTTGGTGGGCGCGACCACCCACCCTTCCTTCTTCCGCTGATAGACACGCGCCTGCCCGATGCCCTCGACCCCCGCGCCGTGCAGCGTCAGGAAGAGCGCCGGCGGCGTCGGGTCGTCGGGGTCGCGGTCGGCCATCGGCGTGACGCCGTAGTACTGCACGCTGCCGTCGATGTCGCTGATGAACGTCCGCTTGTGCGTCTGGCCGGGCTCGCGCACGCGCACGTCGAACCCGGCGTCGTCCACGACGTGCATCACGCCGTCGCGCCGACGCACCAGCTCCAGTCGAAGGTCCGCCCTCCTGACGCCGGGCGCCACGGCCCCGCCGAACCAGAACGGGACCTTGCGCACGGTCATCGGCTCGATCCGCGGCACGAGCGTCTCGTGAAGCGGCAGCCCGGCGCCGCCGGCCCGGATCGCGAGATCCCCGAGCGTCCGCGCCGAGGCGTTGGCGATCAGGATGCCGCCCTGCTGCGCCCACGGCTCGCCGTGCACCAGGTCCGGCATCGTGCGATCGTGGAGCTGGAAGAAGACCTCGCCCTCCGGCGGGACGAGCTTCGCGCGGACGCGTCCGCGCGAGACGTTGAACAGGAACTCGTTGCGCCCGGCGCGCAGTGCGACGGGGATCTCGACCCATTCGTTGCCGTAGGGATCGCCGGGGCGCCATGCGTCGTTGACGCGGACGGCGGCATGCCCCGATGCGTGCAGCATTGCGACCCGCGGCGCGGACGCTTCGACGGTCCAGTGAACGTACCCGCCGCGCAGCTCCGGGCCGCGGAACCAGCCTTCGTCGTTCGCCGTCGCGGCGACCCACGCGTGATCGACGCCGTCGGGACCGGCGACCGTGTCACCGGCGGACGGGGCGGTCCACGTGCCGGCCGCGACACGGGCGAGCACGGCGTCGGTGGGGAAGGGACGACGTCCGCCCTCGCCGACGCGGGGGAGGACGAGCGCGTCGCGCATGGGCTCCTCGTCCTGCGCGGGGGACGACGTCGCCACGCATCCGGCAACGAGCGCGGTCAGGACGATGTGAGAACGTGCCATGCCGGGGAGTCTCACCGCGCCCCGCTACCCCCAGTTCGCGAGAAGCACCAGGATGTCCCCGAACGCGACCACTCCGTCGCCGTCCAGGTCTTCCGGACAATCCTCGGGCGGATCCGGGCACTCGCCCCACGCGACGAGCACGAGCAGCAGGTCGTCGATCGTCACCACTCCGTCCCCGTTCACGTCGCCCGGCGTGCGGAGCGCGTCCACGGTCCAGATGAAGAGCCCCTTCTCCTTGTCGCTTCCGATCACGGTGCCGCTCGGGAAGTAGGGGTAATTGCTCCACAGGCTGTTGAAGTTCGGATCGTCGTCCTCGGGGTACGTGTCGAAGTACGCGATCTCGACGGGGGCGACGGGATCGGTCGCGTCGAAGACGCGCAGACCGCTGCGGTAGTTCGACTCGAAGATCAGGTCGCCGACCGTGTAGAGATTGTGATCGATCGCCGTGCTGCCGGAGCTGAACGTCGTCGCCTCGAAGGGGTGCGTGAGATCGGTGAGATCGATCACGTGCGTCGTGGTGTTGTCGCCCGTGTTCTGCTCGTCGAACTCGTCGTTCAGATAGAAATACCGGCGATCCGGCGACAGCCACCCCTGGTGCGAGTAGGACCCGTTCGGGTACAGCAGCCGGCTGACCTGCGTGATGTTCGACTTGTCGGTGACGTCGAGGATGTCGAGACCGGTCTCGACCCACCCGCCGCTGAAGCCGCCGCACGAGAACGCCAGCTCGCGCCCCGCGTACGGACCGCCCGTCATCGTCACGACCTGCACGTCGTGCGAGTAGCGATCCTCCCAGTCGCCGACGAAGGGGGGATTCACCGGGTCGGCGTTGAGGTCGTAGATGCGAAGCCCGTTGCCGCCGCCGGCGCGGTACATGTACCCGCTCTGCTCGTTGATGGCCACGTTGTGGGTGTCACCGACCCCTCCACTCGTGATGGTGAAGACGTGGTCGACGATGCCGGCGTCGATGGCGACGAGGTCCACGACCTGCACTCCGCCGTTCGATGCCTCGGTCACGATGTAGGCGTACCGGCCGTACGTCTTGATGTCGCGCCAGCCGTTCTCCGGGCCGGATATGACCTCGATGATCGCGGGGTTGCCCGGGTCCGTGATCTCCACGAAGCCCGTGCCGCCGGACATGCCGATGATGGCGTACTCGCGGCCCGAGGGCGACACGTAGCCCCAGCAGTCCATGCCCTTGTAGAAGGTCTCGTCGAACTCGAGCAGCGTGATCCACGCCTCGAGCTGCACGCCCTGCGCGGGGAACCCGATCGGCGCCGCGGGGCCGTCGATCGCGCGCCGGTAGCCGGGGCCGGCGTACGGCGGCTGGTCGTCGCGCTCCTTCGGGTCGTCGACGTGCGCCGACGCGGTCGCGGCGAGCAGGAACGAACAGAGCCCCGCGGCCGGAAGCGTGCGGAAGCGAACGAGCGTGCTGCGCGACATCGGCGTGCCTTTCTGACGGAGCCCCGCCAATCATCAGCCCCGCGCGCACGACGGTCAAGGATCATTCATTGCGGAGGACCGCGAACGGCCGCAGAGGCGGAATGCGGCGGGGAGGGACCGGGCCGGGCGGGGGCGCGGGGCGGAGCGGCGCGGGGCGGCGGCGGGGGCGCGGGGGCGCGGGGGCGCGGGGGCGCGAGGTCCGGCGGGGCGGCAAGCCGGTCGTCGAGAGAAGTCCCCGCGTTTCCTGTTCCTCTGCGCGGACCTCGCGGTGAGCTCGGGATCACATGTCCCAGTTCTGGAGAACGATCAGCAGATCCGCGAACGTCACGCGCCCGTCGCCGTCGAAGTCGGACCGGCAGAAGGTCGGCGGCGGCGGGCAGTCACCCCAGTCGGTGATCAGCTTGAGGATGTCGGTGAAATCGATGATGCAATCCTGGTTGACGTCGCCGGGCCGCGGTGCCGCGCCGGTCCCGGTGATCACGTAGGCCCGGCCGCGACTGCCGAGATCCGATGCCGCGGTCACGAGGAAGTCGTACACGCCGTCGCCGTCCACGTCGCCCATGCCGTTGGCGTCGAACCCGAAGTTTGCGCCAGCGACGGTGTGGGTGTACGTGTGCATGATCGAGCCGTCGATGCCGGAGTAGATGAACGCCTTGCCGGCGCCCGTCGCGCCGACGTTGCTCGCCCACGAAGCCATGATCATGTCCGCGTGACCGTCGCCGTTGATGTCCTCGATGATCCGCCCGATGCCGAAGCCGCCGCCCTCGCCGGCGCCGTCGAGCTCCCAGATGATCGCGCCGGTCGCGCCGGAAAAGATGTGGGCGCGGTTCGACGGGAAGTCGTTGACGTAGACGTCGGGCGTGCCGTCGTTATCCACGTCGAATCCACCGTTCATGAACCACTGGCCGAAGTTGATCGACGACCCCGACGGGGCGAGCGTGTGAATGAGCGTGGAATCGGCCCCGTTCCAGCCGTAGACGTAAGCGAGTCCGCCGCTCGTCGGGCCGCCGTTCATGGCACCGACGACGATGTCGCAGCGACCGTCCGGCGGCTGCGAGACGTCCCCGACCATCCACACGCCGGAGCCGAACATGTCGCCCGCCTCGCCGTCGATCGCATCGATCAGCGAGTAGTCCGCTCCGGAGTAGACGTACGCGCGCCCCGCGCTCGCGCCGTTCGCATCGTTCAGCCGCGCACCGATGACGAAGTCCCCCGTGCCGTCCCCGTCGTAGTCGCCGCCGCCGTGCACGCGATAGCCGAACTGGTCGCCGCCGGCTTCGCCGGGGAAGAGGTGGATCTGCGATCCGTCCACGCCGGAGCACAGCACGGCGCGGCCCGCGCCGCTTCCGGGGGCGCCGACGATGAAGTCGGGCACCATGTCGCCGTTCGCGTCGCCGGCCGCCGTCGCGTCGTGCCCGAAGCTCCACCCGGCCCCCCCGCCCGTCGCGAAGAAGAGCTCCTCGCCGGTCGCGCCCGAGTGGACGTACACGCGTCCGGCGCCGCTCCCGCCGGCGTCATTGCCGGGTGCGGTGAGGATCATGTCGGTGATACCGTCGCCGTTGACGTCCGGTATCCGGTTGGACACCCAGCCGAACTGGTCGCCCGCGGCCGCCCCGATCATCTCGTGGACGATCGCGCAGCCCTCCGTGAAGGGCCAGATGGCGCCGGCGACCGCGGTGATCGTGAAGACGCCGAGACCGCCGGCCGCAAGGACCGGCAGCCGGCTGATCGGATTGTGCATGTTTGCCACGTCTGGAGCCTCTATATTCGGGTTGGGAGGAACCCCCCGACGCCCGCCCCTCGTTAATGCAGGAGAGGGGGCGGCGATCCGCCACGGTCTTCCGGTGGAATCGCCGCGGCCGACTTCCCGGTGATCGACAGGAGACGCGATCGCATGATCCAGCACGGCCCCCGGCGTGACTCCCGGCCTGACCCCCGGCATGGCCCCCGGCATGACCCCCGGCATGGCCCCCGGCATGACTCCCGGCATGACCCCCGGCATGACCCGGAGCCGAGGCAGGTCACGAGACTGCTCAGCCACTGGCAGGACGGGGACGCGGCGGCGGGCGGCGCCGCGCTGGCGATGGTCTACGCCGACCTCCGGCGTCTGGCCCAGGTCTACCTCCGGCGCGAGGCGCCGGATCACACGCTCCAGCCGACGGCACTCGTCCACGAGGCCTACCTCCGCCTCATCGGCAACGCCGGAGCGTCCCCCCCGCGGCTCGAAAGCGGAGCGCACCTGATCGGCGTGGCCGCGCGGCTCATGCGGCAGATCCTCGTGAACCACGCGCACCGCAGGAGGACGCTCCGCCGCGGCGGCGACCGCCGCCGGCTCGATCTCGACCCGGCTCTGGCCGTGTTCGAGGAGCGGGCCGTGGACCTCGTCGCGCTCGACGAGGCACTCGAGCGTCTGTCCGGTCTCGATCCGCGGCAGGCCCGCATCGTCGAGATGCGGTTCTTCGGCGCGATGACCGTCGAGGAGACCGCCCGCGCGCTCGACACCTCGGTCCGGACGGTCGAGCGCGACTGGACGATGGCCCGCGCGTGGCTTTCGCGTGAGCTGGCGAAGACATGAACCAGTCGCGCTGGAATCGCATGAAGGAGATCTTCGGCGCGGCGGAGGCGCTCCCGGGCACGGACCGCCTCGCGTATCTCGACGTCGAGTGCGCGGACGACGAGGAGCTGCGCCGGGAGGTCGAGACGCTGTTGTCCGCGGATGCCGGTCCGGAGTTCCTCGCGCCGCCGGAGCGCGACGAGATCGACGCCGTCCTTGGTTTCGACGATCGCGAGCTGTCGGCCGGCGCGCGGCTCGGGCCGTACGAGCTGGTCAGCCTGATCGCTTCCGGCGGCATGGGCTCCGTCTACCTGGCGCGCCGCGCCGACGACGTGTTCGACAAGCAGGTCGCGATCAAGGTGATGCAGCGGAGCGTCGCGGGCCCGCACCTGGAGGACCGCTTTCAACGCGAGCGGCAGGCGCTCGCCCGCCTCGATCATCCGAACGTCACGCGTCTCCTCGACGGCGGCACGACGCCCGACGGGCGTCCGTACCTGGTCATGGAGTACGTCGAGGGCCGGCCGATCGACCTCTACTGTCACGACATGCGCGCGACGATCGCCCAGCGGCTGGAGCTCTTCACGACGGTGTGCGCGGCGGTCGCGTACGCCCACCGCAATCTCGTGATCCACCGCGACGTGAAACCGAGCAACGTGCTGGTGGCCGACGACGGCACGGTCAAGCTGCTCGACTTCGGGATCGCACGCTGGCTCGATCACGAGGACGGGACGGCGGTCACCGCCACGATCACCCGGCTGCGGGCGATGACGCCCGAGTACGCGAGCCCGGAGCAGATTCGAGGCGAGCCCGTGTCCACGGCAACGGACGTCTACTCGCTCGGCGTCCTGCTGTACGAGCTGCTGTGCGGCCGCCGGCCCTTCCGCCTGCGGGATCTCCCGCACTACGAGGCCGATCGCACGGTCTGCGAGGAGGATCCGCCACTGCCGAGCAGCGCCGTCGGACGCGGCCGTCGCGCCGGCGCGATCAGGCTGCCGTTCGCGGATCGCGCCGGGCGCGCGCTGCGCGGAGATCTCGACACGATCGTCATGACCGCCCTGCGGAAGGACCCCGCCCGCCGTTACGGCTCGGTGGAGCAGTTCGCCGACGACGTTCGCCGTTACCTCGACTCGCGGCCGATCCGCGCCCGCAAGGACACCTTCGTCTACCGCGCCGGCAAGCTCATGAGACGGAACAAGCCGCTGACGGCAGCGGGGCTCCTCGTCGCTGCCGCCGTGTGCACGGCGTTCGTGGGAATCTCGCTGGGACTCGTCCACGCCCGCGAAGCGGAGCGGACCGCGCGTTTCCAGCGCGCGTCGGCGCAGGAGGTCGTGGCGTTCTTCGAGAAGATGCTCACCGCCGCGAACCCGTACCGGAAGGGCCACGAGGTCACGGTGCTGGAGCTGCTCGAGGACGCCGAACGCGACATCGGCGCGGATCTCGCCGACAAGCCGGAGGTCGAGGCGGGTGTGCGGCTCGCCCTCGCGCGCACGCAGGTGAGCATGATGATGTGGGACCGCGTCCGCCCGAACGCCGAGCGCGCGCTGGCGCTCTACCGGCGTCTGGGAGAGGACGAGCGGGACGATCTCCTCGTCGCCGAGTGCCTCGGTCTCCTTGGGCGCGCGTACTCGCATCTCGAGGTCCCGCGCGCGGTGGACGTGCAGCGGGAGAGCCTCGCGATCCGGCGGCGCATCCTCGGCCCCGAGCACCCGCTCGTCGCCGAGGCGACGGGCAACCTCGGTTTCGCGCTCTGGCAGAACGGGCCGCGGCCGCCGCGCTTCGACGACGCGGAGACGCGATACCTCGAGGCGCTCGCGATGCTCGATCGCCTCGGCCACGGCCGCACGCGCGACGCCGCCCGCTACACGATGAGCCTCGGCTACATGTACCACCGGCAGGGCCGCCCCGTCGAGGCGGAGGCCCGCTACCGCGAGGCCCTCTCGCTCTACGCCGAGCTGCCGGTGAACGAGGACCTGTACGAGTTCGCGGCGCTGAGCTGCTACGCCGAGCTGCTGGAGGACCTGGAGCGCTACGGCGAAGCGGCGCGCCTGGTGACCGAGTACCGGGCGATGCTTCCGTCCGGCGACGACGAGAAGCTGCGCACGATGACGTGGCGGTCGGCGCGGCTGCGTCGTCTGGGCAACGATCTCGACGCCGCGCTGCGCGACTACCGCGAGGCCCTTGCGCTCGAGTGCGAGGCGATCGAGACGGTGACCCCGGGCGAAGCCGAACGCCTCCGCGGGTACGCGACGCTGCTGCGATCACGCGAGCCGGGCATGGGGCCGGCGGCGCTCTTCCACGACGTGGTGGACGTGCTGCGGAGCGCGACGGCGGGAAGCGGCGTGCACGTCGCCCGGCAGATGCAGGAACTCGCGATCGCGCTGCGCGCGATCGGGGAGAACGCCGCAGCGGTGGCGATGCTCGAGACGTGCGCCGAAGCCAGCCGCGCGTCGCTGCCGGAGTCGGAGGC
>CAZXBB010000040.1:0-19592 GCA_964638815.1 uncultured Isosphaeraceae bacterium
GAAGCCGGCGCCGAAGCCGGCGCCGAAGATCGTCGCCCCGGCGACACGCTCCGCGAGATCGAGCGTCGTCGTCGCGACGCCGCCCGCAACCGCGACGCCGCCGGGCGCGCCCGTGAGGCGGCGCGCCGTCTGGCCGAGAACATGAGCCCCGAGGAGCGTCGCCGCTGGGCGGAGCGCTGGCAGCAGGAGATGGGCGACGAGCGCGCGGCCCGCCGCCCGGACGACGCGCCGTCGGACGGCGGGACCGACTTCGAGCGCGGCGACGACGTCGCGCTCACCGACGACGACGCTGCCGGTCGCAAGGTGGCCGACTGGCTGGACGACACGCTTCCGGACACGCTCGAGGACGCATCGCCGACACAGACCGCGGGGCGTCTGCAATCGGCCCGTCGCGCGGCCGAGCGCGCGGTCAACGAGTCATCGGTGCCGCCGCGCTACCACGGCCTCATCAGGCGTTACTTCGACCGTCTGGAGAAGAGCGCGGCGCCGGCCGGGGGGAACGACGCCCCGCCGCCGCCCCGCGACGCCGCAGGCGGGAGCGACGAGCGCCCGTGAGCCTCACCTTCGATCAGCCCGGGCTTCTCTGGCTCGCCGTGATCGTGCTCCCGCTCGTTGTGTTCGGCGCGTGGTCGCTTCGGGGCATCGATGCGTTGCGTCGCACGATCATCCTCCTCGCGCGGACGCTGCTCGTCGTCGCGCTCGCGATCCTGCTCGCGGGGCCGCACCTGCGGCGCGAGCACGATCAGCTCACGGTGATCGGGCTGCTCGACGTCAGCGGATCGGTGAAACGCTTCGCCCGTCTTCCGCCGCTGCCGGACCGATCGGAGGAGCGCCGCGCGTACCTCGAGTATCTCCGGGACTGGTTCCGCACCGCCACGGAGACGCGCGCCCCCGACGACCGCTTCGGCCTCGTGGTCTTCGACGGCGAGGTGATCGCCGTCGCCGCGCCGTCCCGCGTTGACACGCTCGACGACGTCCTCGACGTCAGCGAGACGCCGGGCACGAGCATCGAGGAGGCGATCCGTCTCGGACTCGCGATGTTCCCCTCGGACGCCGCGCGCCGGCTCGTGCTCGTCTCCGACGGGAACGAGACGCTCGGCACCGCGCTCGAGGCGGCACGGCAGGCCGCGGGATCGACGACCGATGCCGGCGCCACCCGCACGGTCGGGGCCGTGCCCATCGACGTCGTCCCGATCGCGTACACCGTGATGGGCGACGTGCAGGTCGTCCGCATCGAGGCCCCGCCCAGCGCGCAGCCGGGGCAGACGATCACCGTGCGGATCATCATGGAGGCCACGCAGCCGGCGCGCGGGCGACTCACCCTGCGCCGCGAGGGTGTGCCGGTCGATCTCAACGGCTCGAGCCCCGGACGCTCGCGCGCGATCGAGGTGCCGAAGGGCGAATCGGTGCAGCTCGCGACGGTCGTCCTCGGCGAGACGCCGGTCAACCGCTTCGAGGCGACCTTCGAGTCGGACGATGCGTCGCGCGACGTGCTGCCAGACAACAACCGTGCCGAGGCCTTCACCTCGACGCCCGGCAAGGGCCGGATTCTCGTCGTCACGAGCCGGCGCGAGGAGACGGTGCTCGACGACCTGCTCGCCGCGGCGGGGCTTCCGATGACGAAGCTCGATCCGGAGCAGCTTCCGAACGACCTGCTCTCGTTCCAGCGCTATGACCTCGTCATCCTCGATGACGTTCCCGCCTACGCGCTCGGCACGAACCAGCAGGAGCTCATCGGGCGTTACGTCAACGACCTCGGCGGCGGGCTGATCATGCTGGGCGGCGAGAACAGCTTCGGGGCCGGCGGATGGAACGGCACCAGGGTCGAGGAGGTGCTGCCGCTCGAACTGGATCCGCCGAAGGAACTGCGGCTGCCGCAGGCCGCCCTCGTGCTCGTGCTCGACCAGTCGGGCTCCATGAACCGGCCGGTCGCGGGGGCGCGCGCGTCGCAGCAGGAGGTGGCGAACGAGGCGGCTGCGCTCGCGATCGAGTCGCTCCGGGCGGAGAGTCTCGTCGGCGTCGTGACGTTCCACTCGATCGCTTCGGAGTACATTCCGCTCGGACGCAACGAGGACCCGAAGGCGATCGCGCGACGCGTGCGCGGCATCACCGCCGGCGGCGGCACGAACCTCGAGCCGGCGCTCCGCATGGCCTTGCGCATGCTGGACAGCGTGGAGGCCGACCGCAAGCGCGTCGTGTGCCTGACCGACGGGCAGTCCCCGCAGGAGGATCTCGACGGAATCGTCGAGACCATGGTCTCGCGCGGCATCCGCCTCACGACGATCGCCGTCGGCGACGACGCCGACCACACGACGCTGCGGCGTCTCGCCGAGATCGGGGACGGCGAGTTCTATCCCGTGTACAACCCGAAGACGCTGCCCCGCGTGCTCGTCGATTCCGTCAAGAGCATCAACAAGCCGCTGATCAAGGAATCGCCGTTCGTCCCCGTGGTGATCCCGACCGGCTCGGGCGTGACGGCCGGGCTCGACGCGGCGCCGTCGCTCGGCGGGCTCGTGGTCACCGCGCCGCGCGCGGAGACGAGCGCGACGATCGAGATGCGTCACCCGGACGGCGAGCCGCTCTACGCGCACTGGCAGGCCGGACTCGGACGCGTCGCCGCGTTCACGAGCGACGTGGGCGGACGCTGGTCGCAGGGCTGGGCGACGTGGCCGCCCGCGATCGCGTTCTGGACACAGATGGTCCGGACGACGGCGCGGCCGGCGGTGAGCCACGATGCGGAGCTGTTCGCCGAGATCCGCGACGGGCGTCTCGAGCTCACCCTCGAGGCATCAGACGACGATGGCTTCATCGACTATCTCCAGGTGCGGGGGACGGTCTATCCGCCGACCGGCGAACCGGTCGCGGTGCGGCTGCCGCAGACGGCGCCCGGTCGCTACAGCGCTTCCGTTCCGGCCCACGCCGCCGGCAACTACATCGTCGCGCTCAACCCGGTCCGCGGCACGCGCCGGCTCGCGCCGGTGATCGGGGGGACGAGCCGGGCGACCGGCGACGAGTTCCGCCGATACCAATCGAACCTCCCGCTGCTCGACGCCATCATCGACGTCACCGGCGGCCGGCGACTCGACCTCGCGGCGCCGGAGGCGGCCGCGCTCTACGATCGCACGGGGATGCCGGTCAGCATCTCGCTCCAGCCGGTGTGGCGCGCGCTTCTATGGACCGTGCTCGCACTGTTCCTCCTCGACGTCGCCGGCCGGCGCATGGCGTGGACCGCCGCGGGGCTGCGGGCGGCGCTCGCCCGCGCGATCGCCCGCGTGACCCCGGCTCACGTGCGCGGCCAGGAGGCGGCGGCGACGCTGGCGTCGCTGCGACAGGTCAGCGCCGACTTTGATGACCGCGTGCGCACCGACGCCGACCGCGTCGCCCCGCTGAAGCCGACACGCCCCGCGGAGCCGGTTCGCATCGCGCCGGGCAAGCCGGAGCCGTCACGCGTGACGGCGGCGCTCAACGCGTTTCTCGGGCGCTCGACGGGGGACGATCGCGAGGAGCGGGCCGGGGAGCAGGCGCCGGATCCCGCCGGGCCGGGCGACTCCGAAGGCTCGAGCGAAACAACGTCGAGCCTCCTCGCGGCGAAGCGGCGCGCGCGCGAGCGGCTCAAGTAAGCCCGACGCGGTCCGGGCGTTTCCCGACGCGGTCCGGGCATTTCCGGGGCAGGTTGCGGCGGGCGCTTCGTCGCCGGTCAACCGTAAGCCCGCGTCACCTCGACGCCGGGGTAATACCACCCGACGATGCCGAGGCTCGGCATTCCCGCCCGGGCCAGCGACTCGGCGCCGTGCTGGCACAGGCCGACGCCGTGGCCGAAGCCCGCGCCCTCGAACCGCGCCTTGCCGTCCGCGATCGTGACGGCGACGCTCGACGAGTACAGACGCTTCACGACGCTGCCGAGCCCGCCGCCGCCGTAGTCCACCGCGCGCCGCATCGACTCCGCGGCGAGGTTCACCGGTTCGTCGCCGTCCGTCTTCAGCTCGTATGTCCGTGGACGTCCGTGCGCGTTGCGCTCGCCCACGTCGATCGCGAGCAGACGCTTCATCGTGCCGAGCCCGGCGATGTCGTTGCGCCCGGCCCACGCGCGAACACGCTCCACGACGTCGTCGATCGGCCGCTCGATCGCCCACTGGTACACGCTCGCCTCGGTGCAGACGTCGGGGCCGGGGCGGCCGTCGAGCGGGGGGATCGCGTTGAAGGCGTGATGCGAGATCGCATCGACGGCCGACGCCGCGCGACCGCCGCAGCAGCTCGAGTAGTAGCCCGGCACGAGACATCCGCGGTGGGCGAGGACGAGCCCGCGCGTGCGCCGGACGGCGGCGATCGCAATGTCGTGGGCGGCGCGTCCGATGTACATCTGCGACGAGGCCGTGTTCGTCAGGTCGTAGTGCAGACGCGAGCGATACGACTGCTCCGAGCACGCGAAGCTGCGCGCCGCGATGGCCTGGGCGGCATAGGTGGTCGGATGCCAGTGGCGATAGAGCTCCTTGGCGAGGACGCCCGGCAGGTACCGTTCGATCGGCACGTGGTTGACGACGTCATACGCGTTCGCGCCCTGCTTCGGCTGCGCGACGAGACGCACGGCGCCGGGGTAAGCGTGACCGCTCACGGTGATGGTGGGGCCGTCCGGCCCCGCGTGCTCCATCGGCGCGCGAAGCTCGACGACGTCGTCCCCCTCGATCCGCGGCCGGAAGCCGCGGTCGTCGAGGACGGACCACCGGCCCTCGCGGACCCGCACCTCGACCGGCGCGTGCAGGACGACGGCCACCGATGCCGACTCGTCGCCGCCCGGCGCGATCGCACGGAGCTCGATCCACTTCCCCTCGCTGCCGATGCGAAGCGGGCTCGTGCGACGCCGCACGGCGAGCACGCGGACGCGCACCTCCGGCTCGAGCGCCGGCAGCGCGGGTCGCGCGGCGGCCTTCTCCACCGTGGCCCCGCGCGCAGCGGCCGGCACGTCGCCGGCCGCGGGACGGTTCCCGGAGACGCCGGCCGGCTCCCCCCGGCATGCACCGAGCAGCGCGGGCGCGGCGCACCACGCCGTGAGACGCGCGAGGAACACGCGACGATTTCCGTCCGTGGACTTGTCGGACTGCGTGTCGATGTCGGGATTCTAGCCCGCGGCGCACGCCGCGCGCGCCGCTCGCCCCGTAGACCGCGCCGGGACGCAGATCGCCTGCGCAACGTCTGCGCGAGCCGGGTCGTCGGTGCAGCTTCGTCGGTGCCGGACCGTCGGTGGACAATCTTCCGCTGACGCTTCCGCTTCCGGTGGGACGGCAGGCTCGCCGTCAGGCAGGACCTAATCCAGCTTCCGCAGATCCAGCCCGAAATCGGCCAGCTTCTGCTGGATCTCGACGAGGCTCGTCGCGCCGAAGTTCTTGACGCCCATGAGCTCGGCTTCGGTGCGGGTCGCGAGATCGCCGATCGTCTGGATGTTGAGAAGCTGGATCGCCTTGCGGGCGCGGACGGAAAGGTCCAGCACGGAGATCGGCTTGTTGAGCACGGACTCCGGGGCCTTGCCGCGCAGCTCCTCGTAGATCTCCTTGCGGGCCCGGCTGTACTGCCCCTCGAGACCCTGACCGAGACGCAGGCCCTTGGCCGCGAGCATCGCCTTGATCTCGACGAGCGACGTCTCACCGAAGTTCTTGTAGCTGAGCAGCTCGGCCTCGCTGATCTTGAGCAGGTCGCCGAGCGTTCGGATCTGCATCTTCTTGAGGCAGTTCCGCGCCCGCACCGAGAGCTCGAAGTCGGTGACGGGCGTGTCGAGCAGCGCGTTGTGCTTGGCGAGATCGCGCGCGTGCTCCTCGTCGTAGTACATGTTCCGCGACGCGACGACATCCTTCCAGAAGAGACGCGCTCGCGGGTGGTTCGGGTTCGTGTCGAGGATCTGGCGCAGACACTTCTCCGCGCGGTTCACCTCCCCGCGGTCCTCGTAGACCACGGCGAGGTTGATGAGCGCGTTGATGTACGGCTGCTCCTGCGACGCGAGCGACTCGTAGATCGCGACCGCCTCGTCCTCCTCCCCGGTCAGATCGAGCAGGTAGGCCAGCTTGAATGCGTGCTCCGGCTTGCCGCCGAGCTGCATCGCCTGGCGATACGACATGATCGCGGCCTCGCGGCTGCCCTCGGCCTCGGCCTCGAGGCCGGCCTTGAAGTGGGCTTCCGCAGCCTGGGGGTCGGCGGCCATCTGACCCGCGCCGATCATGGTGTCGAGGATGTCTGTCACGAATGGGCTCCTTGGTGCCGAACGGAGCAGTTTACGGCTTGCCCGTCGGGGCGACAAGGCGACCCCCCTATACTCCCGTCATGGTCTACCCCGTCATGGCCCCTCCCGTCATGGTCGACCCGGGCCTTGGCTCCCCCTTCGCACGGGCTGCCGCCCTGCTCACGATGCTGGTCGCCGGCGCGGCGGTCGCCCAGACCTCGCGGCCGGAGCTCAACCCGCGGTGGTTCGACCGGATGAGCGACCTGGACCGCGCGCTGCTCCAGCAGCTCGTCGGGTACGCCCCGCCGGCGTTCACGCCCGAGCTCACCTGGATCGGCGCTCCGCCGCCGACGTGGAGCGACCTGCGCGGCAAGGTCGTGCTCCTCCAGTCGTGGACCAACCGCACGACGCCGGGCCGCAACGTCGTCAGGCGCGCCGAGAAGCTCGCGGCGGCGGACGGGTACGCGGACCTGCGCGTCGTCCTCGTCCACACTCCGGAGGGGGCGGCGAACCTTCAGAACTTCCTTGAACGGCGGCCCGTGAAGCTGCCGGTGGCACTCGACTCGAGCGGCGGATTCTGCGACGACGTCGGCTTCTACAAAGACCCGGCGAACATCCTCGTGGACCGCAACGGCGTGGTGCGTCTCGCCGGGCTGAACGCGCGCGGCCTCGACGCCGCGATCGGGAACCTCCTCGCGGAGCCGGCCGATCCCGCGTTCACCCCGCCCGTCCGCGGGGAGGAAGCGGGCGACGATACGTCCGTCGCGTTCCCGATCTTCAGCGTCCCGGTCAACGACGCGAAGGACTTCCGCGGCAAGCCGGCCCCGCCGTTCTACGTCAAGGACTGGGAGACTCCCGAGCCGAATGCGGCGGGCAAGGTCGTCGTCATCAACTTCTGGTCCACCGACAGCGACGTCTGCGTGCAGCACCTGCGCACGATGAACGACCTCGCCGACCGCTATCGCAACGACGTCGTCGTCGTGGGTATCAGCGACCAGTCGTCGAGCAACTTCAAGGAGGGCCGCGCCGAGCATCGGATCGGCGACAGCGATCTCCGCCACGCGGTCGCGCTCGATGCGACCGCGCGTATGAAGCAGGCCATGGAGGTGCAGCGCATCCCCCATTGCGTCGTCATCAGCAGCGACTGGATCGTCCGCTGGCAGGGAAACCCCGCTCGCCTCGAAGCCGATGCGATCGCCCGGATCGTCCGCGCGGACCAGATGCGCAAGGCGGGAGCTCAGGGGTCCCGCGGCGAACGGCCCCGCCGGTGGACGGGGGGATAGAAGCCCAGGACTGTCGGCCGTCGGCGTGACGTTCCGGAGCGGTCGTCCGCTCCCCGGCTCACGGCCGGCGCGGCCCCGCAAGAGAAACGGAGCGGAGGCGACCTGCGTCGCCTCCGCTCCGTTTTGACAGGGTCGAGGTGAAAAGTTCCGCTCAGTGCTTCGAGAGGAGGAGCTGGATCGCGACGGGGGCGTACCGCGCGGTCAGGACCTCGAAGAGCGAAGGATCGCGCAGCGAGCCCAGGTCGTCGCCGCGCGTCGGGTCGTAGCGGATCCCCGCGCGGGCGAAGTTGGTGTTGTCGCTGGAGTCGCCCAGCGACGTCGGGGCGTACACGACGTTCTCGGTCTTGAAGCCCGTGCGGATGTCCTTGTCGTTGCCGACGCTCGAGTCGATCGGGCGGTCCGTGTCGATCGCCATCGCAGCGGTGGCAAGGAAGAGGGTGGTGGAGAGGGCAAGACCGTTGGTGAGGATGCGAGCGTTCATCGTGAGTCTCCTGCTTGGTCGGGTGGAGGAAGTGTTTCGCCGGTCACGCTGAGGAAGACCACCGGGGCGCGGCAGCGGCGCGCCGCTGTCGCAAGAATCCTCTATCCTCGACGCCGCGCCGGGGGGCCGACGCGGAGGTGCCGCCTGACACTCGAGAACGACCAGCCGACGGCCAGGCTGCCGATCTACCCGGGGAGCGCGGACATGGCGTGGTCGTCGCCGGGCGACCTGCCGGTCGAGCTCGGCGGCTACGTCGGACCTTACCGGCTGCTCGAGGTGCTCGGCCGGGGCGGTTTCGGCATCGTGTACCTCGCTGAGCAGGTCGAGCCGGTGCGCCGGCGCGTCGCGCTGAAGATGATCCTCCTCGGCATGGACACCGAGGCCGTCGTCGCGCGGTTCAAGGCGGAGGAGCAGGCGCTCGCCCTGATGGAGCACCCGCACGTCGCGAAGGTGTTCGACGCGGGCGTGAGCGCGAACGGGCGCCCGTACTTCGTGATGGAGCTGGTGCACGGCGTGCCGATCACGGAGCACTGCGACCGCGCGCGACTCAACCTCGGGCAGCGGATGAGTCTTTTCATCCAGGTGTGCGACGCGATCCAGCACGCACACCACAAGGGCGTCATTCACCGTGACATCAAGCCTTCCAACGTCCTCGTGGAAGTCACGGACGGGCAACCCGGCGTCAAGGTGATCGACTTCGGCGTGGCCAAGGCCGTCAGCCGTCACCTGGGCGGCGAGACCGTGTTCACCGCGCAGGGGCAGATCATCGGCACGCCCGAGTACATGAGCCCCGAGCAGGCGGAGTCGACGGCGCAGGACGTGGACACGCGCACCGACCTCTACTCGCTGGGCGTGCTCCTCTACGAATTGCTCACCGGCACGCTCCCCTTCGACCCGAAGTCCCTGCGCGCGGCCGGCCTCCTCGAGATCCACCGGATCATCCGCGAGGTCGACCCGCCGAAGCCGAGCACGCGTCTGGCGAACCTCGGCGACGATTCCGTCGCGTCCGCCCGCAACCGGCGCACGATCGATTCGAGCGTCCTTGAGCGCCAGCTCCGCGGCGACCTCGACTGGATCACGATGAAGGCGATGGACAAGGACCGCGACCGGCGCTACGAGTCGGTCTCGGAACTCGCCGCGGACATCCGCCGTCACCTGAAGAACGAGCCCGTGATCGCCGGCGCGCCGTCCGCCGGGTACCGGTTGTCCAAGTTCATCAGGCGTCACCGGACGGTCGTCACGGCCGGGCTTCTCGTGGCGCTCGCCCTCGTGACGGGGATCATCGGCACGACGACGGCGGCCATCGTCGCGTACCGGGCGCAGCTCGAGGAGGCGAAGCAGCGCACGCGCGCCGATCGCAAGGCGGCGGAGGCGGAGCGCGTCGCCTATCTCGCGAGCGTGACGGCGGCGAGCGAGTCGATTCGCGCCGGCGAGCTCGGCGCTGCGACGGACCGCCTGTCGGCCGCGCCCGAGATCCACCGCGGCTGGGAGTGGGACCATCTCACCGCCCGGCGCGACGAGAGTCTCGCGGTGGTGCACCGCGGGGACGAGGCGGTGCTCGCGCTCGCGCTCAGCGGCGACGGCCGGCGACTGGCGGCCGGCGACACCGGGGGCGTCGTGCGGCTCTGGGATCCGGACGACCTCCGGCTGCTGTGGGAGATCACCGGGCACGAGCAGCAGGTCTCGTCGCTCTCGTTCAGCGGCGACGGCGCCCGCCTCGTCTCGGGTTCCGCCGACTTCACCGCGCGGACGTGGAACGTCGCGGACGGCCGGCGTCTCGCCCTGCTCGACGGAACGCGCGACGGCGTCTTCGCCGCCGCGTGCAGCCCGGACGGACGACACGTCGCGCTCAGCGGTCGCAACGAGGCCGTGATCCAGATCTACGAGGTCGAGAGCGCGACGCGTATTGCCCGGCTGGAGGGGCACGATGCCTTCGTGCAGGGCCTCGCGTTCGATCCGGCGGGGCGCCGGCTCGCGAGCGCCGGATCGGACGCAACCGTGCGGCTCTGGAGCGCCGAGGACTGGCGACCACTCGACACGCTCGCCGGCCACACGGAGAGCGTGAACGACGTGACTTTCACGCCGGACGGTGAGATCCTCGCGTCCGGCTCCGCCGACCAGTCGGTTCGGCTCTGGGACGTGCGGACCGGCGCGGCGCTCGCCACGCTCGAGCCGCGAGACGGCGAGGTGCACGCGATCGCGTTCGGCCCGAACGGTGAGCGGCTTGCCGTGGGCACGAACGGCCGCCGCCTGCACGTCTACGACGTGACGAACCGGCGGCTGCTCTCGTCGCTGCTCGGTCACCGCGCGGTCGTCTACGCCGCGTGCTTCGACCCCGCGGGTGACCGCCTGTTCTCGGCCGGCGGCGACGGCACGATCCGGGTGTGGGACACCGAGTGGGCGGAGTTCGCGGGCGTCTTCCGCGGTCACGAGGGGGCGGTGTGCGGCGTAGCGTTCCGCCCGGACGGAACGACCTTCGTGACGGCGGCGCTGCGCACCCTGCGGATCTGGGACGCCGACGGCGGCCGGGCGCTCGACCGGCTCGACGCGCCCGACATCCTCACCGCGTGCGCCGTGCGCAGATCCGATGGCGTGGTTGCCGCCGGCGACACGAAGGGCGCGGTCCGGCTCGCCGACGCGGGGCTCGAGCGCTGGCAGTCGGAGTGGACCGGCGACCACGGCGTCGTCCACGCGCTGGCCTTCAGCCCGGACGGCGCGCTCCTGGCGGCGGGCCACCATGACGGCGCGGTCGTCGTGCGGGAGGTCGCCACGGGCGCCGTGCGGGCCATGCTCGGAGCGCACGAGAGGGCAGTCGAGGGCCTGGCCTTCGCCGCGTCGCGTCCGCACCTCGCCTCCGCGTCACGGGACGGCGCGGTCCGCGTGTGGAACGTCGAGACGGGCGCCGCGGTCTCCACGATCCCGGGAACGGGCCGGTGGCTGTCGGCCGTGGCGTACAGCCCCGACGACGCGTTCATCGCCGCCGCCGGACACGACAACACCATCACGATCCACGACGCGGCGACCGGCAGCCCGACCGCCACGATGGCCGGTCACACCAGCTACATCGTCGCGCTGGTCTACACGCCCGACGGCAAACGACTCCTGTCGGGCTCCTACGATCGCACCGTGCGCGCATGGGACACGGCGACGTTCGAGGAGGTGCTCGCCATGCGCGGTCACGCCGCCGAGGTGCTCGCCCTGGCGATCGCTCCGGACGGCACGCGCGCCGTCTCGGGCGGCATCGATATGACCGCGCGGACGTGGGACACGCTGTCCCGACGGGAACGCTGCGAGCGGAGGCGGGTCACGACGCGCCCGCCCACTCCCCCGTCTGCTCGTTGAACCACTCGGTCTGCCCGCTCTCCGGGTTGAAGATGCACACCCACTCGCCGAATCCGGCGCTGGTGCCGGTGGTCGCGATGCGGGCGATGGTCTCCGAGATGATCGCCGTGAGCGGCTGATCGATCGGGTACGGCCCGTAGGCTTCGTCGAGCGCCACCTGGAGGCGGTCCTTGAGCCGCAGGATCACCTCGGGACGAACGA
This sequence comes from uncultured Isosphaeraceae bacterium, assembly GCA_964638815.1. Lineage (GTDB taxonomy): Bacteria > Planctomycetota > Phycisphaerae > Phycisphaerales > SM1A02 > CAZXBB01. The sequence goes on from CAZXBB010000040.1 coordinate 11,516, forward strand.
CGTCGTTGACGTTGGTGTTCCCCAGCCCCCACGTGACCGTCTCGGCGGGGGTCAGGTTGTTTGTCCAGGAGCGCACCGGCGCCTGGTTGAAACGCCAGCTGTTCAGGAACTCGTGGAGCCGGGCGACGGCCTGGTCCTTCGTCACCTGCTTCGCCTCGATGCTCAGCGTCTGGTAGTTCGCGAGCGTCGTCTTGATCTGCGACTTGAGGCTGTTGAGGATGTACTCCTCGAACTTCAGGCCGATCAGACCGTGCAGGTTCCCCTGGATGCGGGCCTTCTGCATCGGGATGTGCTCGCCCATCAGCTGCGGCTGCGCCGTGGCCGCGGGCGCCTCGAACGCGCGGGCGGCCATCGCGCCGGCGACCCAGAAGGCCGCGGCGGTCAGGATGATGTTGCGCGCATGGACACTGCTCTTGCTTTCCGACATGTTGATCGCTCCTTCCAAAGTACGTTTGATCCGCGTGAGGTCCCACGCATGAGCGACCTCACGCACTGTCCCGAGTTGCCTTCCACGCCTTGCGCCCCTGTCCTGCGCAGCAGGTCGGCGCCCTGATCGCCGCCCCTCCCCGGGGGGGCGCGTCGTTACGCCTCGTCCCCCGCGCGAGCCATCGTCGCCGCGCCGAGCATCTCGCTCCACGCCGGCGGCGCGGCCGCCGCGAGGTCGAGGAAGACCGCGTCGCGCTCCTCCCGCCCGCGGCCGCCGATCACCTTGCCGTGGTGACGGAGGCCGGCCGCGATGGAGAGGAAGTAGCCGGCGAGCCCGGCCAGACGCTCCTCGCGATCGCGTGGTCGCTCGAGAATCACCTTGCTCCGCTCCTTGATCGCCGCGAGGGTCGCGACGCTCGCCTTGCCCTCGAGCAGCATCGCGTCCGCGGCGCCGATGCCGTGCAGCGGTCCCGCGTTCAGCGCGCGCGAGAGCCAGGCGGCGCCGTCAGCCTCGTGCAGGCGGTCGATCAGATCGTCAACCGGCCGGCGCCGCCCGCCGAGACCCAGCCTCAGGAGCTTCGTCGCCGTGTCCACCGGGATGTCCTCGGGGAACGGAATGTCGGAGGCGGTGGACGGCTTCATGAGTTCGTGACCTCCAGCAACGCCTGGATCTCGGCGTCGATGTCCTGCGGCTTCACCCCGTCGCGTTCGAGCACGTTGCGCAGCGCGGTCCTGAACTTGCGGCCCGCCGTCCGGGCCATGACTGCCGCGCGTGCGGCATCGACGCCGAACTCCCCGCCGATCTGCTGAAACGGAACGTTGTCGTGGTGGTGCCGGAGGAAGACCTGCCAGTGATCGGACAGATCCTCCTGCGCGCACTGCGCCGCGGCGACCTCGAGCGCCTGCCGGACGAACGCCACGACCGCCGCCCGATCGATCTCGGCATGCGGATCGCCGGTGAAGGTGACCGGCTCGTTCGCGTCTTCGAGCGGGGCCTCTCGCCTTTGCTTCTCGCGCCGCAGTTCCATGAGGTAGTAGCAGAAGCCGTTCATCAGCCAGCGCCGCAGCCGCATGCCGCTCTTCCGCCATGACGGCAGGAAGTCGGGACGCTCCAGTCGCGCCGCGAAGAACCCGGCGACGACGTCCTCGGGCTCCCCGAGCCACCGCGAGTTCGTCCCGCGGTAGTAGACCTTGAGCGGCCACTCGTACGTCTGCATGATGTGTCTGTTGACTTCGAGACGCCCGGCGTCGTCGCGATCGAGGGCCTGGTCGATCCAGGTTCTCATCGTTGAAGGGAAGACGTCGGCCGCCATGATTCGCTTCCGGGTGCTGCGGGACTGCTCCGGGTCTCCATCGTACCGAGGTCACTCCCCGGACTGACCGTCGTTCCACGAGCGGGCGCGGACGATTCGCCCCGCTCCCGAGGAAGACGCGGTCGGCGCGCTCCGGCGCGCGGCGCGGCGACTTTTCCCCGATTGGCTCGGCGCGCGAACCCGCGCGGACCCGCGGTGCCGTCGGGCAAACCGCTGCTGACGGCCGACTTGCGCGCGGCGGCGGGGTCGCCCGCCCCACCGTGGCGCGCCGCGGGACGTTGGGCCACACGGCGGGACGGGGCGGGATGGGGCGGGATGGGCGGAGTGGCGGACGGCCGATCGCCAATCGCCGAACCGGCGCGCCGCCCGGCGCGGTTCGGGCCTTCCTCGCAGTGGATAGAGCCTGGAGTCACCCGATGCTGAGTCACGCCAACAACCCGATTCGCTCTCTCGCCCGCTCGTTCGCCGGCGCCCTGCGCGACGGCGATGCCGACGAGCGTCGCGCCCGGCGGACGCGGTTCCTTCTCGCGGTCGTCGTCGTCCTCAGCGTCGTCGATCTCGTGCTCACCGTCGGGTTCATGAAGACCACCGGGATGGCGGAGGCCAATCCGCTCGTCCGCGCCCTATTGGGCGTCTCGAACTCCGCCGTCGCGCTGGCCGTCTTCAAGACGCTCACGGTCGTCACGCCCGTCCTCATCGTGCACCGCTTCCGCCGCTTCCGCCCAGGGGAGCTCGCGGCGTGGGTCTCGGTCGCGGGGCTCTGCGTCGTGGTGATCCAGTGGGTGCGCTACGCGACCTTCGTCGGCGAACTGGACCTCGGCGTGCTGACGCAGATGGCGGCGGTGGACGCGGACTGGGTCCTGATTCCCTGACGATGCGACGAAGGGCGCGGCGCGCTGACCGAGGGCCGAGCCAAGCTGGCTGCTAGCCGACGCACGGGCCCCAGTTTGCGAGCAGCTCCAGCACGTCAGCAAAGTCCACGCGGCCGTCACGCGTGACGTCGGCGAGGCAGTCGGTGTCGGGCGGACAATCGCCCCACGCGAGCAGCATCTCCAGCACGTCCGCGAACCCGACTTCGCCGTCCTCGTCAACGTCGCCCGGGCACGCGATGATGCGGACGAGGTGCGTCCGGTCGTCCACGATGCCGTCGAGCGTCAGCTCGCGGTAGTACACGCGGCAACTCCCGGTGACCAGGAGCGCCCCCGCCCCGACGACGACCTCGTCCGCGTAGATCGCCTCGCACGCCGCCTGGCCGAGACCGTCGTTGTCGCGCGCATCGACGAGCCGGACCGTCGTCGCGCCCGGGGCGAGACGAAGGCGTCGAAGCGGGAAGTGCCCGGGCTGACCGGGATCGAGCCCGGCAGGATCCGGACCGATGTCCACGCTCATCACTTCGACCCGCTGCTCGCTGCGCCCGACGAGACGAAGCTCGGCGCCGGCCATCCCGTACCGCCCGGCGTCGGTCATCGAGACGTCGTACGCTCCGGCGATGCGCAGCACTGGCGCGCCGCCCGTGAGGCACAGGTCCGCGTCGGCGCCCGACCGGAAGTCGGCCTCGACGAACAGACCGTCGCTCCCGCGTGACGCCTCGCCGGCCGTATCGTCCGACGTGATCCCCGCCACGAAGTCGCCGATGAGCTCCCCCTCGTTGTTCAGCGCGCCGAGGATCACGAGCGTGCCGTTGCGGATCACCGTCGAGCCCGCGTTGTGATAGTCGCCGACGATCTCCGTATCGGCCTGGACTACCACGCGACCGTCGTTCGTGAAGTCGCCTGCGATCGTGCCGAACCCCTGCACCGCGCCGTCGAGCGCGTTGTGCATTCCGCCGCCGGCGGAGATCTGGCCGCCGTGGAGCACGAGCGGGAGCCGGTTCGTCACGGCGCCGCCCGCGACGATCGCGCCGCCGGGGTCGATGCCCACGCTGCCGCCGAGGTTGCTGAACCACGCGATCGTGTTGTCGCCGGACGACGCGGCGATCACGTCGGTATCGCCGTCCCCGTCCAGGTCCCCCGCCGTCACGCTCTGCGCGCCGTCTGCTTCGTCCGTGAGCACGGCGGCGAAGAAGAGCGGCGGCACATCGCCGTTGTTCTCGTACAGCACCACCGAGTCGCTGCCCTCGAGCGTCACCAGGACGTCCACGTCGCCGTCGCCGTCCATGTCCGCGGCGTGCACCGACGTCGGCGCCGGCGCGTTCAGCGCGATCGTGCGCGGCGTCCACGACGGCGGGCGGGCGCCGTCGTTCTCGTACCAGGCGATCTTCTGGTCGGCCTGGGAGCCCGAGATCACGTCGGTGTCGCCGTCGCCGTCGAGGTCCGCGGCCGCGACGGCGTACGCGAGCAGCGCGTTCGTCGTGATCGGGCGCTCCGTGAAGAACGGCGGCTTGCCACCGTCGTTCTCGTACCAGGCGATCTTGTTGTCAACCTGCGAGGCTGAAAGCACGTCCATGTCCCCGTCGCGGTCCACGTCGGCCGCGAAGACCGAGAACGCGCCGATCGCGCCGTTGGACACCGTGCGCGTGTTGAACGCCGGCGGCGTGCCGCCGATGTTCTCGTACCACGCGATGCGGGCGTTCGCGAACGACGCCGAGAGAAGGTCCACGTCGTCGTCGCCGTCGAGATCCGCGGCGAACACGTCCACCGCGGTGACGGCCGTGCTGCTCACCACGTGCTCGACGAAGATCGGCGGCGCGCCGCCCTGGTTCTCGTACCAGGCGATCCGGTTGACGAGCTGCGCCGCGGCGATCGGGTCCATGTCGCCGTCGCCGTCCACGTCGGCCGCGTACACGCTGCGCGCGCCGACGACCCCGCTCGCGACGATCCGCCGCGTGAACACGGGGGGCGAGCCCTGCTCGTTCTCGTACCACGCCACGGCCGAGTCGCCGAACGAGGCCGACAGCACGTCCGTGTCCCCATCCGCGTCGAGATCGACCACGTGCACGCCGAAAGGGGAGACCGCCGCGTTCGAGATCAGGTGCTCGGCGAAGCCGGCCGGCGCGCCGCCGAGCGTCAGCCCGGCCGTCACCGACAACGTGGCGTTGGCGGCGATGCCCGTCACGGCGCTGATCGAGCTGAGCTCATCCGTATCGAGGAAGAGCCCACCGCCCGCGCCGACGTCGAGCACCGTGCCGCCAGGAACGGCGAGGAATCGCGTAGCGAGGTGCGCGTCGGCCCCCGGCGGCACGACCAGCGCGCCGTTGAGCGTGATCCCGCGATCGGGCCGCGTCTCGAGATGCGCATCGTCGGCGAGCGTGTACCTGCCGAACTCGGGCTGGACGATCGACCCCGCGCTACGCAGCGTGACCCGCTTGCCCTCGAAATCGATGTCCGGCTCCGCGAGGAACTGCTCGCGCGACGTCGCGATGACGTCACCGTCGAGGGCGGCGGCGATCGCGGCGGCGATCGAGCCGTGGTACGTGCACCGCGTCTCGTTGAAGACCGGTCCCGGCGCGTTCTCGAATAGCGTCAGCGCACCGCCGTCGAACGTCGCCGCCAGCACGTCGGCGTCGGCGTCGGCGTCGATGTCCACCGCCACGGCCGCGACGGCGCCGTCGAGGAGCGTCGAGATGGCGTGCGCGACGAAGACTGGCGGCGATCCCCCCCGGTTCTCGTACCACCGCACGGCGTCCCCGACGGCCTCGGCCGCCAGGAGGTCGAAGTCCCCATCGCCGTCGAGATCGGCCGCGCGCACGGACTCCACGCCGTCCGCGTCCAGTGAGACGAGACGCTCGACGAAGCCGGGCGGCGACTGGCCGTCGCTCTCGAACCACGCGATCGTGTCGTCGCCTCGAGATGCCGCCACGAGGTCGAGGTCGCCGTCGCCGTCGAGGTCGGCGCCGTCGATGGACGCCGCGCCGGCCGCCGCGGCCGAGACCAGGTGTGCAGTGAAGACCGGCGGGGCGCCGCCATCGCTCTCGTACCAGGCGATCGTGCCGTCACCGCCCGAGACGCAGAGCAGATCCATGTCGAGGTCGGCATCGACGTCGGCGGCCGTGACGCGAAACGGGCCGCCCTGGATCGTCGGAACCTCGTGCCCGGTGAAGACCGGCGGCACGTTGCCGTCGTTCTCGTACCACGCGATCGTCGCGAGCGTCGAGGCGGCCGACATTACGTCGAGATCGCCGTCGCCGTCCAGGTCCGCCGCCGACGCGAGGTCCGCGGCGAACGCGCCGGCGGCGATCGTGTGCGGGATGAACGCCGGCGGGGTCGCGCCGTCGTTCTCGTACCACGTGATCGCGCCGTCGTTCGCGCTCAGCGCGAGCACGTCGAGGTCGAGATCGCCGTCGAGGTCGGCCGCGATCACCGAGCGGACGTCGCCCGCCGCCGCGGACACCGTTCGCGTCGTGAAGCCGGGCGGCGCACCGCCGTCGCTCTCGTGCCAGAGGATCTCCGACGTGCCCGACGCGGCCGAGATCACGTCCACGTCGCCGTCGGCGTCGAGGTCGCCCACGTCGATCCACCGCGCGCCGGGAACCGTCGCGACCGGGTGCTCGACGAAGGGAATGCCCGCGCCGAGGACGCGACCGCCGGGCACGACCGTCGCGAAGATGACCAGAATCGCCGGAAGGGTCGTCGGAAGGATCGCCGGAAGGACCGCCGGAAGCGCCGACGGAAGCGCCGACGGAAGCCCCGCGGCTCGCCTCACCGCAGTGACGAAACGGAACCAGGCCGACCGCAGCCGGTGCGATGTCTTCAGCATCCTGCCTTGCACGCCGTCTTGCTCCTGCTCGGCCTCATGTTAACAAGTATGGCATCTCAGAAGCACCGCGAAACCCGGCGTCCGCCCCGCGGACCTCACCCTGCGGCCTCCGTATGATGGCGGCCCCCCGGCCGGCCCCCCGGGGGCTCGCTCAACCCCCCAGCCTCCCCCGGACTCCAGCCCGATGCGAACCAGCCCGATGCGAACCAGCCCGCTCCGTTCCCTGGCGCTCGCTGCGACGATCACGCTCGCCACGGGGTGCGCGTCCGGCCGGTACTTCGACACCGGACCCGCGCTGCGCGGCCCCGCCGGCCCGCCCGCCGTGGCCGGGCCGGACGAGGTGCGGGACCTGCCCATGTTCGCCGGACACGACGGCCGGGCGATCGGATGGGACGATCTCATGGACGCCGTCGCGTGGGCCGACGTGGTCTTTCTCGGCGAGCAGCACGACGACGAGATCGCACACGCCCTGCAACGCGAGGTCGTCGCGGCCGCGTTCGCGCGGTGGCAGCCGTGCGCGCTCTCCCTCGAGATGCTCGAGCGCGACGAGCAGCTGCTGGTATCGGATTACTTCGAGGGCATCATCGACGCCGATCAGTTCAAGCGGCTGACGAACTCCGCGAGCTGGGGCCGCGACGGCGCCTGGGAACGGACGTACCAGACGATCATCGATGCGGCGCGGACGAACGGCGGGCGGGTGGTCGCGGCGAACGCCCCGCGGCGGTACGTGCGTCTCGCGCGGCTCCACGGCTACGAGCGTCTCGCCGCCCTGCCCTCGCCGCGCCGTGACTTCTTCGATTACCCCGCGCGGCTTCCGGAGGGCGGGTATCGCGAGCGGTTCTGGACCGTGATGCAGACACCGGACCGACCGGAGGCCTCGGACGAAGGGAAGGATGACGCGGCGCCGGACGAGGAGCCGCACGTCATGACCGACGAGGAGGTCGATGCCATCTTCCACAGCCAGCTCGTGTGGGACGCGACGATGGCCGCCTCGGTCGCGCGGGCGTGGCGGCTCGGGGCGAAGAAGGTCGTGCACCTGATCGGGCAGTTCCACACGGACTTCGACGGCGGCACCGTGCTGGAGTTGCGCAAGCGTGCGCCGGAAGCCCGCGTGCTCGTCGTCAGCATGCAGCGCGCAATGCCGGCGGCGCTTCTTGACGAGGACCGCGGGCGGGCGGACGTCGTGATCTACACCGGGGAGCGTCCGCCGGAGCCGCCGGCCGCGGAGCCGGGCGAGGACCCGGGCGACGACCCGGGCGACGACCCGGGCGAGGACCCGGGCGAGGACCCGGCGGGCGAGGACCCGGGCGAGTCCGGGGAGAAGTCCGACGGACCTGACATCGAGGCCGATATCGATGATCCCGGAGACGGATCGCCGGAAGCGCCGACGAGCCGGCCGGCGGGATCGGGACGATGACCCGGTGTGGCAAGGTCCTGTGCCGACGGGGCCCCGTAGTGCACGCCGGAACGATCGGGACGAGCGCGCATGAGTCAGCGCGCATGGGTCAGCGCGCATGGGTCAGCGCGCATGAATCAGCGAGCATGAGTCATCGCGGACGGCACGGCGCGCGCACCGCACCCGCCCGGCTCATCCCTCACCGGCCAACGCCGCGCGCCGCAGCCGGTCATGCACGGCGATCCAC
>CAZXBB010000041.1:0-15014 GCA_964638815.1 uncultured Isosphaeraceae bacterium
CGATGCTCGGCGATCACCGGGACCGGGCGGTTCGTGAGCCGGCGAAGCTACGAGGCGCGGTCCGTCACCGCGCCGTAGAACGCCGTCACGGCGCTTGCGTACTCCGGCGTCATCCGGCGTTCGCGGCGGCCCATGACGGTCCGGGCCACGTCGAGGAACTTCTCGAGCCGGTACGTCCGCCGGCCCTCGTCCGTGAGCCAGGCGAACGGCGGAACGGTCGTCGGGGGCGGCGTCGAGGTCGCGATCATCGCGCCGGTGCCGACGATCGAGCCGGTCATCAGACGCGTGCCGATCGCCGTCTTCACGTGATCGCCGAGCATCGCCCCGAGGAACGTCATCCCCGTCCGGTGCCGCGGCCCGTCCGGCACCAGCCGCACGCTGACCTCGCCGTACGTGTTCAGCAGGTTCGAGTTCGTCGTGCCCGCGCCGAGATTGACCCACTTGCCCACCCACGAGTCGCCGAGATGCCCCTCGTGGCTCTTGTTCGCGTAGCCCTGGAAGACCGTGGTCCCGATCTCCCCTCCCACCTTGCACATCGGGCCGACCACCGTGTTCGCCTTGATGTGGGCGCGATCGATCACGATCGACCCGCGTCCGATCGAGCACGGACCGCAGAGGATCGCCCCGGGCCGGATGACCGCGTGCTCGTGGACGATCACGGGACCGGCGGTCGCGTCGAAGACGACGCTGCGGGAGACGGACGCCGTCGCGTGCATCTCGACGGGATGGTCCCCGATGATGTCCGCCGTCTCGCTCGGGACCCTGGCGTCGATCATCTCGATCGTGGAGATGTCCCGCGGGATCGTGTCCTTCAGGAGATCGATGACTTCCCACGGGTACTTGTAGAGCACGCGTTCGGTGATGTGACGCACGTGCACGCGCTCGTGCAGCGAGCCCGTCGTGAGGAAGTACTCCGCGTCGGCCCGCCGAAGGTTCGCCGCGACGACCTGGTCCGTCGCGGACTCGATCACGGCGCAGTTGTTCCCGACCGACTCCAGCAGGTCCGTTGACGGCGTCGCCCACCGGCCGTTGACGCAGAAGAGCGTCTCCTCGTCGGGGAGCGCGTTGACCGGCGCGTCGGCCCGCGAGCGCACCATCGGCGCGAGCCGCTCGGGCACCCAGTAGCCGCCGAGCGTCTTCGGCCGCGCGGCCCGCAGCCGCCCCGCCGTCGTGTACACGCCCGTGCGCACCTCGAAGGCGGCGCGCAGCTCGGTCATCGGCCCGAGCTGCCCGAGGCCGTCGTCGAAGATGATCATGCGCGTGGCGTGGTGCACCATGGAATGAGTGTCCTACCTTCGGGTGAGCGCGGACCGAAAGGCCCACACCGGCGCCGTCCAGATGAGCGGCCGGCCGATCAGCAGCGCAAGTGCGCCGGAGTACACCGCGATCCCGAGGCGTCGCGTGAGCTCGCCGGGCGGGCGGTCGAGGCCGCCGCCCGGGTAAAAATCCTGCACGAAGTAGAAGAGCATCGCGACGAGGCTGGAGGCCGCGACGAAGACGATCGTCATCACGGCGACGGTCGGGGTTCGGTTGCGGAAGAGCATCGAGCGCACGTAGAGAACGATCATGCATCCGCCCACGTAGCCCAGCGCGTACGGACCGATGATCGGGCCGGGCCGGTCGGTGCCGTGCGGAAGATAGATCGAGAGGTCCAGCAGCAGCCCCAGTGTCCAGCACGCCCACAGCGCCGTCAGGCGCGGGGCGAACAGCGAAACGAAGACGGCGAGCACCGCGACGAAGCTCGGCGCGATGTTGCCGAGCGACCGGACGACCAGGACGTTGCTCACGCTCATCTCGAGGACGAGGAACGCGAACGCGACCACGGCAAAGACCATCCACCTCACGGCGCGCCGCCCCGCGGGCCGGACGGCGCGACATCGCGGTCCTCCTCGATGACGAGCGTGACCTCCGCGACGTCGCGCACGACGAAGTCCGGCTCGACCGTCACGAGGTGACGGAGCGGCTCGTTGTCGTCCACGCGCACGTCGGTGACGGTGCCGAGCACCATCATCTGCGCCGTCGCGGGCCAGGCGTCGTCGGCCAGCCGGACGACGTCCCCCTCGGCGATGGGCTCGTCGCGCGGAACCTCGCCGGTGAAGGTCCCGCCGCCGGTCGGCAGGAGGTGGAGTCGGGCCGCTTCCTCGAGATCCGCCTCGATGTCATGACGCGGAAAGACCGCCGTCCGCAGCGGACCCGTCGCGTCGTTGGCGATCGGCAGCAGCGAGCAACGTCCGGCCTCGGCGGGACCCACCGTGCGACCGAGCAGGTGCACCCCGCCGTGGACCGCGATCGTGCCGGCCGGCACGGTCCTGGGCGCGCCCGCCTCGAGCGTCAGCTCGACTGGGCCGAGCGCGGCGCCGGGGCTCCGCATGGTCACGTACGCGATGACGAGCCGGCTCGCGACGCTGCGGTTCTCCACCGGGATGCGCTGGAGCTGCGCGATCTGCTCGCGGAGCTTGACGACCTTCAGATGCTCGGCGTGGTAGAGACGCTGGGCCTCGTCCCGATCACGCGTGAGCTGTTCGATGATCGCGCGGCCCTCGGGCGATACCCCCTCGATCGTCGCGGGCGGCGGACGCAGCCACCCCGCGAGCGTGGTGCCCGCGTGCGTGAACGGCCGCATCGGAAACCGCACGATCTCCGCCAGGTCGCGCGACCAGGAGAGACGCCACCCCGCCGGAAGCAACGCCAGCGCCGCCGTCACGACCAGCGTGATGGGGAAGTGGAGTTGGGAGCGATCACGAAGCATCAGGTGCGGAATCGACGGCTTCGTCGCTCCTGTCAGAAGTCATCCATATCCGATTCCATCGTCCCCTTCCACTCCTCCAGGTTCTCGAGATAGATGCTCGTCCCGCGCGCGACGCAGGTCGTCGGCTCGTCGGCGACGTGCACGTCGAGACCGGTGGCGTTGGAGAAGACGACGTCGATGCCGCGCAGGAGCGAGCCGCCTCCCACGAGACAGATGCCGTTGTCGATCAGGTCGGCGGCCAGCTCGGGCTCCGCTCGCTCGAGCGTGCGCGTGACGGCCTCGACGATCGCGGCCACGGGTTCGAGCAGCGCCTCGCGGATCTCGTCGCTGGTCACGACCATCTTGCGGGGCAGCCCGGAGATGTTGTCGCGTCCGCGGACGTCCATCGTCTGCGGCTCCCCCACCGGCGCGGCGGTGCCGATCTCGATCTTGATGCGCTCCGACGTCTGCTCACCGATCGTGAGGTTGTACGTCTTCTTCATGTAGTTGATGATCGCCTCGTCCATGTCGTCGCCGGCCACGCGGACGGACTCGCACGTGGCGATGTCGGCGAGCGACATGATGGCGACCTCGGTCGTGCCGCCGCCGATGTCGACGATCATCGATGCCGTCGGCTCGACGATCGGCAGACCCGCACCGATCCCCGCCGCCATCGGCTCCTCGACGAGATAGACGCGACGCGCCCCCGCCCGCTCGGCGGAGTCGAGCACGGCGCGCTTCTCGACCGCCGTGATGCCCGACGGCACCGCGATGACGACCCGCGGCCCGAGGATGCGGCTGCGCCCGTTCACCTTGCGGATGAAGTAGCTCAGCATCGCTTCCGTGATCTCGAAGTCGCTGATGACGCCGTCCTTGAGCGGACGGATTGCCGTGATCGACCCGGGCGTCTTGCCGAGCATCTCCTTGGCCGACCACCCGACCGCGTTGCCGTTGTTCAGGACCTTGTTCGTGCCGCGCTTCACCGCGACGACCGAAGGTTCGTTCAGAACGATCCCCTCGCCGCGGACGCACACCAGCGTGTTACACGTCCCCAGGTCGATGCCCATGTCGACGCTGAATAACCCGAGGAGCTTGTCGAGGACCACCGTGGACTCCGTTCCGGCTGTCTGAGAGAGACGACTGCATCATACGGCAAACAGTGCGCGCCCGACGCGCCGCGCTCCCCGGCGACCGAAGCGGAACGTCCGCCCTGCCGGCCCAATGGCCCTGGCGGCGCGGGGGCACAGGTTGTCCACGGTGGCCGGAGGAGGCGCCCGCGCCCCGCCTCGCGGCGCGTTGTCTCCGATCGCGGTCGTCACCCGCGTCGCGGTCGTGGTTCGTGATCGCGGCTTTGATCGTCCAGGCGCCACCGGCATGCGCCACCGGGCGACGAAGCGATCCTCCCGGGCGGGTGGACATGACGACACGGACCGGATCCAGGAGCAATTCGCGATCGGGCAGCCGCGATCGGGCAGCCGCGATCAAGCCGCTGCGATCGGGCAGCCGCGACCCGGCCAGCCGCCATCGTTTCGCCCGGGGGCGCCGGTCAGCCGCGATCAGCTCACGAGCTTGACGACCCCGCCCGCCTGGTCGCCCACCTTCGAGTGGTCCATGTTGCGCTTCGCCAGCATGCCGACGCCGGCGAGGAGCACGAGGAAGGCGACGAACAGGAGCCCCGTGTAGACGTCGAGGCCGCCGTCGGATCGTCGGACGGGCGCGTTGAGCCGGCTCATCATGGTCAGAAGCCCCCCGCCACGCGTGCGTAGACGTCCATGCCGGGCGCGATCGCGCCCTGCTCCAGCTCGACGACGCCGGTCGAGCGGTTGATGTCCACCTCGATGATGCGCAGCTTGCCCATGAACTGGCCGTTCGCGCCGATCGTCATCACCCAGCCGTCCTTCACCCCGTCGCGGGAGCCCGCGTTGATCTCGGCGAGGGTCTGGTCACTGCTGCGTCGCACGCTCAGGATCCGGGCGTCGAGGTTCTTGTCGATCGGGACGGACGGCCGGAACTGGCCCGCGGCGGGGCCGCGCTCGAGCTCGCCGTGCCTGGCGACGTACTGGTAGACGGTGTCGAGCGTCTTGGCGTGCTCGTCGCGCAGACGCTGGAGCTCTTCCTGGAGCGCGCGACGCGCCTCGATGGCGGCGTCGAGCTTCGCCCGCGTGTCCCGGAGATGCTCGTCGAGCTCGACCTTCTGCCGCTCGGAAGCGAGCGCCTCGCGGCGAAGGCCGCGCAGCTCCTCGATGAGCGACTCGGTCAGCTGCTGGCCGGCATCCACGGACGAGGTCAGCGTCGCGAGCTGGCGGTGGATCTCGGCGTCCGTCCTGGTCGCGGACTTCACGTCGCTGTCGAGCTTGCGGTTCTCGGCCTGGAGCTGGTCAGCCTGCCGACGCAGGTCGAGCGACCTGGCCTCGAGCTCCTGGATCTGGCCGTCCTTCCGCATCTCCGCAGCGCCGAAGCCGGCCTTGGCGGCCTCGAGCGCCGATCGCAGGCTCGCCGCCTGGGCCTCCGCGGAAAGATAGCGGCTTTGGAAGCTGTTCTCGTTGTACGAGTAGACGACGACGAGCGGCACCAAAAGCACCGTCAACAGCGACACAAGCACGATGAAGATCTTGGTCAGTACGTGCACGAGCAAGTCCTCTTATATAGAGCGCTTAGTTGTTTGTACCTACCGGTCAGATTCGTGTCAACAGAACGTGAGGTTCCCTTTCGGCCGGGCCGGATCCGCCGAGAACCGCCCGCCGGACATCGAGGGCGACTCAGCGGCGGCCGGTGATCCGGAGGATGGCCCCCGCCGAGGCCACCTGCACCAGGGCGTTCCGGTCCTCGAGGGTCGCCGCGAGCGGGTCGAGCGACGCGGCATCGCCCGCCCAGCCCAGCGCGGCGGCCGCCTGCGCCCGGACCTCGGCCCGCCGGTGACCGAGGTACTCGATGGGGATCTGCGGGATCGACAGCTCCGCGGCGATCTGCGCCAGCGCGAGGACGGCGGCCAGCCGGACCTCGGGCGGCTCGATGCGTGGCTCGGTCCGCGTCGCGATGTCGCGGAGGGTCGCGACGTAGGCGCGGTCGCCCACCCGTCCGCAGAGCTGGCAGGCGAATACGACGATCTCCGCCTGCTCGTCGGGGGCGAAGAGCGCGGCGCGGATGACCTCGAGTTCGCCGTCGGAGCCGAGCTTCACCATCGCCTCCGCGAGCTGGAGATCGACGATCCGCTGCCGCGCCGGATCTCCCGAGGCCAGCCGCCGGCCGACCGCTTCGCGCAGCATCGGGAGCGCCGACGGCTCGCCGATCTCGCCCAGGACGAGCGCCGCGTTGCCCTTCACCTCCGGATCGTCCGACATCACCATACCCGCCAGCGGGCCGAGATCGACGTGCTCGCCGCACGCGTCAAGCGCGAACAGGACCGCGGCCTGCACCGACTGCGAGCCATCGTCGCGCATCTCCCGAAGCCGCGGAACGAGCGTGTTGAGTCGGAGGCGACCGGCGGTCATCGCCGCGACGAAGCGAACGCCGCGGTTCGAGTCGCGCAGCCCCGCCGCGACGGCCGGCATCGCGTCGGCCGGGGCGACGCCGAACGCCTCGATCGCGTTGGCGCGGACGAGCGCGTTCCCGGACTCCGTCGCGACGACGAGCATGTCGAGCGCCGCCTGGCGCCGGGCCGGGCCGCCGTGCAGGTCGAGCGGCTTCGGCATCACGAGCCGCGGCTCCTCGACCGGACGCGGCAGGACGGACCGGCTCTTGGTCCCCCACTCGACCGGGGCGCCCGGGGCGTTCGGCGCGGACGCGGTTTCCTGCGTGGACACGCAGCCGCCGACGCTGACCGTCGCGGCCAGGGCGGCGAGGGCGAGGGCACGCGTGACGTTCCGGCTCATGGTGTTCTCCCTTTCCTGCGCCGACCGATGAGCATTCCGCCGAACAGCGTCACGTCGACGCCGAGACACGCCCACGGGACCACGCCGCCGACGCGACCGTAGAGGGTATGCCGCGCGTCGAGCGTGGTCTGGGCGATCAGCCATCCGGACCGACGCGGCTCACCGTAGTCTCCCTCGCCCACCGTGCCAACCACGCGACCGCACGAGTCGATCGAAACGCTGTAGCCGGTGTTGACGCAGCGGACGACGGGAACGCGGTTCTCGATCGCCCGGAACCGCGTAACCTGCGCGTGCTGCGCCCGCACGTCGTCGCCGTCGCCGAACCACCCGTCGTTGCTCAGGTTGACGAGCAGCGCCGCCTGCTTGCCGTCGCGCGGAACGCCCGCGCCGCCGTACACCATCCGCCGGCACAGACGCGGTACGGTGTCCTCGAAGCAGATCGGCGTGCCGACGCGCAGCGTCCCGCCCGCCCACGCAAGATCGAGCAGGCGGATCTCCGGGGCGGCGTCGAGCGTGAACGACATCCCCTCGGCTCCGAACCCGAGGAGCATCTCCTCCAGCCACGGCCACGCCGAGATGTACGGCATGACCTCGCCGAACGGCGTGAGCACGTGCTTGTCGTACCGCGCGAACGGCGGCGCGCCGGTGACGAGGTACGCCGAGTTGTAGTGGGCCGTCCACGTGAACCGGCGCGTCGCCTCGTCAACGGCAAGGCCGTCGAAGGCCGTGCTGCCGACGATCATCGGCGTGTCCAGCGCGGCGGCGAGCGTCACGAGCCCGTCCACCATCGCCAGGTCGGCGTCCTGCTTCCACCGGCGCAACACCTCCGTCGTCCCCGGCTCGAGACCTCGCGCCGGGAACATCGTCTCCGGCCACGCGACGACGTCGGCGCCGCCGGCGGCGGCGTGCCCCTCCAGTGTGAGGTCCACGAAGCGCGCGAAGTCGCGCACGCGCTCCTCGATCGACCACTCCATCTTGTTGCTCTGCGGGACGTTCGTCTGGATCGCGAGGAGCTTCGGCCCGGCCCGCAGTGGCGCGGTCTGGCCGAGACGCCACGCGCCGTACCCGAGGTTCGCGGCGAGGACGCCGACCGCGACGCCGGCGAGGACGGGCCCCCGCCCGCGACGCGGCCGGGCGAGGAGGTCGATGGCGACGCCCGCCGGCACGGCCGCGAGCAGGCTGACGAAATAGGTCCCCAGGAGGTCCGCGGACTGCACGAGGACGGGCGCGTTCACGAGGGGGTGCGCCACGAGAAACCACGGGTAGCCGTCGAAGATGAGCTCGCCGCGCAGCGCCTCGACGCCGACCCACACGACCGGCAGCGTGAGCGTCGCCGGCATCGCGGCGAGGGCGGGCCGCCGCAGCACGAACCGCATCAGGCCGACGAACGCGGCGGCGTACAGCGCCATGTAGGCCGCGAGCGTCGGGTAGCCGAGCATCGTGACGTCCGCGAGCCACCGGTCGATCCACAGCCACATGAGCCAGTGCACGCCGAACACGATCGCGAGCGCCGCGCGAAGGGAGCGGGCGCCGCGGGCGATCACCGCGAGGAGCGCCGGCGCGACGACGACGAGCGGCCACAGGTCGAACGGCGGAAAGGCGAAGACGAACGCCGCCGCGGCCGCCGCGGAGAGCGCGGCGATCCCGCGGGCGCCGAGGTCGCCCGCCGGGTCACTTGCCGGCATAGTCGATGATGCTGCTGATCTCGCTGCGGAGCTCGCTCCGCGGCACGACGCGATCGATGAACCCGCAGTCGCGCAGGAGCTCGGAACGCTGGAAGCCTTCCGGCAGCTCCTGGCGGATCGTCTGCTGGATGACACGCGGGCCCGCGAAGCCGATCAGCGCCTTCGGCTCGGCGAGGATCACGTCGCCGAGCATCGCGAAGCTCGCGGTCACGCCGCCGGTCGTCGGATCCGTGAGCACCGAGATGAAGAGCCCGCCGGCCTCGTCGAAGCGTGCGAGCGCGGCCGATGTCTTCGCCATCTGCATGAGCGAGAATCCGCTTTCCATCATGCGCGCGCCGCCGGAGCAGCTCACGATGACGAGCGGCAGGTCGCGATCCTCGGCGAGCTCCACCGCGCGCGTGATCTTCTCGCCGACGACCGAGCCCATCGACCCGCCGAGGAACGAGAAGTCCATCGCGGCGAGCACCACTTTTCGGCCCTTGATGAACGCGATGCCGGTCCGCACGCCGTCCCTCTGGCCCGTCTTCTTCTGCGCGGCGCGAATGCGCTCGGCGTACGGCTTGAGGTCGACGAAGTTCAGCGGATCGACGGGCGAGAGGTCGTCGTTGGTCGGCTCGAAGCTGTCGGGGTCGACGAGCTGCAGGATGCGCGTTTCGGCGTTGATCCGGAAGTGGTGCTGGCACTCGGGGCACACCCAGAGGTTGTTCTCGACGGAGCGTCGGAACAGCGAGTCGTTGCACGCCGGGCACTGGATCCACAGCCCCTCGGGAACGGCCTTCTTGCCGCGCCCGGCGATCTCCGGCACATCGGCCCAGGTTCGGGGCGGGCTTGTCGGCTGGTTCGGGGGCATCGCTCTCCGATCGATCGGCTCATTGTACGTCCGCGGGTCAAAGTCGCTATCGCGCTGCCGCCGCTTCCGGCTTCGAGACGTCCCGCATCGGCTCGAGCAGGGTATACGCCACGGCGTAGCGCTCGAGACGCACCGACTCGGCGAGCATCTTGCGCAGATCCCCCGCGGGGCGGTTCGCGAGCCAGCATCGCATGAGCCCGTAGGCGATCGGGTGGAGAACGATCCCGACCTCGGCCGCGCGGCTCTTCCGCAGCAGCCTCGCGACCGCGGCGAAGACCCGGGCCCGGGCGTCCGCGAGCGGCTCCCCCTCCGGCGGGATGAGCGAGAGCGGGTCCTCGAGGAGCTGCTTGTGACGCTTCGGATAGCGCTCGGCGAGCTGCTGCTCGAGGAGCCCCTCGAAGAGACCGAGGTTCGGGTCGGCCAGATCGTCGATCTGCTTCGTCTTCGCCCCGGCGGCGCGGGCAAGGATCTGCGCGGTCTCGACGGCGGCCTCGTCGCCCGGGTGGTAGATCGTCGAGATCGCGGCGCCGCGGAGCCGCCCCACCTCCGAGCTGACCGACACGCGCCCCGCCTCGCTCATCGGCAGATCGGTCCAGCCGTGCAGGCGACCCTCGCTCTCCCACGGCGAGTCCCCGCACTGCACGAGACACATCATGATGTGCGTTCGCCGGGGCGGCATGGATCAGACGCGCTCCGGCGGCGAGACGCGCGTGGAGGCCGGGGAGACGCCGCGCAACGCCGCGATCGCCGCGGTCATGTCCTTCGCGCCGAAGACGGCCGAGCCGCCCACGAGCACGTCGCAGCCCGCGGCGCGGCATGCTTCGGCGGTGGCGGGCGCGACGCCGCCGTCCATCTCGAGACGCTGATCCGGTCGCAGCCGCGGCGCGACCGCGCGCACCTTGTCGAGCACTCCCGGGATGAACGACTGCCCCGAGAATCCCGGGTTCACGCTCATGACGAGGATGAGATCGAAGTCGTCGACGAACGGCAGAATGCGCGTCACGTCCGTCGGGGGATTGAGCGCGAGCCCCGCGGTCATGCCCGCTTCGCGGACGCGTCGGGCGAGCGCCGGCGGATCGTCCACCACCTCGACGTGGAAGGTGAGGTGATCGGCGCCCGCCCGCGCGAACGAATCGACGAAGCCCGCGGGGTCGGTGACCATCAGGTGAACGTCGAGGCCGGTGTCCGGCAGCGCTTCGCGCAGCGAAGCGCAGAGCGCGGGCCCGATCGTCAGGTTCGGAACGAAGTGCCCGTCCATCACGTCGAGGTGGAGCAGGTCGGCGCCGGCGTCAAGCGCCGCGCGGCAGTCGCGTTCCAGGTTCGCGAAGTCCGCCGAGAGGATCGACGGGGCCACGAGCGGAAGCGTCGGGGGGTCGATGATCGGTTGGCGACGCATGGTCCGTAGAGTTTAGCAGCCCGTTGAAGCCGGGGGGGGCGTTGCCTGGGTGCGATGCTCTTCGTCGTGGCAACGAGCCGAACCGACGCCGCACTTGACGATTGCAGCGAGCTGTGGCGACGCCGTCCACGGCGGAAATGCGTGCTAGCGGGTGCCCAGGCCGCTGCGCCGCTCGGCCTCCTGGTAGGTCTTCAGGACGCGCTCGTACTCCGGCTTGAAGCGGGGAAGCGCCCGGAAGAAGGCGCGGCGCTGGAGCCTGATCGCCGTCTCGGTCTCGCCGCGATGGAAGTGGACGACCGCGAGCGCCGCGTCCATCTCCGGGTGATCCATGATCTTGCGGGCGGCCGTCGCGCACTCGAGGGCGAGCTCGAGGTCGCGGTTGTCGGCGGGGATGTCCGGATCGAGGACGATCTTCTCCGCGAGCTGCGCGAGCGCATCGGCGTCCTCGGCGAAGAACCCGTTCAGCAGCTTGTCACGGGCGTATGCGTACGCGTCACGCGGCTGCTTCATGTCGACGAGAACCATCTCGAAGCGCTCGAGCGCGACGTCAGCGAAGATCATCGCGCTCAGATCGATCACCTGGTCGTACTGCTTGAGGGCGATGCGGTAGGTGTGCGTCTTCCGCGCGTTCCGGGCCGCATCGAGCATCGGCGCGGCCGAGGCCTCGAGCGCGGGGTCGTACCGGTTGCGGACGACGAGCCGCGTCACGCGGTTCAGCTCCGCCGCGCGGTCGTGGTCCGACGGCGTCACGATCAGGGCGATGCGGCTCTGCCGGTCCACGAGGAACGCGACGGGCATATCGTCCTTGTCGAGATCCGCCGCCTGCACCCACGCGCGGTGCGTGCCCGAGCGGCGATCGAGCGCCATCGCGAAGCTGACGTCGCGTCCGTTCCGCTTGAGCCAGGGCTCGACGACGTCCTTCTCCTCCGTCGTAATGCCGATCACGGTCAGGCCGAAATCCACCGTGTCCTGCTGGATCCGCGAGAGCACGGGGGCGACGTTCCGGAACTCCACGCCTTTCGTCTCCCAGAACCAGATGATGTAGACCTGGCCCTGCTTGATCGTGGTCTCGGAGCCGGCCAGCCACTCCTCGACGTCGAGGCCCGGGGCCGGGTCGCCGACGGACAGCCGGTCCCGCTGCCCGAAGGCCGCGGTCGTGAGAAGCAGACACAGAATTGCCGCGAGATGCAGAGGAAGCCGCATGATCACCTCTCGTTCGAAGTCGGTCAGGAGATGTTAGCCCGCATTATGCATGAAGCGGGTCGGTGGGTGGTCGAAACGACGGACCCGTTCGGGACGCGAGGCCGACGTCCGGGTCGACGATGGCGTGCGCCGCGCAACCAGCGCGGCCAGCCGATCGCGTGAGCGTTCGGGCGAGGCGATGGCATATCCTCTCGATACGTCGAGCCTCGAACGAGCGCTCACGCGATTGGATCGCCCGCTGGACGACCCACTTCATGCATAATGAGGGTTAGACCGTTCGGGTGGCGGTTTGTTCCTCGTCCAGCAGATCGACGCTGTCGAAACGCCCCCCCTCCAGCATCCGCAGGCTCGCCCCCCCGCCCGTGGACACATGTGAGACCCGATCGGCCAGGCCGAACGCGTCGATCGCCGCGGCGCTGTCGCCCCCGCCGATGACGCTGACGGCCCCGGCATCGGTGGCGTCGGCGATCGCTTCCGCCACGCGCCGCGTCCCCGCGTCGAAGGGCGGCGTCTCGAAGACGCCCATCGGGCCGTTCCAGACGATCGTGCTCGCGGTCGCGAGCCGGGCCGCGAAGCGGTCCGCGGAGGCCGGGCCGATGTCGAGGCCCATCCACCCGTCGTCGATCGCGTCCACGCAGCGCCGCACCGGCGTGCCGGCGGCGATCTCTTTCGCGCACACGTGATCGGTCGGCAGCAGGATGTCGCACGAGCCGGCGTCCGCGAGCAGGTCCCGGGCGGTGTCGATCATGTCCTCCTCGACCAGGCTCGCGCCGGTCGGCACCCCCTGCGCGCGCAGGAACGTGTACGCCATGGCGCCGCCGATCAGGATCGCGTCGACGCGGCCGCGCAGGTTCTCGATCGCGCCGAGCTTGTCCGACACCTTCGCGCCGCCGAGCACGGCGATGAAGATCCCCGCGTCGTCCGCCGTCGCGTCCTCGAGCGTCTGCGCGAGGAACCGCAGCTCCTTCTCCAGCAGGAAGCCGCAGACGCGCGGCCGGCCCGTCATTGCCTTCGGCACCGCGAACATCGACGCGTCGTTGCGATGCGCCGTGCCGAACGCCTCGTTGCAGTAGACGTCGCCCATCGACGCCAGCGCCGCGGCGAACGCGCTGTCGCCCTTCTTCTCGCCGGCGTCGAAGCGGAGATTGTCCAGCACGAGCACCGCGCCGTCGGTGAGCTCCGCGGCGGCGGTGCGGGCCTCGGGCCCGGTGCAATCCCCCGGCACGAAGCGCACGTCGGCGCCGCCGAGCAGTTCGCGCAGCCGGTCGGCGGCGGGACGCAGGCTCAGCCCCGGCTCCGGTCCGGTCCCGTTCGGCCGCCCGAGGTGGCTGATCAGGATCAGCCGACCCTCACGCCCGATCACCGAACGGATCGAGGGCAGCGCTGAACGGATCCGCCGGTCGTCGGTGATCGCGCCCGCGTCGTCGAGCGGCACGTTGAAATCGACACGCATCAGGACGCGCCGGCCGGCGACATCCACCTGGTCGATGCTCTTCTTCATGTTCATGGGTTTCAGATCCCCTCCGCCTTGAACCCCGGGTCACACCGCCACGGAACGGGTCCGCGCAGCGGCGACGAAGCGGCGCACGATATCCACGCCGAGGGCGGGATCCTCCGTGCGCTCCGGGTGCCATTGCACACCGAGAAAGAACGGGTGGTCGTCGTCCCGCACGGCCTCGATGACGCCGTCGGGCGCCGTCGCGACGACCGTCAGCCCGCCGGGGTCCGTGATCGCCTGCCGGTGGTGGCTCTCAACGATCCCGTCGCCGAGCGCGCCGACGACCTGGTGCGGCTTCTTCCCCCAGTGCCGGTCGGCCGTCGGCAGGTGGTCGGCGAGGTGCTGGTCGAGCGTGCCGCCGGCGTGGATCGCCATCATCTGCATACCGAGACAGACGCCGAGCACGGGGATCGGCCGCGTCCGGCGTGCGGAGACGGGAGTCCGCAGGCGGTCGAGCAGAGCCCACTCGAAGGCCTGACGTGCCGCATCGATCGGCTTCGCGGCGGGATGGAGCGGGATTCCCCACTGCGTGGTGTCGGGGTCGTCGCCGCTGGACAGGATGACCCCGTCGCAGATGGCGAGATACGACGGGATGCCCGACCGGACGGCCGGCAGGATGACGGGCACGCCGCCGGCGGCCTCGACGACGGCGGTGAACGTCCGGCTGAGCAGGTGCCGGGCGTCGTCGGCGTCGGCGGTGATCCCGATGATGGGGGGACTCGGCACAGCGGAGATTATCCGGTATCCTCCTCGATTCGTCACCCCCGCTGCCCGCCGGGGGTGGCCTGGTCGAGTCAGCTTTCGGGGCTGGAAGCGACCGTGCAGCGACCGTGAAGCGACGGTGAAAGATGCGGGCCGGAGACGGCTTCCCCATGGCCCAGTTCAATCGTGCCGGCGCAACCCGAAGTGAATTCATGAAGACCGACTCGCGCGGCCGCGACTACGTCGACTACAAGTCCGCGGACGAGCTGCGCCGGCTCATGACGCCGAACGGCAAGATCTACTCCCGCAAGCGTCTCGGTGTCTCGGCCCGCGACCAGCGACTGCTCGCGCAGGCGATCAAGCGGTCGCGGTACATGGCGCTGCTGCCGTTTACCAGCGCGACGCTGTAGAGAAGAACCGCAACGCGCCGCTGGGCTGTGTGCCTCGGTCCCTGGCTCGGCAAGGGCCGTGTGGCGTCGATAGCTCCACCACCGTCGAGTCGTCCCACCTCGCCCGGCCCTGTCAGAGCACAGGACCGGGGCACACCGGAACCGCGATGCCGGATCCGGCCGACCGTTGAAGAACATGGCTGTGTGCCCCGGTCCTTGGCTCGGCAAGGGCCGGGTGGGCGTCGAACGTCCCACCACCGTGGAGTCGGTGTGCCCCGGTCCCTGGCTCGGCAAGGGCCGGGTGGTGTCGAGAGCTTCCACCACCGTCGAGTCGTCGGGCGCCGCCCGGCCCTGTCAGAGCACAGGACCGGGGCACACCGGAACCGCGATGACGTGGCCGTTCACTTAAGCCGGAAGGTGTCTGGCGTTTCCCGTTTCCCGTTTCCCGTTGTTCAATTGACCGTTCCGAGGTTCCCGATTCCCCGTTCCCGGTCCCCCGTTTCCGCCGGATCCAGCCCACACCCACCCGGTCGCCCCCCTACCCCGCGACCCGCGCCCGCACGATCAACGGGTAGTGGTCCGACCCCACGTCACGGCCGACGCGTTCGTCGATCACCGCTACGCCGTCGGAATACAGGAAGTGATCGATCGGAATCAGCATCAACGGGAAGTTCGCCGGCCACGTCGCATG
>CAZXBB010000042.1:0-22562 GCA_964638815.1 uncultured Isosphaeraceae bacterium
GCGCACACACGCAGGAGCTGCTCGAAACGCGTCTCCTGCGAGGCCTGGTCCTTCCAGTCCACGCCCCGCGGCGTGCAGCCGTGCTCCGAGAGCTTACCGGAGTAGTAGTCGTCCACCGCGCGGAGGATCGGGGAGTCGGTCGCGGTCTGGCCGTCGCGCGTGCTCACGGGGGCAGTATACAGACGGGGCGCTTTGACCCCCTTCTTTGACGAACCTTCTTCGACGAACCTGCTTTGACGACCCTTCTTCGACGAACCTGCTTTGACGACCCTTCTTCGACGAACCTGCTTTGACGACCCTTCTTCGACGACCCTGCTTTGACGAACCTGCTTTGACGACCCTTCTTTGACCCTCGTCCGACCCCCCGCTACGCTGCCGCCCGGGTTCCCGGGTTCCGATTGGAGAACGCGATGACCACCCTCACGACGCCGAAGCTCGCATCCAACTGGCTCGACCTCGCGCTGCACGACCTCCGCTACCTCGGGTACCACGTGGTCACGGGGGTCCTCGACGACGCCATGCTCTCCGAGACACGCGACGCCCTCTACCGCGTGCAGGACGCCATCGAAGCGGAGATCGGCACGGACCGTCTCGATCGCGCCGGGGAGCTCGGCGTGATGCGCGGCATGATGAAGTACGAGCCCTTCTTCACGCGTTTTCTCGAGATCCCGGCGCTCCTCGAGGTCGTGGACGCCTGCATCGCGCCGACGGCGATCCTGCATCTCCAGAACGGCTTCATCCTGCCGTCGGCGCCGAAGGCGGGGGACACGCCATCCGTCTTCCAGAATCGCTTCCACCGCGACTTCCCGCGCCACCTCGAGGGCTACGTCGCCTCGCTCAACGCGCTGATCTGCATCAGCGACTTCACGCCGACGACCGGCGGCACCGTCATCGTGCCGGGCACGCACCAGCGGGCGGAACGGCCGAGTGACGAGTACATCGCGGCCAACGCGATGGACGTCGAGTGCCCCGCCGGCTCCATGATCCTCTTCGACTCCACGCTGTGGCACGCGGCCGGCCGCAACACCTCCGGCGCGGACCGCCTCGCGATCAACCACCAGTTCACGCGGTCGTTCCTGAAGCAGCAGATCGATTACGTGCGTCTGCTCGGCGACGCGGGCGTGCAGTCGCTGCCCGAGCGGAGCCGGCAGCTCCTCGGCTGGTACACGCGGATCCCCACGTCGCTCGACGAGTACTACCAGCCGCCCGAGCGGCGTCTCTACCGCGGGGGCCAGGGGTAGCGAGGTGATCCCCCCGCAGCCGCCGGGCTCGATCCTCCAGCAGATGTACCTGAAGCGGCGCCTGCGACGCACGCCGCCCGGCGTGTTCGAGGAAGTCGGCGCCGGCCGCGGCATCCTGTCGCGTCTGCTGCTCGACCTGGGATGGCGCGGAACCGCCTTCGACCTCAACGCCGACGTGCTCGCCGCCGCGAGCGCGCTCAACCGCGACGCGGTGAGCGCCGGGCGCTATGCCGTCCACCGCGGGAGCTGGTTCGACGCCGTGCCGGAGCGGCCGTTGGACCTCGTGCTCTCGTGCATGGTCGTCGAGCATTTCGACGACGACGACGAGGCTCGCTATTTCGGGAAGTGCCGCGACTCGCTCGCGCCCGACGGTCGCGGCATCGTGTTCGTCCCCGGATCGCCGCGCCACTGGGGCGTCGAGGACGAGATCGCCGGTCACTACCGGCGCTACACGATCGACTCGATGCGAAGCCGTCTGCGCGAGCTCGGCCTCGAGGCCCACCACCTCGCGGGGCTCACCTGGCCGCTGTCGAACCTGCTGCTGCCGGTCTCGAACTTCCTCGTCGGCCGGCGCGAGGGCGGGAAGAAGAAGATGACGCTCGAGGAGCGCACCCGGCTCTCCGGCAACCGCGACGTCGCGTGGAAGACGACGTTCCCCGCCGCCACGCGGCTCCTGCTGAACGAGGTCGTGATGCTGCCCGCGTACGGACTCCAGCTCCTCGGGCGAGGAAACCGGAACGCGATGGTGGTGTACGCGGAGTTCGGGCGAGCGTAGCCCTGGTCCCGGTCTGGTGCCGCCGGCGGGAGAGGGCCCTCGAGGTCGGCGCCCGGCTATACTCGACGCCCGATGGCTCCCGGCGCCTCCACCCACGCGACCTCCCTCCATGCGACCGACCCCCATGCGACCGATCCCGGCGCGACCGCCCCCCATGCGATCGCCCTCAGCGTCGTCGTCCCGGTCTACGGCTGCGCCGACGCGCTGACCGAGCTGCACCGGCGGCTCGTGGCGACGCTCGAGCAGGCGGTGGACGGGTTCGAGCTGATCTTCGTCGACGATCGCGCGGGCGACGGCTCCTGGGCGATCCTCGAGCGGCTCGCGGCGGAGGATCCGCGCGTGGTCGCGCTGCGGCTCAGCCGGAACTTCGGGCAGCACAAGGCGATCACCGCCGGGCTCGTCGAGAGCCGGGGCCGGCGCGTCGTCGTGATGGACGGTGACCTCCAGGACCCGCCCGAGGAGATCCCGCGCCTGCTCGAGGCCGCCCGCGGCGACGCCGGTCGCGAGGAGGCGGACATCGTCTTCGCGCTGCGCCGGACGCAGTACCAGTCGCACATGCGTCTGTGGCTCGCGCGGCTCTACTTCTGGTTCCTGTCCGCGGCGACGGGCGTGAGCATCGACGGCTCGGCCGGCTCGTTCAGCCTCATCAGCCGCAAGGTCGTCGACGCGTACATCCGGTTCGCCGACGTGGACCGGCACTACATGCTCATCCTGAAGTGGCTCGGCTTCACGACGCGCTCGGTGGACTACGAGCGCGACAGGCGTTACCACGGGCGCGGCTCCTACACGTTCCGGCGTCTCATCGCCCACGCACTCAGCGGGATCCTCTTCCAGACCACGTCGATCCTGCGCTGGGTCGTCTACGGCGGGCTGCTGCTCAGTCTGGGCGGTCTCCTCCTCGGCACGTACTTCATCGTCGCGCGGGTGTTCGGCTCGGTGTATCCCGGCTGGACGTCGCTGATCGTCGTCAACCTCTTCGTCGGCGGGGCGGTGATCATCTCGGTGGGCGTCGTCGGGCTCTACGTGTCGAAGATCTTCGACCAGGTCAAGAGCCGGCCGCTGTTCGTCATCGACAGGCGTCTTGCCCGGGCCGCGTCGCCGGAGCGCGTCGAGCCGCCGGTGCCGGTCATCACGGCGCGAACGACCGCATATACCGAGGCGCCGACCGCCCGGCGTTGAGGATGAGGTCGATGACGCTCACGGCGTGCTCGAACGGGCCGTGGAGCTGCGGGTACTCGGGGTAGCCCTCGTAGTCGACCCACGCGACGTCAATCCCCTCCGCCTCGAACTTCTCCACCTCGAGGTAGTCGCGCGCGTTCGGCCCCGACAGGTACGTGGTCGCACCGGCCCCGAGGCAGATCGCGAGCAGGCGGTCGGTCTTCACGCCTCCGGCCGGGTAGTCCAGCGACGACGTCAGCGCCGTGTCGATCCCCAGGATCCCGTTCGCGCACGCCAGCAGCGCGCGGTTGACGTCAACGAGCCGGTCCATCGCCGCGACCTCCTCGTAGGCGTGCGCCAGCCTGGCGCCGAACTCGGCGAACGCCGGCGCCCTGCGGTAGTTCTGCTCGATCGTGGCCCAGTGCCGCCGCGCCCAGTCGTGGTCGGAGATCTGCGCGTCGCAGATGAGCTGGCGCGAACGCCCCTTCGTCTCGACGGGGACCGACAGCCACTGGGTGCCGTGCGCCGTCTTGATCCGGTTGCGGTTGCGCCAGTCGCGCGACGTGTACTGCACGCACTCGAACAGGACGAACTCGTCAACCATGTTGATGACGTCGAAGTACCCCTTCCAGGGGATGTAGTTCGGCTGGATGACGGCGACGCGCTTTCCCACGATGGGATATACTCCGCCCGCAGCCGCGATTTCGTCAAACCTGGCACCCCTTACTCTGGCACCCCCCGGCATGAGCACTCCCGCGAGCCTCGGTTGCGTCGGTCTTACGATCGTCCTCACGGTCTACGGCCAGATCGTCGTCAAGTGGCAGGTCAGCCGTCTCGGCACGCTGCCCGACGCGTTTCTCGACAAGCTTCAGAGTCTCGCCGGACTGCTGATCAACCCGTGGATCATCACGGTCTTCATCGCGGCGTTCGTCGCCGCGATGTCGTGGATGGCCGCGATGACCCGCCTCGACCTGAGCTACGCGTATCCCTTCGTGAGCCTCACCTTCCCGTCGGTCCTCATCCTGAGCGTGCTGCTCTTCCACGAGCCGATCGGGTGGGAGAAGATCGTCGGGATCGCGCTCATCGTGGCGGGCGTCGTCATCCAGAGTCGCGGATGATCCATGCGGCGGTGCCCGGCCTGCCACGACGAGATCGACTCCGGCGGCTGGAGCTGCCCGGGCTGCGGCTTCCGGGCACAAGTGCGGAACGGCTTCACGGCCCTCGCCCCCGCCCTCGACGGAACGTCCACGGGATTCGGGATGGAGAGCTTCGCGCTGCTCGCCGATCTCGAGGAACGTCACTTCTGGTTCCGCAGCCGCAACCGCCTCATCCGCGCGGCGATCGCGCGGCACTTCGGACGGCCGGGGCGCATCACGCGGATCATGGAGATCGGCTGCGGCACCGGCATGGTGCTCGGCGCGCTCGCCGCCGCGCTGCCCGACGCGCACCTGGTCGGCAGCGAGCTGCACACCGACGGTCTCGCAATCGCCCGCGCCCGCCTCGGTGACCGCGTCGAGCTGCTCCAGATGGACGCGAGACGCATGCCGTTCGCGGACGAGTTCGACGTGATCGGGGCGTTCGACGTGCTGGAGCACATCGCCGAGGACGAGGCCGTGCTCGCCGAGATGCACCGCGCGGTCCGGCCGGGTGGCGGCATCATCCTGTCAGTGCCGCAGCACCCTTCCCTGTGGAGCCGCGCCGATACGTTCGCCCATCACGAGCGGCGGTACCGACGCGGCGAGCTGGCGACGAAGGTGCGTCGCGCCGGCTTCGAGGTGGTGCGCTCGACCTCCTTCGTGACGCTGCTGCTGCCGCTCATGGCGGTGTCGCGCTGGCGCGACCGGGAGAACGCGGACTACGACCCGACGGCGGAGATGCGCGTGGGAAACCTGACCAACACCGTCCTGGGCGGCGCGCTGGCGTTCGAGCGCGGCGTCATCGCGTGCGGCATCGATCTTCCCGTCGGAGGCTCGCGGCTGGTCGTGGCGCGCAAGCCGGGTTGACCCGCGCCGTGCATGAATCGCGTGAGTGCGGCCCGCCCGGGCGTCGCGCGTCGCCCGCCGCCCCTCGCGCGTCGCCTCGCCTCGCGCTCACGCGCGCCCGCGCGCCCACAGCTCGTCCAGCCGCTTCGCCGACACCTTCACCGGGGTCCCCAGCTCCTGCGCGAAGCACGATACGCAATACTCCTCGAGCATCCAGCCGTACGCCGGCAGCGCCGGATCGTGGATACCGCGCGCCGCGTGGTCGGCGCAGCGCTCCGCGTAGCGACGCCGGCGCTCGGCGATGTCCGCCATGTATCCGCGGTCGCGCGCGTCGCCGCCGCCGACGAGCTTCTCCATCCGGCGCGCGATGCCCTGGAGGTATCGCGGGAAATGAAAGAGACGCTCGACCGGCGTCTGGGCCAGGAACGCGCGCGGCACGAGCGACGCCAGGTGCGCCGCCGCGTCGTCGGCGATGTCGCTCCACACCGGGGTGCGGGCGGCGGCGATCGCGCCGGCCGCCGCCCGCCAGGCCTCGAAGAGCGACTCGAGGAGCGTCGCGACCTCGTACGCGCTCTCGCCGAGCCGCATGGCCCCCGCCTCGCGGCGACGCCGGAACGCAGCCTCGGTGCGGACGGGACTCCCGTCGATGTCGTACGCCCGCTCCGTCGCCAGCATCGCGATCGCCGCCCGCAGCTCGGCGCCGGGACCGAGCGGCGCATACGCCAGCGCGAGGCCTTCGAGCTGCGGCAGGTGATCGATCTGGAACATGAGCTCGTCGCGACATCCGAGGAGGAACAGACGCCGCAGGCCGAGGCGGGTCGCGGCCGCCGCCGCATCCGGCGTGTCGAGGAGACGCACCGCGACGGACGCCCCCTCGTCGATGAGCGCGGGAAACGCCGGGAGCTGCGCGGCGCCGCCCGTCACCTCGACCTGCTCCGGGAGGTCGCCGAAGGTCCAGTCGGTCAGCCCCGCCTGCTCGTGCCCGGATTCGGCGAAGCGCGCGAAGGACGCGCGGACCGCGTCCCCGTGCCGCCGGCGCAGCGTCTCGACGTCGCGGTCGGCGTCGATCTCGCGTCCGTCCTCGCCGACGACCCTCACGCGCATCCGCAGGTGATCCGGCAGCCCCCCCGGGTTCCACGCGTCGGGCGGCACCCGGAGCCCGGTGAGCGACTCGAGCGTCTCCGCCACGCGCTCCGTCAACGGACCGTCGCCAAAACGCAGCCGCTCCGCACACGTGCGGGCGAAGTCGGGCGCCGGCACGAAGTTCGTCCGCCACGCCTTCGGCAGCGTCCGGATGAGCGCCGCGATCTTCTCCTCGACGAGGGCGGGCACGAGCCACTCGAGCCGCTCGGCGGACAGCCGCCCGAGCAGCGGCAGCGGCACGCTGACCGTCACCCCGTCGTCGGGAGCGCCGGGATCGTGGCGGTACCGCAGCGCGAGGTCGACGCCGTCGAGCGTGAGCGACGGCGGGTAGGCGGCCGCGCTCGCCTCCTCGGCGTCGTCCCGCGCGACGTCGTCGCGGCTCATGAAGAGCCGCCGCGCGTCTTCTCGCTCCGCCCGCTTCCGCCACTGGTCGAGACCGCGCCGGCTCCAGACGTCCTTCGGCAGCCTCGCGTCGTAGAAGTCGTAGTGCACGCCTGTGTCCACGAGCACGTCGCGCCGGCGCCGCTTCGACTCGACGGCGCGCAGCTCGGCGACGAGCCCGCGGTTGTGGCGGAAGAACGGCGCGTCCGAGCGCAGCGTCCCCTCGACGAGCGCGTGGTGGATGAAGATCTCGCGGGCGGCCACGGGGTCGATCGGCCCGTACGGCACGGCGCGACGCACGGCGATCTCGAGCCCGAAGAGCGTGACGCGCTCGGTCGCCACGACGTCCTGCCGCTTCTCGTCCCAGCGCGGCTCGACATGCGCGCGCTCGACGAGGTGCGCCGCCGCCCGCTCGATCCACGCGGGCTGGATACGGGCGACGCATCGCGCGTAGCGTCGCGTCGTCTCCACCAGTTCGCCCGCCATCACCCACTTCGGCGGCTTGCGGAACAGCGCGGAGCCCGGGAAGACGTGGAAGCGCGCCCCGCGCGGCCCGGCGTACTCGCGGCTCTCCTCCTGGCGCCCGACGTTCGCGAGCAGACCCGTGAGCACGGCACGGTGCACGACGTCGGGCGGCGCCGCCTTTCGGTCGGGCCGCGCTCCCCCCGCGACGATGAGCGCGCGGAGCTGTGTGTGCACGTCGATCCATTCTCGCACACGCACGAACGAGATGAATCGCTCCCTGCACCACCGCCGCGCGTCGTTCCAGGACCCCCGCTCCCTCTCCGCGTGGAACGCGCGCCAGAGATTGACGTAGGCGAGGAAGTCCGAGCTCTCGTCCGCGAACTCCCGGTGCGCCTGGTCGGCGGCCTCCTCGCGCGCGGCGGGTCGCTCCCGGGGATCCTGCACGGCCATCGCGGCGGCAATCACGAGCACGTCCGCGAGGCATCCCTCCTCGATCGACGCGAGGATCATGCGTCCGAGCCGCGGATCCACCGGGAGCTCCGCGAGACGCCGGCCGAGCGGCGTCAGCGTGAGCGGGTCGTCGCGCCCGCGGATGGCGCCGAGCTCGTGCAGCGTGTCGTACCCGTCGCGGATCATCGCGCGGTGCGGGGTCTCGACGAACGGGAAGCGCGCGACGTCCCCGAGCCCGAGCGCCGCCATGCGAAGGATGACGCTCGCGAGATTCGTTCTCAGGATCTCGGGCGGCGTGAACGGCTCGCGCCGCTCGAAGTCCTTCTCGTCGTAGAGCCGGATGCACACGCCGGGCCCGAGCCGCCCGCAGCGGCCGGACCGCTGCTGCGCCGACGCCCGGGAGATCGCCTCGACGGGCAGACGCTGCACCTTCGACCGCGCGCTGTAACGGCTGATGCGGGCGAAGCCGGTGTCCACGACGGAGCGGACGCCGGGCACCGTCAGCGACGTCTCGGCCACGTTCGTCGCGAGAACGATGCGCCGCCCGGCGTGCGGCTCGAAGACGCGGTGCTGATCGGCCGCCGACAGCCGGGCGTAGAGCGGCAGGATCTCGATCTCCGGCGGATTGTGACGCCGCAGCGCGCGCGCCGTCTCGCGGATCTCGCGCTCGCCGCTCAGGAAGACGAGCATGTCACCGGGCCCGATCGCGGCGAGCTCGTCCACCGCGTCCACGATCGCCGCCTGCATGTCGCGATCGCGCTCCTCGGCGTCCGCGCGGACCGGCCGGTAGCGCACCTCGACCGGGAAGGTGCGGCCCGTGACCTCGATCACCGGTGCGGCGTCGAAGTGCGCGCTCAGACGCTCGGGGTCGATCGTGGCGGAGGTCACGATCACCTTGAGCTCCGGGCGCCTCGGCAGGAGTTGCCGGAGGTAGCCGAGGAGGAAGTCGATGTTCAGACTGCGCTCGTGCGCTTCGTCGATGATGATCGTGTCGTAGCGCTCCAGACGCCGGTCGCGCTGGATCTCGGCGAGGAGGATCCCGTCCGTCATCACCTTGACGTACGCGTCGGCCGGCGTGCGGTCGGTGAAGCGAACGGTGTAACCGACCGCGCCGCCGAGCTCCTCGGAGAGACGCTCCGCGATCGACCGGGCCGCGATGCGCCGCGGCTGCGTGTGGCCGATCAGCCCCGCGATCCCGCGTCCGGCGTCGAGACAGATCCTGGGAAGCTGCGTGCTCTTCCCGGAGCCGGTCTCGCCGCAGACGATCACGACGGGATTCTCGCGGATGGCCGCGGCGATCGCCTCGCGCACCGCGACGATCGGCAGATCGTCCGCCCAGGCCAGCGCCGGGCGGTCCAGCTCGCGCCGCTTCCGCCGTGCGGCCGATCGCTCGACGTCGTCCCGCAGCCGTCGGACGGCGTCGCCGTCGATCGTCCGGGCGCGCCGGCCCGCCCGCAGCCGGCGCCGCCGCTCGCGGAAGACCCGCTGGTCGCACAGCATGCAGGCGGCGATCTGCGCGTCGGTCGGCAGGCTGGACGCGAGAGCGGCGATGGGGAACTGTATCCGGCCTGGATCCCCGCGTTTCGCCCGGCGCGGGCTACACTCTCCGCGTGGCGAATCCGAACGAGAAACGCTCGGTGTGGCAGCGGCTCGGTCCCGCCGGGATCCTCGGCATCCTGTGGGCGACGCTCCCCGCGCTATGCGGCTTCTACCTCCTTGCGCAGCTCGGTCCGGTGTCCGAGTACCTGCGCTCCCACGGCACGACGGGCGTGCTGCTCTACGTGTTCGCCTTCATCGTGTCCGCCGGCCTGGGTCTGCTGCCGACGTACGCCCAGGCGGTGCTCGGGGGATGGGTGTTCGGGTTCGAGCTCGGACTGCCCGCCGCGCTGGCGGGATTCACCGGCGCCGCGATCGTGGGCTACTGCGTCGCCCGCTTCGTCTCCCGGGACCGCGTCGCGAAGGTCATCGCGGAGCATCCGAAGTCGGCGGCGATCAGCGAGGCCCTGATCGGCCACGGGTTCGCCCGGACGCTCGGAATCGTCGCCCTGCTCCGGCTGCCGCCCAACTCGCCGTTCGCGCTCACGAATCTCGCGATGGCCGGCAGCGGCGTCGCGCCGACGCCCTATGCGCTCGGCACGCTGATCGGCATGACGCCGCGCACCGCCGTCGCCGTCTTCTTCGCCGCCGCCGCCGCATCGAGCGGCGCGAAGGACATCCAGTCCTTCGTCAGGGACGGGCTCGGGCTCGGCGTGTTCATCGGCGGCATCGTCGTGATGTGCATCGTGCTCGCGATCATCGGGAGCATCGCGAACCGCGCGATCGAGCGCGTCGCGCCGTGCGCCGTGGCGAAGCCCGACGAAGTATCATCCGCGCCATGAGCGAAGGCCGGTCCCAGTTCGTGACAATCACCTGTGACGGTCCGGTGCTCACCGCGGCCCTCGTGGGCCCGTCGATCAGCGAGCGCGACGCGTCGATCATCGACGGCGACGTCGCGGCGGCGCTCGCGAAGCGCGGGGCGGGTATGAAGTTCTTCGTGCTCGACATGCGACGCGTGGAGTTCATGCCGAGCGCCGGGATCGGCATGTGCATCAACCTCCAGAGGAGGGCGAAGACCGCGGGGAGCACGCCCGTCGTCTACGGGCTGACGACCGAGATTCAGAAGATCTTCAGGATGATGAATCTCCACAAGGTCTTCAGGATCGTCGACGACGAGGAGGCCCTGGCCAGGGTCATCGGGTAGCCCCGGCCGCCCCGCCGCGGGAAAATGAGTACCGGCGCGGCCGGGTTTCGTGGTATTCTGCGGCCGCGGGGTTCGCGGGGTTCGCGGGGTCCGCGGGCCCGTGAGGGTACGAACGATGGCAGGCAAGGGGATGTCGTTTCCGCGCTGCGCCCTGTGGGTCGTCCTGACGACGACGACGGCGATTTTCGCGTCCGCTCCCGCCGCGGTGGTGCACGTGGACGCCGATGCGGGCCCGGGCGGAGACGGCGAGACCTGGCAGACCGCGTACCGCTTCCTCCAGGACGGGCTGGCCCGCGCGGCCGGGATCCCGGAACCGTCCGTCGAGATCCGGATCGCGGGAGGCACCTACCGGCCCGACCGCGACGAGATGCGCCCGAACGGCTCACACCGGCGGACCGACACCTTCACGCTGCTCGACGGCGTGACGCTTCGCGGCGGGTACGCCGGTCTCGGCGCGCCCGATCCCGACGCGCGTGACGTCGTTCTTTACGAGACGGTGCTCAGCGGCGATCTCGGCGCCAACGACGGCCCGAACTTCTTCGGCTACCTCGAGAACAGCTACCACGTGGTGACGGCGATCGACGTCGGCCCGACGGCGGTGCTCGACGGCATCACCGTCGCCTCCGGGCACGCCAACGGCACGCCCGGAATCGACGACGTCGGTGCCGGCGTGCTCTGCTACCGGGGCGCGCCGACGTTCAACGAGTGCATCATCCGCGCGAACCTCACTGCGTTCCAGGGCGGCGGCGTGCAGTGCAGGGACGGCAGCGCGCCGCGATTCACGAACTGCGAGCTGAGCGGCAACCGTGCGCTCGACAACGGGGGCGCGATGTACAACGGCGCGAGCAGCCCGATCATGGTCGACTGCGCCTTCCGCTTCAACACCGGGCGCATCTACGCGGGCGGCGTGTGCAACCGCGACCTGAGCAACGCCCGGTTCGAGCGTTGCGAGTTCTTCGCCAACTTCGCGGCGGAGGACGAATCGCTCGGCGGCGGCGGGGGCGCCATGGTCAACGCCAGCAGCCATCCCGATGTGATCGACTGCACCTTCACGTCGAACGCGGCGCTGTTCGGCAAGGGCGGGGCGATGGTGAACGAGCCCGGCCTCGTCCCGGAACTCGGTGGCAGCGCGCCGATCGTCACCGGCTCGACGTTCGGCGGCAACGTCGCGATGCTCGGCGGCGCGATCTACAACGAAGAGAGCGATCCCCTCACGGTCGGCTGCGCGTTCACCGCCAACCGCACCCAGGACGCCTACGGCCGCAACGCGGGCGGCGCGATCTACAACGGCGAGAGCGACGCTCGCACCGAGGACTGCGTCTTCACTGGGAACCGGGCGGCCCGCGGCGGCGCCGTCTACAACAATCTCGGCGGCGCTCCGGTCTTCGAGCGATGCACCTTCACCGGCAACGAGGCGGTCAGCGACGCCGGCGGCGGGATCTCGAACTACTACGCGGCCGCGACCGTCATCGACTGCGTCTTCGAAGGGAACGCGGCAGCGACCGGGGGCGGCGCCTTCCAGAACTTCATCGCGGAAGCGACGATGATTCGCTGCACCATCGCGGGTAACACGTCCGGCACCGACGGCGGCGGCATCTACAACATCGACAGCACGATCACGATCGAGGACTGCGCGCTTTCCGCGAACGCCGCGCCGGGCGCGGGCGGCGCGATGTTCAACGGTCAGGGCAGCGAAGCCGTGCTCGCGGGGTGCACGGTGTCCGGCAACGCCGCGGCGGCCGGCGGCGGCGCTCACAACCACGCGTTGAGCACGCTCGCGGTGTCGCAGACGATGTGCTGCGAGAACACGCCCGACGACTTCGACGGCGACTACGAGGACCACGGCGGCAACGAGTTTCACGACGAGTGTCCCGCCCCCTGCCCCGCCGACCTCGACGGCAGCGGCGGCGTGGACTTCCAGGACATCCTCGCGGTGCTCGGCGCATGGGGCCCGTGCCCGGCGTGCCCCGAGGATCTCGACGGCGACGGTCGCGTCGACTTCGCCGACCTGCTCGTGGTGCTGGGGGCGTGGGGCGATTGCGCCTAGGTACGAAACGCCGCTTACTTCAGCCGCGAGTGCCCGGCGTTTCCCGTTTCCCGTTTCCCGTTTCCCGTTTCCCGTTGCTCAATTGACCGTTCCGAGGTTCCCGATTCCCCGTTCCCGGTTCCCCGTTCGCGAAGGCGGTCGCAACCTGACTGAACGGCATTCCGGTCTACTGGCGGCCCGGCCCGTCCGCGGCGCCCGCCAACCCGCACTCCGGGCACTCCCCCGCGGCCGTGCTCGCCAGGTCGTATCCGCACTGCGGGCAGTACGGGCGATTGCCGGGAATCGCGACGTCGGCGATCCAGCGGCCGCCGAGATAGAGGTACAGGCCGACGAGGATGGACGAGGCCGGGTAGATCGGCATGTACTCGAGCCACGACGTGCCGAGGTAGTTCGGATCCCGGACGTACGCCTGCACGACCGCGAAGGTCTGCGTGATGAGGTTCGAGACGCCCTGCGCGAGGAACCAGACGCCGATCACCTTGACGAGCACGCGGAAGAGTGTCTTGTAGCGCATGGCGGCACCCGGTTGCTGCCGCTCTTATCGGGCGTCCGGGCCGCGGCCTTGAGCGCCGGATCGGGGCAGCGTCACCAGGCCGGCCGCCACCGCGACGAGGGCCGCGACGGCGATGACCACCGTCGCCGGGTGCCCGGCGACGAAACCGGCCACACCGAGGGCGCGCTCAGTGCCGGGCGTGTGGCCCTGCCGGACGTGGACGACGACGGCAACGAGCACGAGGGCGATCCCGGCCGCGCCGCCGGCGAGGGCCAGCGTACGCCCGGCGCGTCGCAGGGCACGACGGGAGCCCGCGCCGATGCCTGCGATCGCGCCGGCGACCGCAAGACCGGTCACGACCATCGCGGTTGCGAGGATGACGGGGTACGCCTCCAGATCACTCCCGGGCTATGCCATCGCTTCGGGCCAGCGCCATCCGAACGTGCCGGCGGTGAGAAGGCCGTAGACGAGCGCGTCGAAGAGGAATTTCCCGGTCGTGCTCCACGGCTGGCCCTTCCAGATCGACTCGGCGACGCTGCCGGCGCCGTAGGCGAGCACGCCGGCGACCGCGCAGAAGCAGAACACGTTCATGTACTCCGCCGGGCCCGGAAACGCGGTTCGCGCCAGGTACGCGATCACGGCCGAGACGACGACGGTGTACGCGAACCAGAGGCCGAGCTGCTTGCCCATGCCCGGGACCCCCGTCGGCAGGACGGTCATGAAGCCGATCGGCCCCTCCTTGAACTTCGCGATCATCGCTTCGGTGCCCATGTCCTTCATCGATGGGCAGTTCGGAAAGAAGTACGTACCGGGCGGAAGCGACTGGGCGCGCAGCGCATCGCGCACCCTGTCCTCCCCGGGCAGCGTCTTGTAGTCGCCGCGATGCAGCGGAAGGACCATGTGCAGGATCGAGCTCGCGATGAACACGAGCACCGCGGACACAGCGATCGGAAGCCAGAGGTCGCTGAGGAACGCCATGGGTCGTCTCCGTTTGGGGGTGTGGCGGAACCGCTGCAGTCTAACCCGAACTGACAACCGGGATCGGCGTCGTTCGCTGTCCCGCCGGATGCGTTCGCGGGGTGCGCCCGACCGCCGCGGGCGCCTGGCGCGCCGCCTCGCTTGCGCCCTCTCCCCCCCGCGCGCTCGCGGATCGTCCGCGCAACGGGGCATCCGGGGCAAGCCGCCGGCGCCTTCGACGGGACCATGCTGCGCCGCGCGACCCGGAACGGGCCAATTTGTGGCCGTAACGCCCGCTCCGACCCGATGCGGCCCCGCATGGGCACTTCATCGCCAACACCGGACCGGACCGCCCCCGCCCCCCTCGAGATCCCGATCGGGATGTCGGCGCCGGCCGACCAATCGCCCGAGGAAGTGTGGCGCCGGCTCACCGCCGGCGACACCGAGTCGTGGCTCGCGGAGATCGGCGCCCTGCGCGTGGAGGACGACGACCTCGAGCGCTCCCTCGACATCTGGTCCATCATGCTGATCGCGGCACTGCGCGACCCGGAGCGGCGCGATACCGCGGCAGCAGTGCTCGCGCGGCTGCGCCGGATGGCCGACGCGATGGACGACGCATAGCACAGCGCGGTCACGCGGACACGGTCGCGCACGCGGTCGCGGCCGCGCACACGGTCGCGCACACGGTCGCGCCCGCGCACCCGCACACGACCCGGCGCGGTGTCACGCTCGGTGTGCCCCGGTCTTTGGCTCGGCAAAGGCCGGGTGGCGCAGGGCGCTGAATGACGCTCCGATTCACCCTACGGGTCTCGCCTGGACGTGCTCGTGTCTCTCGTACGGCCCACGTCAACCGGACGCCGCCCCGGGGGGGGCGAGGCGAGTCCGCGTGCGCGTCCGCGACCGTGTGCGCGTCCGCGGGCGTGTGCGCGGGCGCGACCGTGTGCGCGGGCGCGGGCGCGACCGTGTGCGCGGGCGCGGGCGCGGGCGCGGGCGCGTGTGCGTGCGCGACCGCGTGCGTGTCCGCGACCGCGTGCGTGTCCGCGACCGCGTCCCGCACACGAACACGAACCCGGACGCGCCCCGCGCCGCCTACCGCGAGCTACCTCCCGACATGACCGCGCCGGGCTCGATCACCGGCGCATCGGCCTGCCCATCGCACAGGGGCAGACACACCGGATCGAGGCAGCACGTGTTCACGCAGCAGAAGAAGCCGGGCGGGCACTGGCCCGACTCCGCGCAGACCTGGAGCTTGCCGCAGTCGTCTCCCACGACGCACAGGCAGTCGCCCTCGGGCGTCTCGCACAGGTGGCAGATCCCGATCCCCCCGCCACCGCAGCTGTCCACGGTGCCGTCCTCGCAGTCGTCGCACTCGACCGACTCGCACGGCCCCCACGCGGCGAGAATCGCGATGAGGTCCTGGAAGTCCACCACGCCGTCGCGGTTGACGTCCGCGGGACACGGGCAGGCATCGCAGGAATCGAGGACGCACCACGCGAGGCCGTCGATTCGCAGGCTGCCTGCGTCACCCGCCAGGTTCGCACCGACGGGAGTCGCCAGACCGGTCGCGGTGTTCACGGTGTACAGCATGTTCGTATCGCTGTCGTTGAGGTACAGGACGCGGTTCACCTCGTCGAACGCCAGACCGACCTCGAAGGAGGCCGCGAGTCCGAGGAGGCCGACGACCATGCTCGTTCCCGTCGCGGTATCGACCGTATACAGGCTGTTGGTGGGTCCGTCGGTCGCGTACAGGATGCCCGCCCCGTCGTCGTACGCCATGCCGCGGCCGTCGATGCCGGTGCCGGTTCCGACCGACGTCACGACACCGGTCACGGGATCCAGCGACTTGAGGATGAACTCGTCGTCGAGGTCGATGCTCCACAGCAGGCCCGTCGCATCGTCAGTCGCCAGCCCGTGCCAGTTGGCGGACTGGTCCTGATCGCTCACGAACCCGATCGCGCCCGTTTCCGGGTCGATGCTGCCGACGAAGAAGCCCGCTCCGTCGTCCGGATCGACGAGATCCGAGCCGAAGATCCCGGTGCCGACACAGGACAGCCCGACCAGGCTCGTGGCCACGTCCAGGTCCGTCAGCAGCGTCGCCTGCCCGGTCGCGGGATCGATCTCGTAGAGCGTGCCGACGCTGTCGGACGACAGTCCGAGCAGCCGACCGCCGCCGCCGATGCCGCGCTCCATGCGACGCGGGGGCACCGCGTGCGTGCGGGGGCGGCGATCCGTTCCGGCCTCGATGATCAGGCCGGCGCCCGTCGGGCCCGACATTCCCTCGTAGGCGTAGACCGGATCGTCACACGTGACCATCGGGGCGCACTTGGACACACCGCAGCAGTTCTCCACCACGCACACGAAGCCGGGCGGGCAGTCGCCGTCCGGGCAGTCGATCGTCGCGTCGCACAGGAAGTCCTGGTAGCACGCACCCGTGCCGTCATAGAGCGTCCAGCAGAAGCAGTTGAACGGCTGGCCGGTGCCGCAAACCTGGTAGGTTCCGCACACTCCCGGGAAGTCGCACGCGTTCTCGTTGCCCGGGCACGGGCCGTATTGCGCCAGGAGCACGAGCACGTCCTGGAAGTCCACCGTGCCGCCTCGGTCGATGTCCTCCGGGCACGGGCAGTCCGCACACGGGTCGTCGTCCTCGACCTTGATGAGATAGCCCTGCCAGCCGTTGCGCTCGTCGCTCCAGATGAAGAACTGGCCGTTCGTGTACGCCACGCCCCACTGGCGGTGGATGTCCATGTCGATCGCGCTCGCCCCGGCGAACGAGCCGTCGAGCTCGAACACCAACGCGCGGTCGTACGTCTGATCCGCCGCAACGAGGCACTGGAGGTCCGGGTCGTAGCCCAGCGACCAGCCGAGCACGTCGCTGTCGATCACGCCCGCCGCCGCGAAGTCCAGGTCGAACGTGCCCACGAGCTCGCCCGTGTCGCGATCGACCACGTGCACCAGCGTGCCCAGTGCTCGCGAGTAGAAGACGTTGCGCAGCGGGTCGTACGACGGCGCCGTCTGACGGTCGATCAGCCCCGGAAGCTCCGCCAGCACGTTCGTCGTCCCCCCCGTCAGGAAGCCGGCCCCGTCCACGCCAGGGTGGATCACGCCGCGCTCGTCGCCACCGTCACCGTCCTGCGCATCGAACGAGACGATCTCGAGACCCTGGCTCCCGGTCGGCTCCACGATGTTCGGGTTGAACGTCCACGCCCGGACGTCCACGCCGATGGATTCGAGCGTCTGGATGCGGTTGCCGAACTCGTCGTACACCCATGCCGACCACGCGGGGTCGCCGCCGTTCGACGCGTAATAGCGCTGGAAGCCAGGGTGATACACCACGTTCATCGGCGAGATGCCCAGCGCCGGGCCCCGCTCGAGGAAGATCGTCCGGATCCCGTCAGGGAGCACGCCGCCCCCTCCCGGCGGCGGCGGGATCTCCTCGTCGAACGCGATGCCCTTCATCTGGATGGAGTCAGGGAACGTACCGACGAAGGTCGTCTCGCCCGTCACGATGTCGATGGTGGTGAGATCGCTGCCGCGGTCCGTGCGGAACATCTCGCCCAGCGCATGCGAGTAGCCGAGCGCCAGCACCTCGTCCGGATACGTGTGGGTCGCGTTGCTGCGATCCGTCACGACGAGCGTATCGAGATCCACGCTCTCGAAGAACATCTCGCCGGGATCGATCCCCGATGCGTGGTACAGCAGACCGTTCTCGTGGCACGCGATCGCCTCGCCGTCGTCGCCGTTGCCGAGGGCCAGGATGAGATTCACGGTGGCGTCGGTCTTGTCGATCTCGAACAGCGTCTCGGGCTGGGATCCGCCGTCGCCGCTCACACCGAGGAGCGTCCCATCGGCCTTGAACGCGAGCCCGGCGAGGCCGGTCGGCAGCTCGCCGACCAGCGCGCCCACCGCGGTCGCACGGTCGAGCGTGATGAGCGCTCGCAATGGTGGGCCGCTGGCGCCGGCGACCGGTCGGGGCCCCGACCGGGCCAGCGGCAGTTCGCCCAGACGGACGACCGCGTACATCTCGCCGTCGGTCGGATCGATCGCGAGGCCGTTCGTGGTCTCTACTTCGAATCCCGGAACGGTGATCTGCACACTGGAGAGGATGTCGCCGTTCGACGGATCGATCACGTGGAGCCGGTTTAGCTCGGGATTCTCGAAGCCGTTCTGCACCCCGTACAGCGTCGGCGGGCCGGCTTGGGCCGTGCGGTCCGGCGCGAGCATCGTCGTGTCGGGGACACGCACGTCCGCCACCGGGGCGGTGCGTCCCGCGCTCACCAGCGCTGCGATCGCCACGACCGACGCGGGGATGAGCGCCGCGGCTGCGACGGAGAGCGAGAGCGAGACGATCGCGCTTCCGCGCCGCCGCTCTACGGTTCGGGTTGCCTTGCGGATCATGCTGCGGTTCCTTTCTCGTGTGTCCTTCTTCGCGTGCCGGCGCAGGGTGTCCCGAGCGGTCCGGAACCAGGTGGCGCCGGCGCGCAATGACACTGCGCGCCGGTGGCGGTCATTCGCGGTTCCTGCTGACTGGAGAAGGGCATCTTTCCCCCCTTCGCCCACGCACCTTCTTCTTCGCCCAACCCGTCTGCTTCGCCCACGCCCGACGCGTCTGCTTCGCGGACGGCCCCCGGCTCGCGCGGCCTCTCGCACGCGCCGGATTCTCGCACCAATCCAGGCACGGTCCTCGGCCCGGCTGCGCAGGCTACTGATTGACCGGCGTCCGGTCAACAATGCACTCGCCTAAACTAACGTGGACAGGCAGTTAGCGGACGTCCGGCGCGAGCCGGAGGCGAAGAACCGCGTCCCGGCGACGCGCAGCGTGGCAAAGTAGGAAGCTGGGGCGAAGCGGAGAGACGCGCGGCGCGCGCACGCCTGACGAACTTCGCAAAAATCCGTGTTCGTAACTATTGTCCTGCGAAGGTGATGTGGTTACGTTGGGCACCAGCCGGGTGCATCGGCGCCCGGATCACAGATGGCTGGATTTTACCTCGGAGGGGGTTCGACTCATGGCACGTAAAGCATTCAAGTTCACTGTGGCGGGCATCGGCCTGTGCACGGCCCTGGCGGCTCCTGCGCCGGCGCTGGCCCAGCCGCAGGACCGCACCAGCGCGAGCGAGAAGGGCAGCTTCCTCGCCTACGCCAAGGTGGAGCTGCGGTGGGAGAACGTCGCGCCGTACAACCTGATCCAGGAGACGTTCGTCCACCTGACGAACGACTACCCGGGCGCGGTCGACGTCAAGATGTACTTCGTCAACGGCGACGCGCCGGTGTTCGACGGCGATCGCGATCATCCGGGCTGGAACTGGCTCGACAACGCGATCACGCTCACCGCGAACGAGCCCGCGTACTGGGCGGCCTCGACCGGCCAGCCGAAGGGCGTCTCGCCGTTCACGGTGCTCGACCCCGGTCCCGGCGGCCCCGGCCGGATCGACCCGAACAACCCCGACGAGCGCTACCTGCGCGGGTTCATCGTCCTCTGGGCGATCAACGGGGTGAGCGGGCAGGAGATCCGCTGGAATCACCTCGCCGGTGACGCCACGATCGTCAACTACGCGAACGAGTACGCCTGGCAGTACAACGCCTACGCGTTCCAGGTCGTCAACGGCGTTCCGCACGGCGCGCAGTCCGGAACTCCCGGGCACCTCGCCCTGGACGACTCCGAGTACTCGAGCG
Source organism: uncultured Isosphaeraceae bacterium (assembly GCA_964638815.1). Taxonomy (GTDB): domain Bacteria; phylum Planctomycetota; class Phycisphaerae; order Phycisphaerales; family SM1A02; genus CAZXBB01. The sequence goes on from CAZXBB010000042.1 coordinate 19,503, forward strand.
TGTTCGCCGAGCTCCTGCTGAACTTCATCGCCTCGGGCGCGGACGCGTACAGCACGGGCGGCATGGTCACCCACGACACGGACCTCACTCTGCTGCCGATGTATCTCGACCTTCAGCAGGAGACGGTCGGTCCCCGCATCGTGAAGGCGAGCTTCGACATCTGGAACGAGAACGAGGTCAAGTTCACGAACCTCGACCGTTGTGTCGAGTGCTGGGACCAGGAGCTGCTGAGCCGGCACGCGATCCCGAACCACTTCCTCATCCAGGCGCTGCACACGAACGCCGGCAAGGCGCGCATCGAGGGCCTCCAGAGCGTGCTCTGCCCGGAGAGCGAGCGCACGTCGCTGCTCGGCGTCGCGGCGAAGTTGATCGACTTCGTGGCGAACGGCGCCGCGGCCGCCGGCGGCAACCTGCACGGCCTCGGCTTCGAGCCAGGCGAAGTGTGGTACGACGAGCAGGGCCCGCCGCCCGAATCGAACTGGGAGCCGCCGACGACCGTCGACGAGATCCCCGGCTTCCTCGAGAAGGTGCTGAAGTCGGCGAAGTGACCCGCTCCCTTGCGTGAATCCCCGGAGGCACGGAGCCCGCTCCGTGCCTCCTTTCTTTTTTGCTCAGGGCGACCGGAGACGCAGCAGCGGCCACAGGCTCGAGCGGTCGTCCGTCCAGAGGACGCGCGGCCCCTGCGGCTGCCAGTCGTCGGCGGCGACCAGGCCCGGCAGGATCCGTCGCCGGACCTCGGCGTCGCGGGTGATCGCGATCCAGCTCGTCGCGGACGTCGCCAGCCGGCTGCTCGCCCGCGAGTTCACCCGCGTGACGGCGACGCCCAGCTCGGCGGCAACGGCGCGGATCACCGGCACGAAGTCCACGAACCGGTTGGAGACGTGCACGAGCAGCACGCCGTCGGGCGCGAGGCGGTCGAAGTAGAGCCGGAAGCACTCGAGCGTCAGCAGGTGGACCGGGACGGCGTCGCCGGTGAAAGCGTCGATGACCAGGACGTCGTAGGGGGTGGCGCCGGCCGCGCGTTCCGCCTCCAGGCGGACCCGGCCGTCGCCCGGCACGATCTCGGTCTTCGCCGCCGTATCCGCGAGGTAGCTGAAGTGCGAGCGCGCGAACCGGGCGACCGCGGGGTTGATCTCGTAGAAACGCATCTCGTCACCGGCGCGACCGTAGACGGCCACCGTCCCGACGCCGAGACCGAGGACGCCGATCCGTAGCGGCCGACCCGCCGCGCGGGCGGGGTGGCCGTCGAAGGTGAGCCCGATCGCGCTGTCGGCGCCGTAGTAGCTCACGGGCCGGCGCGCCCACTCGCCGTCGAGGAACTGGCCTCCGTGGTCGATGTGACCGTTGTAGAGCACGCGGCGTCGCCCCTGGTCCAGCCGGTCGTCCTCGACGACGCGCACGACGCCGTAGAAGTTGCGGGCCGAGGCCACCGCGTGACGGTAGTCGTTCGCGGCGAGCCGGTAGAGCGCAACGACGAGAACGCCCTGGAGGATGACCATCATGACGCACACCGGGTCGAGGATCCGGCCGCGCCGCAGGAGCTCCGCGTACCGGCAACCGAGACCGATCGCGCAGCAGGCGGCGAGGGCGACGTGGAACTCCCAGTACCCGAGGAAGACCCGCGGCGCCACGATCGCCACGAGGAGACCGCCTATCGCGCCGCCGGTCGCGATCACCAGGTAGAAGAGCGTCAGGCGCGACGGCGCCGGCCTGCGCCGCACGAGCTCGCCGTGACACGTCATGCAGCACGTGAAGAGCACGAATCCGTACGCCGGCACCTGCTTCCACAACGCGAGGCTCGGCCCCGTCGCGAGCGCGTACCACCCGGTCGCCGCGGACGCGACCAGGAGCACGCCGAACACGCGCCGGTCGTACCAGCGATCGTTGTCGAACGAGACCACGAACGTCAGCAGGTACACCGCGAGCGGAACGATCCAGAGAAAGGGGAACGACGCGACGTCGAGGCAGAGCTGGTTGGTCGTCGCGACGAGCATCGCCGAGCCCGTCGCCGCGAGCGTCAGCCACAGCAGCACGCGGGCGGGGCGGACCGCATCCGCCGGGCCGCGCGACGGGGGACGCGTACCGACGCGACCGCCGGCGTCGTCGCGCGGCGCGAGCAGGAGCCGCACGGCGCACCACCCGCTCAGAAGCGCGAAGACGCCGTACGCGAGCGACCACCACAGCGTCTGGCCCCGAAGTCCGAGGAGCGGCTCCACCGCGATCGGGTACGTCACCAGGGCGAGGAGCGAGCCGACGTTCGACAGCGCGTACAGGCGGTACGGCGACCGGCCCGGGTGCGTCGTCGCGAACCAGTCCTGGAGCACGGGTCCGGTGGACGCCAGCAGCAGGTACGGCAGGCCGATGCTGCCGAGCAGCAGCGCGAGGATCCCAACCGTCGGCGCGTCGCCGATCACCGCCCGCGCGGTGTCCGCATCCGGCCCGATCGGCAGGAACCAGAGCGTGACGACGAGCATCGCGAGGTGCGTGATCGCGCGGACCCGCATCGGGCGTCCCGAGAGGAGGTGCGCGGAGAGGTATCCACCGAGCAGCGCCGCCTGGAAGAAGACCAGGCACGTCGTCCACACCGCGCTGCCGCCGCCGAACCACGGCATGATGCGTTTGCCGACGAGCGGCTGAACCTGAAACAGCAGGAACGCCCCAAGGAAGATCGTTACGGCAAAGCGGAGCACGGCGAACGGCATCGTAACGCCCAGGGCGCCTACGACGGGAGCCGTGAGCGCATCGGCGCACGTTCCGGTCGCTCGCTCAACACCCCGAGCAGGACTCGAACCTGCGACCTGCGGTTTAGAAGACCGCCGCTCTATCCGGCTGAGCTATCGGGGCACGACCTCATGGTATACGCCGCGGTATACCCCGCGCTTCCGGGCGGGGCAGAGCACGAGAGGGGGCAGCCGCCCCCTCTCGTACCCGCGCGTCATCCGGCTCGAGCAGCGTGACACGAACCAGCGGCCCACTGTCGTTTAGAAGACCGCCGCTCTATCCGGCTGAGCTATCGGGGCCCGACCTCATGGTATACGCCGTGGTATACCCCGCGCGTCC
>CAZXBB010000043.1:0-6773 GCA_964638815.1 uncultured Isosphaeraceae bacterium
ACGACGGCGGCCGCGTCGCGGCGCGCCACGGCGTGCGCCCGCCGTCGGCGACGATGACGAAGCCCAGCTCGCCGTTGGGCGACTCGATGCAGCCGTAGGTCTCGCCGATCGGCGTGTCCCAGCCGCGGTTGGTCATGAAGATCTCGAACTGCTGGATCGTTCCCTCGATCGAGCCGTAGACGTCGCCCTTCGCCGGCAGCGTCTGCTTGCCGTCCGGCAGGGCGTTGATCGGACCGCCGGGGATTCGGTCGATGAGCTGGTCGATGATCGCTCGCGACTGCTTCATCTCCTCGAGCCGGACGAGGTAGCGCGTGAAGCAGTCGCCGTCGGTGGCGATGGGCACGCTGAACTTCACGGGCTCGGCGCCCTGGCCGTCCCAGTTGTCGGCGAAGCAGAGATACGGCTCGTCCTTGCGGAGATCGCGCTTCACTCCGGACGCCCGCGCGATCGGTCCCGAGAGGCTCCACGCGACGGCGTCGTCGCGGTCGATCACGCCGACGCCCTGCAGGCGGTCGATGAAGATCCGGTTGCGGTTGAGGAGCGTCTCGACGTCCTTGATCGCCTTCGGCAGGCGGACGTCGATGAAGTTCCGCACCATCGTGCGAAAGGTCTCCTCGTCGGGCAGATCCTGCATCAGGCCGCCGACGCGCGTCCAGTCCGGGTGGAAGCGCTGGCCGGAGATGTAATCGACGATGTCGTAGATGAACTCGCGCTCGTTGAAGCCGTAGAGGAAACCGGTGAACGCGCCGACATCGAGCGCGGCCGCGCCGACGCACAGCAGGTGGTTCTGGATCCGGCCGAGCTCGCCCATGATCGTGCGCAGCACCTTGCAGCGCGGCGTGAGATCGATGTCGAAGAGCCGCTCGACCGCGTGGTGCCACGCGATGTCGTTGACGATCGGGCTGACGTAGTCCATCCGGCTGACGGTGCACACGTACTGGTTGTAGTCGTGATGCTCGCCGAGCTTCTCGAAGCCCGAGTGGAGGTAGCCGATATGCGGCGTCGCGCGGGCGACACGCTCGCCGTCCAGCTCGAGGATGATGCGCAGCGTCGTGTGCGTCGCCGGATGCTGCGGGCCGAAGTTCAGCACCCAGCGGTCGGGCGCGTCAACGTGGTCGCGCAGGTACTCCGTCGACTCGATGTCGACGTCGAAGCCTTGGTCGGGCTCGAGGGTGTAGGGCATGGGGCAAGCGGCTCGTGCGAAAGTTCACGAGGAGTATACGGTTTCGTCGCGGCGGGGACCTGACCGGCGTTGAGCAGCAAGTGGGTCGCCCGGGCGGGTCGTCCTGGCGGTGCTGCCGGGGCGGTGCTGCCGGGCTGCTAGTCTCGCAACCGCTCGTCCACTTCGGCCAGCAGACGCTGCTCGAACGCGGTGTCCCGCACCACGGGCGTCCAGACGGCGGCGAGCACGGTGCCCCGGCTGCGTCGGCGCTCGTCGGGGTCGTCGTCGAAGCGACCGAACAATGACAGCTCGTCCCACTCCCGCTCGCGCCGGTCGGCGTCGGCGCCGGGGGTGACGATATCGGTGTACGTGGTCAGCAGCCGGCTCCACGTGTCCGGGCGCAGGCCCGGCCGGTGCGACTGCTCGAGGAACACGCGCACGCGCAGCTCCAGCGGGCCCGACCATGTGGTGCGGTCGAGCGCCGCGGGCTCGAGGCCGAGGATGTCGGCGCCGCTGAGCGACGCGTCGTCGTCCTCGCGCGGGGCCGCGCCGGCGGGGATGAACTCGAACCGGGCGCGGCGGCGATAGTGCTGGATCGTGCGCTCCACGCGCTCGCCGAGTGTCGCTCCGGGGTCGTGCCACGGCTCCAGCAGCGATGCCGCCACCGTCGGCCCCGCCTCGATGAGGCCGCTCCGGCGATCCCGCACGACCGCCGCCAGCCGGTTGGACGCGGCGACCGCCAGCGCGGCGTCGAAGGCGGCCTCGTATGACCCGGGATCGACGCGGACGACATCGACGGCGGGAGGTGCCGAGCAGCCGGCGGCTACCGCGACGAGGAGCAGGGCGAGGGATGAGATGCGGCGGTGCATCGGGCGGTGCATCGGAGTGGAGTCTACCGGAACGCGTGGCCCTCCGACGCGGTCGCCGGGGCAGGGGGCCATCGCGCTCCGTGGCAAGGGGCCACTGCGCACCGTGGCAAGATGGGCGGTCCGCACCGGTCGCCGCCCGCCTTGGGCCGCCGCGACGGGCCTTCCACCTTGACCGGCCCGCGAACGGCGGTACGGTTATCCCGTACCGCGGGCGGGGCGACGGGTCGATGGACGGGTCGGTGGAGGAGTTGCATCGATTTCGCGGTGCGATGCGTAAGGGATGGGCGGGGACCGGTTTACAAGCCGGGTCGCCGCTGTGCCATCGGTCATCCCGGTGGACTCGCGGTCGGGCTGGTCACCGGGCCCGAGAGGCCGGATCAGGCCGGTTGCCAGAGGAAGGAGTCGTCCAGAACATGAAGTTGCCGAACCTCCGCCGGAGGCGTTCGTGGTTCCTGCTCGGTATCCCCGTTGCCGCCGCGGCCGTGGGCTCGGCCCACTTCGCGCAGGCGACGGTCAGCCGCGGCCAGGTGCAGTTGCCGACGGACGTGCGCGACTTCATGCAGCCCGGCACGCAGCCGGAGCCTGATGAGAAGGTCTTCGCCCCGGTTCTCGCGGCGCAGGCGAACTGCATCTTCTGCCACGCCGAGTACCTCCAGGACCCCGAGCGGGCCGACGAGCCGTACGACGGCTGGGTCAACAGCATGATGGGCCAGGCGGCCCGCGATCCGGTATGGCGCGCGGCCCTGCACATCGCGAACAACGACGCGAACGAAGCCGGCGAGTACTGCATCCGCTGCCACGCGCCGGGAGCGTGGCTCGGCGGGCGCTCGATGCCGCCGGACGGCTCGGCCTTCATCGACGACTACCAGACCAACGACTTCGAGGGCATCCAGTGTCATTTCTGCCACCGGTCCGTCAACCCGGTGTTCGAGAAGGACAGTCCCGATGAAGACTTCGACATCCTCGCGGCGCTCGAGTTTCCACCGGGCGACCAGCGCGGCAACGGTCGCTACGTGGTCGATCCCAGCGACGTCCGGCGCGGTCCATACCAGGACATCGCCGAGAACGAGGACATGAACCCGCACGGCGTGCCCGTGCTCTATTCGCCCTGGCACAGCCGAAGCGAGATGTGCGGGACGTGCCACGACGTCGGCAATCCCGTCTTCAGCAAGGACAAGGACGGACGCTGGGTGCCGAACGGCTGGCAGACGGAACATCCCACCCAGGATCCGTACGACATGTTCCCCGAGCAGCGCACCTACAGCGAGTGGCGCTCCAGCGCGTTCGCGATGGGCGGCGTGCTCTTCGGGGACGGCCGCTTCGGCGGCAACCACCCGACGGGCATCATGGAATCCTGCCAGGACTGCCACATGCCCGACCAGGTCTCCGGCGGGTGCAGCCTGTGGGAGAACCCGCCGTGGTACGAGCGGCAGGACCTCCCGCAGCACACGTTCGCCGGGGCCAATCACTGGGTGCTGCGCGCGATCCTCGACCTCAACCCGTACGGCGAGGCCGGCATCGACGAGGAGACCGTCGCGGACGCCGAGGCCCGCGCCGTGTCCATGCTCCAGGCGGCGTCCGATCTCCAGGCCGTGCAGATCGGTGACCGGCTCCAGATGCGGGTCATCAACTTCTCGGGCCACAAGCTCCCGACCGGTTACCCCGAGGGACGCCGGATGTGGCTGAACATCAGGTACCTGGACGACTTCGGCCAGACGGTCGCGCAGCGCGGCGCGTACGACTTCGCGACCGGAGACCTCACCGAGTCCGATACCAAGGTGTACCGGGCGAAGGTGGGCATCGGCGAGGACGTCGCGGCGCTCACCGGACTCGACGCGGGGCCGTCGAACCACCTCACGCTGGTCAACGAGATCCTGCTCGACAACCGCATCCCACCGATCGGCTTCACCAACGCCGCGTTCGAGACGTTCGACGGCCAGCCGGTCGCGTACACCTACGAGGACGGCCAGTACTGGGACGACACCCTCGACCCGATCCCGAACGGCGCGGTCGAGGCGGTCGTCACCCTGTACTACCAGGCGATGACCAGGGAGTACATCGAGTTCCTCCAGGAGAAGGGCGGCGCGGACGGCCAGCTCGTCTACGACCTTTGGGCGGACCCGCTGGTCGGGAACAAGGCCGCACCCGTCGACATGGACACGATCGTCGTGCCCATCGTCGCGCCGGTGGTCGGCGACGCCGACCACGACGGCATGGTCGGCTTCGGGGACATCCTTGCCGTCCTCGCCGCGTGGGGGCCCTGCCCGCCGCCGGACCTCTGCGCGGAAGGCGACACCAACGGCGACAACGTGGTGGACTTCCAGGACATCCTGAACGTTCTCGGAAACTGGGGCATGTAGCCGCGCCCTGCTACAGGTGGGATACACGGCGGGCCGATACTGAGGAGATGCCCGCCGACGTCGACGCCATCCTCAAGATCGAGGTGCCCGTGATCGTGCAGATCGCGTCGCGCGAGATGGCGACCAAGGAGGTGCTCGGCCTCGCCCCGGGCGCGATCATCGAGCTGCCGAAGCTCTCGGACGAGGAGCTGGACATCCTCGCCAACAACAAGCAGATCGGCGTCGGGCGCGCCGTGAAGGTCGGCGAGAACTTCGGAATCCGCGTGACGTACATCGGCGACCTGCGTGAACGCATCGCGGCGCTTGGAGGAGGGTCCTGAGTCCCGAGCTCTGAGTCCCGAGCCCTGAGTCCCGAGCCCTCGACACGGTGATCTTCGGCGCGCGTTCGAGCGATCCTCGACCGCCGCAACCGGGTGCCGTGAAGCTCAGGACTCGAGGCTCGTAACTCAAGGCTTCCCACCATGCCCCGAAACATCCCGGTCGGAAACGGCGAGCTCCTCGTCACCTTCGACGACTCGTACCGCGTCCGCGACATCTATTACCCGCGCGTCGGCATGCCGAACCACACCGACGGGCACGTCCAGCGCTTCGGGGTGTGGGCCGACGGCACGTTCGCCTGGGTCGAGGACGCCGGCTGGAAGCGCCAACTGCGGTACAAGCCGGACACGATGGTCACCGAGGTCACGCTGCGGCACGAGAAGCTCGGGCTCGAGCTCGTCTGCAACGACGCGGTGGACTATCACAGCCCGGTCCTCTTCCGGCGCATCGTCGTCACCGATCTCGCCGACCGGCCGCGGGACGTGCGCATCTTCTTCCATCACGATCTTTCCGTGAACGGATCCCCGGTCGGCGACACGGTGGACTACGACCCGAGCGTCGGTGGCCTCGTGCACTACAAGGATCGCAGCTACTTCCTGATGAACGGCTGCGACGAGCGCAAGTGCGGGATCGATCACTTCACGACGGGCGTCAAGCGAATCGGCGACGCGGAGGGCACGTGGCGCGACGCCGAGGACGGCGTCCTGAGCCACAACGCGATCGCGCAGGGCTCGGTCGATTCGACGATCGGCTTCAACCTGCATCTCAAGGCGGGCGGCTCTTCGTCCGTCGTGTACTGGCTGGCGGCGGGTCCTTCGCTCGAGTCGGTGAAAGCGCTCAACCGCAAGATCCTCTCGAAGACCGCCCAGCGGATGATGGATCGCACCGAGGCGTACTGGCGTCTCTGGGCGAGCAAGGAGCCGGTGGACTTCAGCCCGCTGCCCGAGCCGATCCGCGATCTCTTCATGCGCAGCCAGCTCATCATGCGCACGCAGATCGACAACGGCGGCGGGATCATCGCGGCCAACGACACCGACATCACGCACTTCGCGGGCGACACGTACTCCTACGTCTGGCCGCGCGACGGCGCGCTGGTCGCCCAGGCGCTCGTGCTCGCGGGGCACGGCGAGCTGAGCCGCGCGTTCTTCCGCTTCTGCGAGGACGTCATCGCGGGCAACGGCTACTTCCTGCACAAGTACAACCCCACCGGCACGCTCGCGTCGAGCTGGCACCCGCGCACGCTCGACGGCCAGACGGTTCTGCCGATCCAGCAGGACGAGACGGCCCTCGTCGTGTGGGCGCTGCGCGAGCACTTCCTCGTGTTCCGCGACGTCGAGTTCATCAAGCCGCTCTACAACCCGCTCGTCATCAACACGGCGAACTGGATGCTCGAGCACCGCGACCTCCACGGGCTACCGCGTCCAAGCTGGGACCTTTGGGAGGAGCGACGCGGCGTGCACACGTTCACGGTGGCCGCGACGATCGGCGCCCTCGACGCCGCCGCCGGCTTCGCGCGTGACATGGGGGCGTTCGACAACGCGGCGCGATTCAAGGAGGGCGCCGACCGCATGCGCGACGCGTTGCTGCGACACCTCTGGGTGCCCGAGCGCAACCGGTTCGCGCGGATGGCGACGCCGCTCGAGGACGGCACGTACCGGCTCGACATGACGGTTGACGCCGCCAACTTCGGGCTCTTCGCGTTCGGCGCGATGCCCGCCGATCATCCGTACGTGATGGCCGAGATGGCCGCGATCCGCGAGCGGCTGTGGGTGCGCACCGACATCGGCGGCGTGGCGCGGTACGAGCGCGACTACTACCACCAGGTCGAGCGCGACAAGGTGGACGCCGTGCCGGGCAACCCGTGGGTGATCTGCACGCTCTGGCAGGCGCAGTATCGCATCGCCGCGGCACGAACCATCGATGAGCTGGAAGAGGCGGCGCCGCTGCTGGAGTGGACGTGCCGCCGGGCCAGCGATTCGGGCGTGCTGGCCGAGCAGTTCAACCCCTACTCCGGCGATCCGATCAGTGTGAGTCCGCTGACGTGGTCGCACGCGACGGTGGTGA
>CAZXBB010000044.1:0-4733 GCA_964638815.1 uncultured Isosphaeraceae bacterium
GCGCGGACGCGGTCGGCGTCGGCGCCCGTCACGACGACGACGGGTTCGCAGCCCGCGTCGCGTGCCGTCGCGGCCGCGTGCGCGACGAGCGGTCTTCCGTTGAACGCGGCGAGCTGCTTCGGCGTTCCGAATCGCCGGGACGCCCCGGCCGCGAGCACGACGGCGCCGCAGCTCACGCCGGCGTTCCGGCGTGCGCCCGCGATGCGGCCCGCAGGTCGATCACGATGTGCGACGCCGGCTCGTGAATCGGTCCGTCGCGCTCCTGGAGGCGCCCGCCGCCGCGCGCGTTGTCCACGGCCATGATCTCGGCCAGGATCGCGAGCGCGACGCCTGGCGGCGCGGACGCGCCGAGATCGAGCCCGACCGGCGCGTGCAGGCGATCGAGGCGGTCCGGCGCCGGCAGCCGGCCGCGCTCGTGCAGGCGTCGCATGAGCCTGGCCGTCCTCGACTTCGGCCCGAGCAGCCCGACGTAGCCCGCGGCGCTCTCCATCAGCCACGGAAGGAGATCGACGTCGTCGGCGAGGCTGTGCGTCATCAGCACAGCGGCCGTCCGCGTGTCGATCGCGACGCGGCGCGCTGCGTCGCGCGGGGGCACGCACACCCGCGCGTCCGCCGCTGGAAAGCGGGCGGCGGTCACCATCTCCGGGCGCTTGTCGATCACCGTCACGTGCCAGCCCAGCTCCGACGCCATCGCCGCGAGCGGCCGGGCGTCGTCGCCGGCCCCGAACACCAGCAGCGGTCGCGGCGGGTCGATGCGCTCGATCAGCATGCGGCAGGACGCCTCCCCGTGCGTCAGTTCGCACGCCACCGGACGCCCCGCCGCGGAGACGGTCGCGACGACTTCCCGCACTGGCGCGAAGCGGTCGCGCAGCGCGGCCTCGTCGAGCCGCGTGCCGGTCGCCGGGAAACGCGCGTCGTCCGCGTGGAAGACGGTCGCCGCGACGCGGGGCTGCCGCGTCCGCAGCGTCGCGCGCAGGGGGGCGAGCGGGCCGGCGTCGTCGCCGTCGCGCGTCACGCGCTCGACGAGCACGTGGATGACGCCGCTGCATCCGAGGTCGTACCGCGGGTTCGGCGCGTCGGCGCCGGCTCGCGTGTCGAAGCTCACGACGCGCGGACCGTCCGCCGCCAGTGCGGGGGCGGCACGGCACAGGTCGCGCTCGAGGCAGCCGCCGCTGATGGAGCCGACGCGCCCGCCCTCCGGAAGGATGAGCATTCGCGCACCGGGGCGACGGTACGCCGACCCGTCCACGTCCACCACGGTGGCGAGGTACACCGCGCCGCCGGCGTCCAACGCGCGATCCGCCGCCTCGATCATCCGTCGCAGCTCGCTCACGCCGTCATCCTCCGCCTCACGCGAACGCGGCGCCGACGGGCAGCCGGCGGATCCGCCGGCCCGTCGCGCCGTGGAGCGCGCTGCACACGGCCGACGCGATGCCGGGCACGCCGACCTCGCCGACGCCGCCCATCGGATCATCGCTGGGGACGATGTGCACCTCGATCTTCGGCGCCTCGTGCATCCGCGTGATCTCGAAGTCGTGGAAGTTGCTCTGCTCGACGCGACCGTCCGCGAAGGTGATCTGCGAGCCGAGCGTGGAGGCGAGGGCGAAGATCGCCGCGCCCTCCATCTGGGCCTCGACCTGGTCCGGGTTCACGACCGGGCCGCAGTCGATCGCGCAGACGATCCGGTGGATGCGCGGCCGCCCGTCCGCGACCGACGCCTCCACGACGTGGGCGGCGAAGCTCTGGAACGACTCGTGCACGCTGATGCCGCGCCCGACGCCCGGCGCGAGCGGGCGCGACCAGCCGGCCCGGTCCGCGACCAGTTCGAGCGCGCGGCGAAGACGCGGGTGGTCGCCCAGCAGCTCGCGGCGCAGCTCGTAGGGATCACGCCCCATCGCCTCGGCACACTCGTCGAGGAACGACTCCTTCGCGAACGCCGTGTTGGAGTGGCCGACGGATCGCCACCACTGCACCGGCACCGGCAGCGACATCGTGTGCAGCTCGACCTGGTGATTGGGAACGGCGTAAGGAAGCTCGACGGCCCCCTCGACGGACGTCACGTCCACACCGTCGCGGACCATCATCGCCTCGAAGACCGTGCCCTCTGCGATGGACTGGCCGACGATGCGGTGCCGCCAGGCGACGAGGCGGCCGTCCTCGATGCCGGCCGCCATCGCGTTCACGAACATGGGCCGGTACCAGCCGCCGCGGATGTCGTCCTCGCGCGTCCAGACCGTCTTGATCGGCGCCCCAAGCGAGCGCGCGGCCAGCGCCACCTCGACCGCCTCGCGCACGAAATCGCTCACCGGGTTGGCGCGCCGGCCGAAGCCGCCGCCGAGATAGGAGTTGCGGATCGTGACCTTCGAGGCATCCACGTCGAGCCGCGCGGCGACGGCCGCGTGATCACCGCCGAGGAGCTGGGAGCCCGTGACGAGATCCGCACCGCCGTCCTCGCGCAGGGTCACGAGGCAGTTGAGCGGCTCCATCGGCGCGTGCGCCTGGAAGGGCACCTCGTACGTCGCCTCGATCCGTCGCGACGCGGATCCGAGCGCGCGCTCCGTGTCGCCGACGCTCCCGGCGACGAGCCCCGGCCGGCCGCTCGCCTCGAGGTAGTCGGCGCGGAGACGCGTCGAGTCCAGCGCGCCGCCCGCCCCGGGCTCCCATTCGATCCCGAGCGCGCGCCGCGCCTTGAAGGCCGCCCAGTACCCGTCCGCGATGACGGCGACGCCGGACGGGACCTCGAAGACCGCCTTGACGCCGGGGACCTTGCGTGCGGCGCGGTCGTCGAACGACGTGACGCGACCGCCGAAGAAGGGCGATCGCTCGACCATCGCCGTGAGCATTCCCGGCACGCGCTGGTCGAGGCTGAACACGGCCGTGCCGCGGACCTTCGCCGCGGAGTCGACCCGGGCGGTGGGACGCCCGATACGCGTGAAGTCCTTGCGGTCCTTCAGGGCGACGCCTTCCGGCACGGGCATGCGCCCGGCGTCGTTCGCGAGCGCCCCGTAGTCGAGCCGCTCCGATCCGTCGCGCCGCTCGACGGCGCCGTTCTTCGCGACGCAGTCGCCGGCGCTCACGCCCCAGCGCTCCGCGGCCGCGGCGATGAGCATCGCGCGGGCGGTCGCGCCGGCGCGCCGCATCTCTTCGAACGACGACCACGTGCTCGAGCTCCCGCCGGTGACCTGGAGCCGGAACGCGGCGTGAGCGTACGCCGCGTCCGCCGGGGCGGGCACGACCTCGACGCGATCGACGTCCACCTCGAGCTCCTCGCAGACCGCCAGCGCGAGACCCGTGTGGATGCCCTGGCCCATCTCGTCGTGCTTCGCGATGACGGTGATGGTTCCGTCGGGGGCGATCCGCAGGAACGCGTTCGGCTCGAACGCGGCGGGCGGTGACTGGTCTGCGCGCAGCGCGAAGAGCTGCCGCGCGGGCGAGACCGCCAGCACCAGGCCGCCGCCGGCCAGCAGCGAGCCCGCGAGGAACGTTCGTCGCGACGGCAGGGCGGGCGATTCGTTCGTCTTCATCGCCGGCCCTCCCGGATCGACTTCGCCGCGATGTGGATCGCTTCCCGGATGCGCGGATAGGTGCCGCACCGGCACAGGTTGCCGCTCATCGCCGCGTCGATCGCCTCATCGTCCGGGTCGTCGTCCTCCGACAGCAGGGCGCTCGCCGCCATGCACTGTCCGGGCTGACACCAGCCGCACTGCACGACGTCCTTTGCGATCCACGCCGCGACCACCGCCTTGCCGACGGCGTCCTCCTCCAGCCCCTCGATCGTGCGGATGTCGCGTCCGTTCGCGTACTCGACGGGGAACGAGCAGGACCGCACCGCGCGCCCGTTCACGTGGACCGTGCACGCGCCGCAGAGCGCGCGCCCGCAGCCGAACTTGGTCCCGCACATCCCGAGCCCGTCGCGCAGCACCCAGAGCAGCGGTGTATCCGGCTCGGCGTCCACCGATTGCGTCTTCCCGTTGAGTCTGAACTCCACCTGCATCAACACGCCCTTCAGTAGCTGGTCTTGCCCGGAGGCGGGGAAACGGCGCCGCCCGCGACCCAGGCTTCGAAAGCCTCGACGAACTCCGCGTGCGGAACCGGCGGCGCGTCGCGCCCGACGCCGGGATCCCATCCCCACAGGACGAGTGGGTCCAGCGCGAGGTGCCGCCTGACCTCGGCGAGCGAACGGCCGCCGTTCTTCTTCGGGTCCTTCAGCGCTTCGGCGAGCGCGTGGTCGTCGAGGCCCTCCCACGCCATGGCGCGCGGCGCGAGATGCCAGCTCGGCGCGCCGGGGACGCCCACGAGGTCCTGGTTCGACGGCTGGTGACACGCCGCGCACTTCAGCCCGGCCACGCCGTGGCTTGCGCGCCCGCGCTGGACGTTCATCGCGTGCAGGCGACGATCCTCGCCGACGCGCGGCCGGTCGCCGCTGGGATGACAGTTGAGACACCGCGGATGCCGGAGCACCCGCGCGACCGTCGCGAACGCGGCTTGCGCTTCAAGGGCGTCGCCGGTCTCCTGCGGGGCGGCGCGGGAGGCCGCGCTCCACGCCGACAGCGCGAGCAACCCGGCGGCGGCGACCAGGGGGATCACGAGCCGGCGCCGCGCGTTCATGCCAGAGCCTCCAGTCGCCCTACCCATTCGGGCGCGCAGGCTATCGGGCGGCACGCCGCCAGTCAACGCAATTGGCGTCAGTCGGAGCCGCGCCCGATCACGAAGTAGAGGATCATGCCGATGAG
>CAZXBB010000045.1:0-25113 GCA_964638815.1 uncultured Isosphaeraceae bacterium
TCGCGGATCTCGACGTCGAACGACTCGATGTGGATCGAGGTGAAGACGTCCTCCTTGACGAGCTCCTCCGAGATGACGATCGCGTCCTCGAAGTTGTAGCCGTCGAAGGTGTTGAACGCGACGAGCACGTTCTTGCCGATCGCGAGCTCGCCCATCACCGTGGACGCGCCGTCGGCGATGATCTCGTCGGTCTCGACCTTCTGGCCAAGCACGACGACCGGCTTCTGCGTCTGGCAGGTGCGCTCGTTGAGGCCCACGAACTTCTTGAGGACGTACTCGTCGGAGTTGTCGATGATGATGCGCTGGGCGTCGACGGCCGTGACGGTGCCGCCGCGCTTCGCCTTCACGAGCATGCCGGAATACGACCCCGCGACCTTCTCCATGCCCGTGCCGACGAGCGGCGGGTCCGGACACAGCACGGGAACCGCCTGCCGCTGCATGTTGGAGCCCATCAGGGCGCGGTTGGCGTCGTCGTGCTCGAGGAACGGAATGAGGGCGGCCGACACGCCGACGATCTGCTTCGGCGAGATGTCGACGTACTGGACGTCGTTCGCATCGACCTGCGCGAGGTCGCCGTTGAGGCGGGCCAGCACCGGGCCCTCCGCCAGGCGACCCTTGTCGTCCAGCACGTCGCTCGTCGCGAGGATGGCCTTCATCTCCTGGTCGGCGCGCAGGTACTCGACCTCGCCCGTGACCTTCGCCCTGGAGACCTTCCGGTAGGGCGTGAGCAGGAAGCCGTACTCGTCGATCTTCGCGTAGATGCCGAGCGAGCAGATGAGACCGATGTTGGTGCCTTCGGGCGTCTCGATCGGGCAGACTCGACCGTAGTGCGAGATGTGCACGTCGCGGACTTCGAAGCCGGCGCGCTTGCGGTTGAGGCCGCCGGGGCCGAGCGCGGAAAGACGCCGCTCGTGAACGAGCATCGACAGCGGGTTGGTCTGGTCGACGACCTGCGACAGCTCGCTGCGCCCGAAGAAGAAGTCGATGGCGCTCGAGATGGATTTGCTGTTGACGAGGTCCGCGATCCGCGAGAGCTCGTCCGGGTCCTTGACGCTCATTCGCTCCTGCACGGTGCGGCGCAGCTTGAGGAAGCCCTTGCGCATCTCCTCGATCGCCAGCTCGTCGAGCGTGCGGAGCCGGCGGTTGCCGAGGTGGTCGATGTCGTCGACGTGAGCGCCGGATTTCTGCGAACGGAGGTCGAGCATGTACCGGATGACCGCGAGGAAGTCCGCCGCCCGGATGTGCATGACGTCCTCGGGGATGTCCATGTCGAACTTCCGGTTGATGCGGAAGCGACCGACCTTGCCGAGGCGGTAGCGGTTCTCGTCGAAGAACTTCTCGGCGAAGAGCTGGCGGGCCTTGTCCACCTGGGGCGGGTTGCCGGGGCGGAGACGGCCGTAGATCTTCAGCAGCGCCGCCTCGTGCTCGGTCACCTCCGCCAGGAAGTCGAGCCGTTCCTCGGCGAGCGTGTTGAGGATCAGCGGGTCGGCGGCGTTCGAGATGACGCGGACGGTCTTCAGCTCGGACGCCTGGATCGCCTCGATGGCGTCGCCGATCTGGGCGCCGACGCGACAGAGCTCCTCGCCGCTGTCGGTGTCGATGATGACCTCGGCCGAGTAGTGCTCGGGCTTCAGCTTCTCGACCTTCACCTCCGACACCTCGTAGAAGAGGTCGAGGAGCTTGTCGGTGGAGCTGAAGGCCTCGTCGAGCGCGCGGAGGAACGTCGTCGCCGCGATCTTCGTCGACTGGTCGATCCGCATCGTCAGGACGTCTTTCTTCGTCACCTCGAGCTCGATCCACGAGCCGCGCTCGGGGATGATGCGCGCCGAGTGCAGCGGGCGGTCGGCGACCGCCGAAGCGATGCCGAAGTCGACGCCGGGCGATCGGTGGAGCTGGCTGACGATGCAGCGCTCGGCGCCGTTCACGATGAACTCGCCGCCGCCCATCATGATCGGGATCTCGCCGAGGTAGATCTCCTCCTCGGGGATCTCGTCGATGCCCTCGCGACGGAGCCGCACGCCGATGCGGAACGGCATGCCGTACGTCAGGCGGAGCTCCTTGCACTCCTCCGGCGTGTACCGGGGACCGTCGAGCTTGTAGTAGAGGTACTCCAGCTTCATCGTGCCGTCGTACGACTCGATGGGGAAGACCTCGCGCATGAGCGACTCGAGGCCGGCTACATCACGCTTGTCGAAGTCCTTGTCCTGCTGGAGGAACCGCTTGTATGCCCCGCGCTGGATCTGCGTGAGCGTGGGCACAGGGATCGCATCGCCGCGCTTGGAGAAGTCGCGCACCTTCGTTGAGACCATGGAGTCGCCCCAAGGACCATGCATCTTCCGCGCCGAACGCCGACCGGATACAAAAAAGACCGGGCACTGACCGCGTGCCGCCGTCCAGGTGGAAGTGATGCAATTTCGTTCAGAATTGTGGGTACACGTCGCTGCCGCCGAACGAAGCATCGTACCCGCCGGCTAGCACTTGAACAACCGGGTGCAAGGCCGTCTCGGAAGATTTTCCATTTTTTCTCAAGAGATCCAGCGGTGGCCGGATCGCCGATTGTGATGCCGCAGGGCCGTTCGGGCGCAAGGACGACGCGGCGCCGGACCGGGCACCCGGTCGCCGCTGGCATGGCCGTTGCAGCGTTGTTACCGAGCAATGTTCGGGTTCCGGACGGGTATTACGGGCAACCCGCGCCCCACGTCGCGAGCACGAGCAGCACGTCCACAAAGCCCACGACGCCGTCGCAGTCGGCATCGCCGTCGAGCCCGGACTCGCCGGCGTCATCCCACCGGGCCAGGACCGTCAGCACGTCGGCGAATCCCACGCAGCCGTCGCCCGTCACGTCCCCGAGCCCGGGATCGCACGGCTCACCGACGCACGAGACGCCGGGCCCGTCCGCGGTCTCGCCCGTGACCGCGAGCGCCGGCCCGGCGCTCGTCGCCAGGCGGACCGCATCGATCGTCGGGGCCCACGATCGTCGCCTCGAGCCAGTAGCGACCGGCGTCGAGCGCGATCGCCTCGAACGTCGCGCGTGTGGCCATCTCCGGGCGACCGAAGAAGGTGCTGCCGGTGGCGACCTCGGAGTACGAGCCGCTCGCGATCGGGCCGGCGACGATGTCGCCCGGTCGGCCCGCGGCGTCGCGCCGGAACGCGATCTCCAGACCGATCCCCGACGGGACCTTCCGCGTGTCCCACACGTGCGTGTGACGCAGCGTGTCGATCGTCCACGTCGCTCCGTCGGGCACCTCGAAGTCATCGAGCATCGTGCGACGCTCGGAGAAGACGTTCTCCGTGGCGTTGCTGTAGCCGTCGACTCCGTTCGCGGCGCCGTTGTCGAGGAGGTCGGCGCAGACGCCGGGGGGCGCGGCCGTGGCGCGGGCGCCGATCGCCAGGGCCGCCATCGAGAGACTGATCGTCCGTCCGTTCATGCGTCGGGCCAGAGAAAAGCCCCCGGCCGCAAGTACGGCCGGGGGCTGGATTCACACAGGCCGGATGCTGCGCCGGCGTCTTACTCGCAGCCTTCTCCCCAGGTGGCGAGGATCAGCAGGATGTCGGCGAAGCTGACGCTGCCGTCGCAGTTGGAGTCGCCGGGAATGCCCGGCTCGCCCTCGGAGCCCCAGTTGCCGCCGATGACGTTCAGGACGTCGGCGAAGTTGACGCAGCCGTCGCCGTTGTTATCACCGTTCGTCGGATCGCACGTGCCGCCGCAGGCGACGCCGGGGTTGCTCACGGATTCGCCGGTGATCACGAGGGTGCTCGAGAGGCTGCTCGTGATCGAGTACGAGTCGAGCGCGGTGATCGGCGCGTCGGGCTGATCCGCGAGGACGCGGACCTCGTCACCCACACCGATCGGCGCGCCGCCGAAAGTGGCGCGGACCGTGAGGTCGCCGTTGAACTGCCAGTAGAAGCAGGGGTTGGCGACCGGACGCTTGCCGACGGCGATCAGTTGGGGGAACGGATCCATGCCGTTGGTGCCGAAGAAGGCCGTGTTACCGCCGCCGGGACGCTGCACGCTGGCGACGAACTCGCCGTCGTTCCAGAGCTCGATCAGGACGGTGTTCGCCGACGAGATGTCCGCGAAGTCGCCCTGGAGCACCGAGATGCCGCCGCCGGTGACGATCGAGGAACGACCGAGCGAGCTGCCGGGGACGTCGTCGAAGCAGCCGGTGGCCCTCAGGTTGATCTGCCTGGGTGTCACGTTGACGACGGTCGGGTTGATCGTGACGTCGAGCGACTCGACGTTGTCGAGGCCGATCGTGACGCCGTCGGTGCCGGCTGCGCCCAGGTTGCCGACGCGCAGCGTCGGGGTCGCCGGGCCGGGCGGGGGTGCGACCGTCGTGAGGCTCGCGATGCCCAGACGCTGGTGCTCGTTCCCGAACATGATCAGGCCGCCGCCGTCGAACGTCAGGTCGCCCGTATCCATGGCGCCGACGTTCGCGCTGGTCAGGGCCTCGATGCCGGGGTTCGCCGTGTCGGGAATCAGCTCGATCTCGTCGCACTGGCCGAAACCGCTCACGGTTACGGGGCTGTCCAGCCGGACCGAGTAGATGACGTTGTTCGCCGTCCGCTCCGCGATGCAGTAGCCGGGCGGCAGCGCGTCCATCGTCTGCGCCGCGGGGAGACCGCTCGGGATGTTGCTGACCGAGCTGACGAGCGCGCCGTTCAGGTAGAGGTTGCGGGTGAAGGTGGTTCCGGGCACGTTCGTAACGTTGAGCGTGATGCTGGACGTCGCACCGATCGTCGCGATCGCGGTAGCGAACATCGTGTCCGGCGTACCGTTCTGCACGCCGACCGCCGTGACCGAGAGCGACCCGCTCGCCGGCGCTTCACTGTGACCGAACCAGCCGCCCGCGGCCTCGCCGAGGTCGACGCTCACGCCGTCCTCGCCCGACGAACCGATGTTCGACACCACCAGCATGTCGGCGCCGGGGGTCGAGAGCGCGGCATCGCCCCGCGGGCTGTGCTTGAGACCGAACTGGTTGGCGGGACCGGGCATCGAGGTGCCGGTCAGGCACCAGTTCACGTCGCTCATCACGCCGAACTGCGACGAGCCGGTTCGGGGCCCGGCCGGATCGAATTCGTCCCAGTTGAGCCAGCACTCCTGGAACTGCTGGTTGGCCGTATTCCAGAAGTTGTTCTCGGGACCGGCAATCGCCGCGTCGAACCAGTAGCGGCCGGCGTCGAGCACGATGGGATCGTAGGTGGCCCAGCCGATCGCCTCGGGCCGGTTGAAGACGGTGTTGCCCGTCGCGACTTCCGTGTAGGCGGTCGTCAGCGCCGTCGGCACGATCACTTCGAACGGCGTGCCCGCCGAGTCGCTCCAGATGGCGAGCTCGAGGTCAGTGCCGGAGCCCGGCGCCGCCGTGTCCCACACGTGCGTGTGGTGGATCTCGCTGATCGTCCAGGTCTCGCCGTTCGGCACGACGAAGTCGTCCATCATCCCGCGGCGCGGGCCGACGCCGACCGTGAAGTTGCTGTAGCCGTTGACGCCGTTGGCATCGCCGTTGTCGTACAGGCCATCGCAGGTGCCAGAGGACGCCAGGATCCGCGTCCGGGGCGTCGTCGCCGACTGCGCGCCGCCGGCGGCCTCGGTCAGGCTCGCAGGGTGATACCCGAGCAGCAGCGGCCACCCGGTCTTCGGGGCTTCCTGCGTTCCGCCCGCGAACGCGGCGGCGGAGAGTCCGCCCAGGGCCGCGGCCGAGAGCACAATCGTCGTTCGTTTCATCCTGTCAACTCCTTTGTTCTTTGTCCGGTCCGTAGTGCCGTGGTTCCGCGCGGCCCGGGTTCCGTCGGCCGCCCGCGCGCCGGTGGGGTATGACGAGCGGTCCGCCGCGGCTCCGCGCGGGTCAGATTGGGCGTGTGTTCGAATCTCGATCCCGTATCCCTCCGCCTCCTCCGATGAACGGCGGATCGAGCGCCCGGTCCCTCCAGGGTGAGGGACCGATACACATGGCGCACGCAGGATCGCTGCGTTGACTGACCCCACCGTTCATACCCGTATTATCGTGCGCCCGTGATCGTTGCAAGCGATTTCAGGATTCGACCCCGGTTCCGGCGGCACAGATCGTTCGATAACCAGCTGAACAGGCTCTATTTACGGCGATCTCTGTCAGGACGCGGAACCTGGGGAAACGCCGGGTGTGCAGAGTGTGTGTCCGATAACCCCTGCTTGCACGGGCCCCATGCTCGGAGGATCGCCAGGATCTCGCCGAAGGCGATCTGGCAATCCCCATCCAGGTCCTCCGGGCAGGGCGGGCAGGGGTCCTCGCACGGTCCCCAGCTCCCGAGGACCATCAGCACGTCGCCGAAGTCCACGGCGCCGTTCCCGTCGAGGTCCTCCGGGCACGGGGCGAGGATCTCTCCGGAGAGGCACCAGGCGAGATCCGTCGGCGTCCCGATCGGCGGCAGCTCGATGCTCGAACGCAGTCCGCCGCCATCGTCGTAGTTGACCCAGCACTCGTTGCCCTGCACCGGCGCCGTGAGCCAGAAGTTGTTCTCGGGTCCGACGATCGTGGCTTCGAACCAGTACGTGCCGGCCGGGAGTTCCACCGGTTCGATCGTCGTCCACGACTCCGCCTCGTCCCGCAGGAACGTCATTCGGCCGGTCGCGACCTCCGAGTAATCGGTGATCGTCAGCGACTGGAACACGGTGCCGGGCATGCCCCCGTCATCGGAGCGAAGAGCGATCTCCATGCCGGTCCCCGCGCCGGGGTCCGCCTGGTCCCAGACGTGCAGGTGCCGCAGCCCGGTGAGCCGCCACGTCTCGCCGCCCGGAACCGTGAAGTCGTCGAGGAGGGTCCGCCGCGAGCCGGGGTCGCCGTCGCGGTTGCTGAAGCCGCTGACGTCGTCACTCTCGCCGTTGTCATGCAGGCACACGGGAACGCCGCCTGCGGCCATCGCGGTCGCGCCGACCAGGGTCACCGTGGCCGCGGCGGCCCCGATGCGGGCGTTGAATCTCGGACTCATCCTCTGGGACTCCTTTTCTTCCTCGTCTTCCTCGTCGCACGGGGCGGCACGGGGGGATCGCACCTTACCGCGCGGGCATGGTATGACAACGCTCTTTCCCCCGCCCCGCGGCGAATCCGACGTGTCTCGTCAAAAGCGACAGCCCGCGGCCGGGCCGCGGGCTGCATGGTTCGGAACGGGCTCGTCTACTTGATGCTGACGCTCGCGCCGGCCTCCTCGAGCTTGGCCTTGAGGGCGTCCGCCTCTTCCTTGGTGATCTTCTCCTTCACCGCCTTCGGCGCGCCGTCCACGACATCCTTGGCTTCCTTCAGACCGAGACCGGTCGCCTCGCGGACGGCCTTGATCACCTGGATCTTCTTTTCGCCGGCGCCCTCGAGGATGACGTCGAACTCGGTCTGCTCCTCGACCGCCGCGGCGCCGCCGTCGCCACCGCCGGCCATGACGACCGCACCGGCCGCCGCGGGCTCGATGCCGTAGGTTTCCTTCATGTAATCCGCGAGGTCCACGGCCTCTTTGAGGGTGAGCTCCGCGATCCCGTCACCGAGCTTGGTGATCCTGGCGTCGAACGTCTTGGTTGCTGCTTCGTCGGACATGAGTCTGAATCCTGCTGAATGATCTGCCCGTCCGAGAGGAGCCGCGACGGAAGCGGCTTTTAACCCCGAGGGGCCAGTCGGACGTGGGGGGTTGCGGGAATATCGAATATCGGGTTCCGGGCGAGATCCCGGGCGCCTGGGGGCGACGCTCGAGACTCAGGACTGCTTCGCGATCGTCTCACCTTTCTCGAGGCGTTCCTGGATCTCCTTCACGATGCCGAGGATCTTCGATCCCGGCGCCATCGCCGCGCCGACGAGCCGGCCGCCCGGCGCCAGGACGATCTGGACGACCCGGGCCTTCGCCTCTTCCCTGGTCGGGAACCTGCTGAGCCGCTTGACGCCCGCTTCGCCGTCGAAGTACTCGCCGTCGATCACCGCGCCGCGCAGCTCGAGCTTGTCGACTTTGCGGGCCCACTCGACGAGCGCGCGGGCCACGTCCACGACGGACTCCGCGCCGTACGCGAGCGCCGATGGTCCGCTGAGCGCGGGGGCAAGGGCCGCCAGCCCGGTTCCGCTCATCGCTTTCCTCGCGAGCGTGTTCTTGACGACGGTGACGCGGATGTTCTGCTCCGCGAGGGCCAGACGCATCTCGTTGTTCCGGTTCGCCTCGATACCGCGGAGGTCGATGACCAGCGCGCCCTCGAGATCGCCGAAGCGACTCTGATAGTCACGCACGATCATTTCCTTGACGGGCTTGCTCATTGCTTGTCCTTCGTCTGACGGTGGTCAGACCGCGATCTGGATTCCCGGCGTCATCGTGCCGCTGATGATCATCTTCCTGACGTACACGCCCCTGGCCGCTGACGGCCGGATCTTCTCGATCTTCTCCACGAAGAACTGGAGGTTCTCCAGCAACTGCGTCTCCGAGAAGCTCATCTTGCCGATCACGCAGTGGATGTTGCCGCCGTCGTCGTTGCGGTATTCGAGCTTGCCGGCCGCGTACTCCTTGACGGCCGTGATCACGTCGGGCGTGACCGTCCCCGCCTTCGGCGACGGCATCAGGCCCTTGGGGCCGAGCACGCGGCCGAGCTTCGAGACGACCCGCATCATGTCGGGCGCCGCGACGGCGACGTCGAACTCGAACCATCCGCCCGAGATCTTCTCGACGAGGTCCTCGCCGCCGGCCTCGACCGCACCCGCGGCCTTGGCCTCCGCGACCTTGTCCTGGCCGCAGAAGCAGACGACGCGGGCCGAGCGCCCGACGCCGTGGGGCATCGCGATCGACCCGCGAAGCTGCTGGTCGGCCTGGCGCGGATCGATCCCGAGGTGCGCACAGACTTCGACGGACTGGTCGAACTTCGGTCCCTTGAAGCTCTTCAGCGCCTTGATCGCCTCCGGCATCGGCTGCGGACCGCTGTACTTCGCGGCCATCTCTTCGTTCGCACGGTGTCGCTTGGTTGCTGCCATCGGTTCAGCCCTCCACCGTCACGCCCATCGAGCGGGCCGTGCCTTCGATCATGCGGGCCGCCGACTCGACGGTCCCCGCGTTGAGGTCGCTCATCTTCTCCTGCGCGATCGCCCGCACCTGCTCGGAGGTGATCTTCCCGACCTTCACGGTGTTGGGCGTCCCCGAGCCCTTCTCGACCCCGGCCGCCTCGCGGATCAGCACGGCGGCGGGCGACGACTTGATCTCGAACTCGAAGGTCCGGTCCTTGTACACCGTGATCAGGCAGCCGACGACGCGACCGTTCAGTTCCTTCGTGCGCTCGTTGAACGCCTGGATGAACTGACCCGGGTTCACGCCGGCCGCACCGAGGGCGGGGCCGATCGGCGGCGCCGGCGTCGCGGTGCCTCCGGGCGCCATGATCTTGAACTGCTTGTCGATTTTCTTGGCCATGGTGCTCCTACCTCCCACCGCGGCGTGGTGTGCGGGACCCGGCCAGGGGGTGCAGCCCGCCGCCGCAGTGGTGCTGACGGTCTGAATTGCGAATCGGGGAGGTTAGCGGCGGAGCGGGCCCGTGACAAGCGGGTCGTCCGGGGACGACCACGTCCTACCCCGCGTACGTCCACTCGTCGCCCGGCTTCATCACCCTCACCTTGACCCCGTTCGGGGCGAAGTTCGCCGGGTCCTGCGCGATCGGGGGCCAGGTGTCGTAGTGGACCGGGATCGCCACCGAGGGCCTGATGAGTTCGGCCGCCCGTGTCGCGAGTTCCGGCCCCATCGTGAACCGGTCGCCGATCGGGATCATCGCGACGTCGGGCCGGTAGATCTCTCCGAGCAGCGCCATGTCACCGAAGAGCGCCGTGTCGCCGACGTGCCAGACCGTCACCCCGTCGATCCCGATGACCACGCCGCACGGCATGCCCATGTAGCGGTCCTCGTACGACGAAGAGTGGAACGCCTGCGTGAGCGCGACGAAGCCGAAGTCCGTCTTCACTTTCCCGCCGGTGTTCATCGGCTCGACGGCATCGATGCCGTGCCCGCCGCAGTAGTTGCAGATCTCGAAGGTGGCGTACACCGTCGCGCCGTTCGCCTGCGCGATCGCGATCGTGTCGCCGAAGTGGTCCGCGTGACCGTGCGTGAGCGCGATTGCGTCGCACCGGATGTCCTCCGGCTTGTGCACGGCGACGGGGCTGTCGGTGAGAAAGGGATCGATCGCGATCCGTCGCGACGAGCCCTCGATCAGGAAGCCGGAGTGTCCGAGGAAGGTGATCTTGATGGCCATCCGCAGAGTCTACCCGCGCACGGGTCAGGAACGCAGCGCGAGCCGGCAGAACATCTCGACCCCCGTCGCGATCGCGTCGTCCGTGAAATCGAATCCCGCCTGGTGCAGATCCGCCATCGCGTCGCGGTCCGGTGGAAGCAGGCCGAGGACGAAGAAGCACGAAGGGACCTCGCGGCAATAGAACGAGAAATCCTCTGCCCCCATGAACGGAGCGGGCACTCCGACGAATCGCTCCGCGCCGAACGCGTCGATCGCAACGGTCCGGACGAAGTCCGCGGCGGCCGGGTCGTTGTCGGTGACGGGGTAGCCCTCGATGTACTCCAGGTCGGCCGTGCAGCCGTGGGCCTCCGCCGTGTGCCGGACGATCGCGTTCAGACGCTCGATGGTCGCGGTGCGCGTCGCATCGCGCAGCGTGCGCACTGTGCCGGAGAGCCGCACCTCGTCCGGGATGATGTTGTGCAGCGTGCCGGCATGGATCGTCGTGGCGGACACGACGACCGAGTCGAGCGGGTCGGTGTTGCGCGACGCGATCTGCTGGAGCGCGCCGACGGTCGCGCACGCCGCCACGACGGGATCGCGTCCCATGTGCGGGAATGCGGCGTGCCCGCCGACGCCGCGCACGACGAGCTCGAACATGTCCGCCGCGGCGAGGAGCGGTCCCGGCCGCGTGCCGACGACGCCGAGCGGAAAGCGCGGCCAGCCGTGCAGCCCGAACATCCGCTCCACCGGAGGACCGATGACGTTCCCGGTGAGGCAGCCGTCCTCGACCATGCGCTTCCCGCCGCCACCGCCTTCCTCGGCGGGCTGGAAGAGGAAGGTGACCGGACGCGGCAGCGCGTGGTCGTCGGCGATCCGCGCGAGCACACGGGCGGCGCCGATGAGGATCGTCGTGTGGCCGTCGTGCCCGCACGCATGCATCCTGCCCGCGCACGTGGAGGCGTAGGGCAGGCCCGTGGACTCCACGATGGGAAGCGCGTCCATGTCGGCGCGCAGGCCGATCGCGCGCCCGGCGGCGCCGGGAAGATGCCCGAGCACGCCCGTCCCGCCGGCGAGGTTCCGTGCGAAGTCCACGCCGGCAGCCTCGAGCTCGCGCTGCACGACGCCGCTCGTGCGCGTCTCCTCGTAGCCGAGCTCGGGATGCGCGTGCAGGTCGCGGCGGATGTCGACGAGCGAGGGAAGTTCCTGCGCGATGATGGATCGGAGGCGATTCGTGTCGATTGGGGTGGTGGTGGTCGCCATGCCGGGATCGTACCCCGTCGTGCGTGTCGCATGCGCCACGTCCGCTCTCGGGATCGGGCATCCGGACCCGCGGTGGATCACGACCCCGATGCCCGGAGCCGACGCGGCCGCCGCCGCGCGGGGCTGTTACTTCAGCACCGGCAACCCCCGCCCCGCCCGCCCCTCGTTCATCATCGCGAACGCCTTCTTCTCGTGACGGACGAGCCTGGCGAGCTGCGACATCGACAGCCCGAGCACGCCGGCCGCGCCGGCCACGTCGAAGTCGCGGGCGACGATCACGTCGAGCGCCTCCGCCAGGAGCGCCGGGTAGTCCGAGTGCTTCGGGTTGATCGACATCTGCTTCCCCTGGCGACGGCTCTCCCACAGCGCGCTCGGCCGGTGCCGGTCGCGCGAAACCTTCGTGCGCAGCCCGATCGCGAGCTTGAGACGAAGCCGGCGCAGCGCCATCCGCCGGTTCTCGTACTGCTTGCGTCGCTCCGTCGCCGACGCGCCGATGCCGCTCGGCCGGTGCTCGAGGTGCGCGGCGGTCTCGACCTTGTTGCGGTTCTGGCCGCCCGGACCGGAGAGGCGGCCGAACGAGACGTCACACTGCTTGAGCAGCGCCCGCTCCTCGAGCGCGGCGGGGTGCGGCGGATCGATGAACACGGTCTCAGGCATGGGCGGTCACCGCGCTGCGCGCCGACGCGCCGAGCGCGAGGTCGTCGAAGTCGCCCCGCTCGAACCGGATCATGGCCATGCCGGCGATCATGGCGGCATTGTCCACGCAAAGCTCCGGCGCGGGAAGACGAAGATCCAGGCCGCGGTCCGCCGCGAGCGCCGCGAGCTCGGCCCGCAGCCGGCGGTTCGCGCTCACGCCGCCACCCACGAGCAGCGTTCGCACGTCCGGATGACGCCCGATCGCGCGACGCAGCTTGCGGATCACCGCGGTGACGGCCGCCCGCTGGAAGGACGCGGCGAGGTCCGCCTTCTCGTCGCGGCTGAGCGCGGACGCGTCGCGCGAGAACTTCGCGCCGGCCCCGCGACCCCGCGGCTGGCCGCAGGCGGCGTAGAGCAGGGCGGTCTTCAGCCCGCTGAACGAAAAGTCGAGCCGCTCGCGCGCGAGCGCCGCGACCGGGAAGTCGTACGCGCGGTCGTCGCCCGTCTGCGCGAGCGCGTCGAGGGCCGGGCCGCCGGGGTAGCCGAGACCGAGGATCGCCGCCGACTTGTCGTACGCCTCGCCGAGCGCGTCGTCGATCGTCCGGCCCAGCAGCTCGACGCGGGCCAGGTCCGGCACGCGGTAGAGGCTCGTGTGGCCGCCGGAGACGACGAGGCCGAGGGCGGGGAACGCGGGCAGCGTCTCGGCGCCGAGCACGCCCGCCACGAGGTGCGCGTGCACGTGATCGATCCCGATCAGCGGCCGGCCGAGCGCCCAGGCCAGCGCCTTCGCCGCGCTCACGCCGACGAGCAGGGAACCGATCAGGCCCGGCCGGTTGCCGACGGCGATCGCGTCGAGATCCCCGAACGCCGCGCCCGCCTCCCGCAGCGCCTCGGTGACGACCGGCGCGATGCGCTCGAGGTGCGCGCGGCTGGCGATCTCCGGTACGACGCCGGCGTACGCCTCGTGCAGCTCGTGCTGCGTCGCGATGACGTTGCTCAGCACCGTGCGCGGACCGCGCACGACGGCCGCAGCGGTCTCGTCGCAGCTCGATTCGATGCCGAGGATGAGCGCGTCGGCGTTCAGTTCTCGTCCGTCGGTGCTTCGATCGCCCCGCCGAGCGGCCGCAGCGTCACCGAGTGGAGCGCGAGTGCGAGGTCGCCGCCCTCGATCTGGTAGGTCGCGATAAGCCGCCCGTCGCGGTCCTGGATCGAAAGCGTGCCGTCGGTGAGGTCGATACCCGGCGGGAGGATCGGCGGCTGACCCGCGCCCGCCCCGCGCTCCTGCATCTCACCGATGCGTTCGTCGACCCCACGAAGCTGCTCGAGGAGGCGCACGCGGGCGGCCGTCGCGCGCTTGAGCTCGAGGTCGAAGACCTCGTCCTCGGCTTCCGCCTCGCTGACGCGCGTCCACTCGCCGGACTGCACCCTCCCACGGAGTGCCTCGGCCGCCTCCGCGAGCTGCTCGTCCGCGAGCCTCTCCCGGATCCAGTCCGTCGGCGCGCACTCGGCGAAGTCGTCGTCGGCAGGCCGGATGATCTCGTATTCGCGGCGCAGGCGGAATCGCTCGAGGTACGCCTCGTCGGTGATCGGTACGACCATGCCGGGATCGGGATCCACACCCCACTCATCGCCGTCGGGGTTGCGGTTGATGTTCCGGCCGCTCGGCAGGTAGTAGTGGGCCGCCGTGTACTTGAGCGTGCCCGCGTCGTACGGAAGCGAACGCACCTCCTGCACCGAGCCCTTGCCGTACGTCCGCATGCCGAGGACCTTCGCGCGTCCGTTCTCCTGGAGCGCGCCGGCGATGATCTCGCTGGCGGACGCCGAGCTGCCGTTCACGAGCACCACCATCGGGAAGTCGGGGAGCGTCTCCCGCGCCTTGGCGCGGTACACGACTTCGTCGCCGCGGCGGGGGCGCACCGTGATGATCGTGCCCTCCCGCAGGAAGAGATCCGCCATCGCCACGGCGGTGTCGAGCCCGCCGCCCGGGTTGTCCCGGAGGTCCAGGACGAGGCCGCCGAGCCCGCGCGACTCCAACTCGCCGAGCACCGCAGCAAGTTCGTCGACGGTGTCGGCGTTGAACTGCGTGACGCGGACGTAGTGGAGGTCGAGCGCGTCGTCCACGCAGTAGCTCCAGTCCTCGCCGTCGCGGCGCAGCCCCTTGACCGTCCGGGTGACGATGCGTTCGCGCACGATCGCGAGCTGCTCCTCCTGGCCGTCGAGATGCCGCACGCGGATGTTCACGGGGGTTCCCGCCTCGCCCGTCAGGAGCTCGACGCACTCGCTGATGGGCACGTCGAACGTGGACCGGCCCTCGATCTCGAGCACGACATCCCCTGCGAGCACGCCGGCGTGCAGGGCGGGAGAGTCGTCCATGGGGGTGACGATGATGAGGTACCCGTCCGCCACGTTCACCTCGGCCCCGATGCCGGCGTAGGTCCCACGGAGCTGCTTGTTGAACTCGGCGATCTCGATGGGGGGCACGTACTGGGTATAGGGGTCGTCAAGCAGGTCGATCATCGCGTCGATCATCGCGCGCTGCATGGCCTGCTCGTTGGGCTCGATCACGTATCCGTCGAGCAGGATGCGGCGAATCTCGACGATAGGATTGAACCACTCGTATGCCGACGACCGGTCGGCGATGGCCAGCGGAAGCTGGATGAGCATCGCGAGGACGAGCGTCACGAGAAGGGTGGGGGCGAGGAATCGCTTCATGCGCACGACAAGATCCTTTCGCGGGAGGGGCCATATGATAGGCTGACCGCCCCATGTCCCAACTGGTCCGTGAAGAGCTCAATGTCGCGGCCGAGCCGACCGTGCTCGTGCATGTCAGCCTGCCTGGTGCCTACGCGGATCCGGTGGAGCCGTTCCGCGAGCTGCGCGCGCTGGCGGAGACGGCCGGCGCCGTCGTCAAGGGCGAGCTCGTTCAGAACCGGCGCAAGCCGTCCGGCAAGACCTACCTCGGCAAGGGCAAGACCGAGGAGCTCAATCAGCTCGTGAAGCTGACCGGGGCGTCGCTCGTCATCTTCGACAACGACCTCAGCCCCGCCCAGATCCGGTCGCTCGAAGAGGTGGTCGGATGCAAGATCCTCGACCGCAGCGAGCTGATCCTCGACATCTTCGCGAACCGCGCGACCACGCACGCCGCGAAGCTCCAGGTGGAGATCGCCCAGCTCGAGTACACGCTTCCCCGGCTCCGCGCGATGTGGGACCACCTCGGCCAGATCGTCGGCGGCGCCCCGGTCGGGATCGGCACGCGCGGTCCAGGCGAGCAGCAGATCGAGATCGACCGCCGGATCGCCAACCGCCGCCTCGCCCAGCTCCGCCGCGAGCTCGCCGAGATCCAGGCCCGCCGGGTGCGGGAGATCGAGCGGCGCAACCTCGATCACTTCACGGTCGGCCTCGTCGGGTACACGAACGCCGGCAAGTCGACGCTCTTCAACCGGCTGACGGCCGGCGGCGCCTTCGCGCACAGGAAGCTCTTCGCGACCCTCTCGACGCGGGTCGAGCGGTGGGAGCTCGGCGGCGGCAACGCCGTGCTGCTCTCCGACACCGTCGGCTTCATCCGCGACCTGCCGCACCACCTCGTCGCCTCGTTCCGCGCCACCCTCGAGGAGACGATCGCCGCCCAGCTCCTCATCGTCATGGTGGACGCGAGCGATCCGGCTTCGGAGATGCAGCTCGAAACCGTCTGCCGCACGCTCGACGACATCGGGGCGACCACCCAGCCCCGCCTGATCGCGGTCAACAAGATCGATGAGCTGGCGAACGCGGACGATCTCCTCGTGTGGCTCAACCGGCACCCGGAGTCGATGCCGATCAGTGCGGCGCGCGGCACCGGCATCGAGGAGCTCGCGGCCGCCGTGCTCGACGCGGAGCTCGGCGGCGTCCGCGAGGTGCGCGTGCGGATCCCGCTTCGGAACGCGAAGGCGATCTCGTTCCTGGAGAAGCGGGCGGAAGTGCTCGGGCGCGACTACGCGACCGACCATGTCGAGCTTCACGTGAAGGCGGGGCGCCGGCACGTCGAGGAGCTGCTCGCGCAGGGGGCGTCTTTCCTGATCGACGGCCGCGAGCCGCACGAGGCGCTCGGGCTGATCTGGGGGGCGCGCGGCGAGAGCGATGACGACGCGGCGCGACCGCGCGCCGCGCGGACGCCGCCGCACGTTCGCCTGCACCCGGAGCGCGAGGCGTGAGCGTCGGCGGCCGGCCGCGACGCCGGCGGGCCGAGGGCGGCCTTGCGCGTTTCGGCGGCGAGCTGCACCCCGCGCTGCTCGCGGCCGTCGAGCGGTGGTCGGACGATCCGGCGCTCGCCGCGCTGCGGGCCACGCTCGACGGCCACCACAACCTGAAGTCGTTCCTCGATACGCTCGCCGAGGCTGTCGTCGCGCGGCACCTCGCGCAGCGCGGCTGCACGCTTCGCTTCGAGGTGCCGACGCCGGGCGGCAAGGCGTGCGACTTCGAGGTCACGCGCGGCGAGGCGAAGTTCTACCTGCACGTCAAGCGTCTCGACACGGACGTTCCGGTGCGCAATCGGTTGACGATCTCGTCGCGTCTGCGGAGTCTCGAACGCATCGAGCGACCCTACGTCGTGAAGGTGCGCTGGCACGAGGGCATCCGTGACGAGGAGACGCAGCGGCTCGTACGGGAAGCGACGGCGTTCATCCTGCACGCCCGCGTCGGCGACGAGCTGGTCGTGCGCGGCAACGACGGCGCCGAGATCGGCGGCGTGCTCGTCGTCGCCCCGTGGGAAGGCACGCACGTGTCGCTCGCGATCGGTCTGCCCTCGGGCTTCAACGACGAGACCCTGCGCATCCGGCGTCTGCTCCGACGCGCGCACCGCCAGTTCATGCCACGGGCCGAGAACGTGATCCTCGTGTGCTCCTCGCACGCCGAGGACGTCAAGGACTTCGAGAGCGCGCTCCTCGGCTCGCACGTCGAACGCTGGGACGCCTTTCCGCCGCAGGGGCGTCGCGTCGCGCACGGGCGCGCGTCCGACGGCTTCTGGAGCGGAAGCCGGTTCCCCGAATCGCGGGCGGCGGGCTGGTTCCGGCTCGCGCCGGATGCGGACGGGATCGAGGTGACGCTGCGGGTGCGCGAGGGCGCGATGGTGGACGAGGCGGTGCGAGCGAGCCTGGGGGGAGCCGCGTGACGTCACCCTTCACCGAATCCCGTCGAAGCGGCGATCAGCGCACCGGCGCGTGCGCGCGCACGACCTCGAGCATCGGCTCGTGCAGCAGGGCGTTCGTCGCCAGCACCGGGCTCGAGGCCAGCGGCAGCGTCTCGCCCGTGCAATCGGTGACGCGTCCGCCCGCCTCCTCGACGAAGAGCGCGCCGGCCGCGAAGTCCCACGGCGCGAGCTCGTACTCGAAGAAGGCGCCGAAGCGGCCCACGCCGACGGCGCAGAGGTCGAGCGAGGCCGTGCCGAAGCGCCGGATGCCGTGAACGCCCCGCCGGAAGAGCTCGCGGGTGGCGGCGAGCGTGGCCTCCATCATCGCTCCGCGATCGTAGTAGAAGCCCAGGCCGAGCAGCACCTGGTCGAGGGTCGGCGAGCCGCACACGCGGGCCGGGCGGTCGTTGTAATACGCGCCGGCGCCGCGCACCGCGGTGAACCAGTCGTGTCGCATCGGGTCCCGCACGACGCCGCATTCGGCGCGGCCGTCGCGGAAGTACGCGATGGAGACCGCGAAGTGCGGGATGTCGTGCGCAAAGTTGTTCGTGCCGTCGAGTGGATCGACCACCCAGAGATGCGGCGCGTCGACGTCGTCCTTGTACGACTCCTCGCCGAGGATCGCGTGGTCGGGGAAGTGACGCCGGATGACGGCCACGATCGCGTGCTCGGACTCCATGTCCGCGTCGGAGACGAGTCCACCGCAGGCCTTCTCCCGCATCGCGACGCCATCGGCGAAGTAGCGGGAGATGATGCGGCCGCCGGCGGCCGCGGCCTCGCGGGCGACGTCGAGCTCACGCGTTGCGCTGGCGATCTGGGGTCTCATGCTGCGGCGAGTGTAGCAGGTGCGGTCGCGGAGTCCGTTCCGTATGATGTCCGCCCCGACCCGCGAGAGGAGAACCGACGATGCCCCACGACCCCCGCTACGACCGGCTCGCCGACGTCCTGGTCAACCACTCGACCCGGCTCCGGTCCGGCGAGCACCTGCTCGTCGAGTCGTTCGACATTCCGGACGAGATGGTCATCGCCGTGATCCGCGCGGTCCGGAAGGCGGGCGGGCACCCGCATGTCGCGCTCCGGCACAATCGCGTCCTTCGCGCGCTCAACGAGTCGGCCCCCGACGACAACCTGGCGGTCTGGGCGGATTGCGACCGCCATCGCATGGCGAAGATGGACGCGTATCTCGGCCTGCGGGGCGCCGGGAACGTGAGCGAGATGGCGGGCATCGACGATGAGCAGATGAAGCGGGTCGCCCGCATCTACCAGAAGCCGGTGCACTTCGAGCAGCGTATCAACCACACGCGCTGGTGTGTTCTGCGCTGGCCGAGCCCCAGCATGGCGCAGCTCGCGCAGATGTCCACCGAGGCGTTCGAGGACTTCTACTTCGACGTCTGCACGCTCGACTACGCGAAGATGGACCGCGCCGCGGCCCCGCTCGCCGAGTGCATGCGGCGGACCGACCGCGTGCACATCGAGGGGCCGGGCGAGACGGACCTTCGCTTCTCGATCAGGGACATCCCGGTCATTCCCTGCTCCGGCGCGCACAACATCCCGGACGGGGAGTGCTTCACGGCGCCCGTGCGCGACAGCGTGAACGGGGTCATTCACTTCAACACACCGACGATCTACAACGGCGTCACGTTCCAGAACGTGCGACTGGCGTTCCGCGAGGGCAAGGTCGTCGAGGCGACGGCGGACGCGGGCAACGAAGCGCTGAACGCCATCCTGGACACCGACGAGGGCGGCCGCTACGTCGGCGAGTTCGCGATCGGGTACAACCCGTACGTCATGGAGCCGATGAAGGACATCCTCTTCGACGAGAAGATCGCCGGCTCGCTGCACTTCACCCCCGGGCGTGCGTACGACGACGCCGACAACGGCAACCGCTCGGAGATCCACTGGGACCTCGTGCTGATCCAGCGTCCGGAGTACGGCGGCGGGACGATTTCGTTCGACGACGAGGTGATCCGGAAGGACGGCGAGTTCGTGCCGGCGGATCTTCTCGGCCTGAATCCTTCGCAGCTCAGGTAACTGGCCGCGCAAGACCGCGGAAGACCGCGGAAGACCGTGGCAGACCGCGAAGCGCGACGCCGGCGCACTCCGCGCCCTTGCGCCGCGGCGTCATCGTTCGCGATCACCCACCGACCAGTGCGCCGTGCGCAACCGCAGCACCGCCGGCAGGACCAGGTAGCATCCGAGCAAGGTCACGCCAAGACCCGCGAGCATCACGAAGCCGAGTGACCGGATCCCGCGGTGCTCGGCGAGGAGCATCGCGCCGAAGCCGATCATCGTGCTCAGCATCGTGAGCGTGATGCCGCGTCCGGTG
Source organism: uncultured Isosphaeraceae bacterium (assembly GCA_964638815.1). Taxonomy (GTDB): domain Bacteria; phylum Planctomycetota; class Phycisphaerae; order Phycisphaerales; family SM1A02; genus CAZXBB01. The sequence continues at coordinate 19,591 of CAZXBB010000045.1, forward strand.
CCGCCGGAGAGACCGGCGGGGCGGCGGTAGGGCTCGGCGCGCCAGCGGTGGACGGCGTGCACGCCGGCGTCGACGCCGATGCCGAAGATGAGCGGCATCACGATGATGTTCGCGAAGTTCAGCGGCACACCGAAGAGGCCCATCAGGCCGAACGCGCCGATGAAGCCGATGAGCACGGGCAGCATCGCGCAGAGCGCGTCCGCGAGCGAGCGGAAGTCGAGCAGGAGCAGGACGAGGATCGCGATCACGGCGTAGCCGGCGGCCTTGATGTACTCGCGCTTGATGAGCAGGCTCGACTCGTAGATCTGGACCGGCGGGCCGAGGACGTCGGGCGCCACCGTCCGCAGCGCGGTGACGAACGCCTCCAGCCGCCGGGGATCCAGGATCGAGAGGCCGGCCGGGTCCGGCGTGGGAGCGACCTGGAGGAGCCACACGCCGTCGCGGTCCCACTGCTCGCGCAGCCCCCGCGGAAGATCGTCCGGGCCGGGCGGCGCGGAGTCGAGCGCGGCGTCGATCCAGCTCGTCAGCGAGTCCCGCGCGGCCCGGAACCGCTCGTCGAGGATCGCGAACCGGCGTGCGGCTTCGGCCGCATCGACGCGGGCGGACGACGACAGCGCGCCCGCGATCCGCTCCGCGATCGCGCGCAGCGCGGCCGCGGTCTCCGGGGCGGCGCCGGCGACGCGCCGATCGAGTCCGAGACGCACCGCAGCGAGCTGTCGCCGCGTCTGCTCGAGCCCGGGCGGCGCGTCCGCGGGCGTCATCGGCCGGTCGCGCACGACCGCGATCCGGGCCGCGCGCTCCGCCCGGTCCGCCGGCAGCAGCACGCCCATGCCGTTCACGTAGGCGACCTCGGGCAGCGCCCGGAGGCGGTCCACGAGCGCGGGCGCGGAGTCGGCGTCGGTCTCGACGAGCGCGCTCCACACGCTGCCCGCGTCGTCGTCCACGAGACGTCGCTCCCACACGACCGACTCGATCCCGGGCGGGTGCAGGTTCAGCACGTTCGGGTCGTACCGGACGCGCAGCGCCGGGATCACCGCGAGGCCGACCGCGATCGCCGCGACGACGAGCGCCGCCTTCGGGTGGAAATCCACCGAGTCCAGCCACCCGTGGGCGAAGTGCGCGGTCTCGCCGCCCGCGCGGTGCCGGATGATCTGTTTCCATCGTCGCGTGATCGCGAGCATCGCCGGGAAGCTCGTGAGGACCGCGACGAGGCAGAGCAGGATTCCGCCGCCGGCGATGATCCCCATCTCCGCCATGCCCTTGAACTGCGTCAGGGCCGTCGCGCCGAACGCGGCGGCCGTGGTGACGGCGCCGGTGATCAGTCCGGGGCCGATGCCGCGAAAGACCCGCTCGATCGCCGCCGGCAGGTCGTCGTGCTCGTCCTGCACGAGCTCGAGCCGCGCCACCAGGTGGAGCGCGAAATCGATGCCCAGCCCGAGCAGGATCACCGAGAAGACGACCGAGAGGAGCTGGAGGTGCCCGACCGCGATGACGAGCCAGCCGAAGCTCCACGCGAGGCCGATGAGCAACGCCGTCGCCGCGAGCGCGGGCACGACGACGCCGCGGAAGACCACCACCATGAGCGCGGTGATGAGCACGAAGGCCACGAGCGACGCGAGTGTCGAGTCGTGGATCGACTGCTCGGTCTCGTCCGCCTCGATCGCGGGAACCCCCGTGACGCCCCACGTGACGCCCCGGATCCCGGAGGCCGCCACCACGTCGCCGATCTCACCGCGCAGCCACGCGATGTCCTCGCCCAGGCGGTCGATGCCGGCGCTCTCCTCACCGAACTGGACGAGCACGAATCGCAGCCTTCCGGAGCCGCGTCCGCTCACGTAGGGCTGCCAGCGGGCGACCTCCGGCTGCATGAACGCGAAGGCCGGAGTCTCGCCCGCGAGCGCCGCGAGGTACGGCGCGAGCAGATCCTCCAGCCGGGCGAGACCGTCGGGCGTCTCGGCCTCGCCCGCGGCGAGCGCCCCGAGGGCCGCGGTGAGCGCGGCGTTGGCGTTGGGCGCCTCGACGATCGGTCGCGCCGCCGCGAGCTGGTCGAGGATGGCCTGAAAGATCTCCTCCGGGGCGACGGCGAAGAGACGCGGACCGACCTCGCTGATCGCGAACCCGGCGTCCGCCGCGAGCACGCGCGGGTCCGCGCGCACGGTCTCGGCGATCGCGCGGCCGAGCGCATCGACACGCTCGTCGGCGGGATCGCCGTCGAGGCACACGATGAGATCGTCCCAACGGTCGAACCGGCTCTTGTAGCGGGCGTAGAGCTGGTTCCACGCGAGGTCCTGCGCGATCAGGTCGTCGCGATCCGGCCGGAACTCGAGCTCGCGAACGGTCAGCACGATGCCCCCCGCGGCCAGGAGCAGGCACGCGGCGAGGGCGAGGTACGGGTGGGAGGAGACGCGTCTTCCCCAGGCCGAGAGCAGGGCGTCGCGGGCGCGTTCGTGCATGGGTGAACAGCCTATCTGGGTCAACAGCCTATCCCGGCGCTTCTCGGACGTCGCCCGCAGGCATGAGGCGTTCTTCACCGAACGCGCGGCCCGCGGGCAAGCTGGTCCGGATGAGCGGCGCAGCGAGGCGGCGCGGCGCGCCGGCCTCAGCTTGCCACGCCGGGCCACACGGTACAGGTGCGTTCTCCAGGGTCCGAGTGCGGGCGCAATCGCTGCTCGCACGCGCCGCCGGCCTCGCGGTGGTCGATACCGCGGCTGGAGGCGTTGAAGGAGGGAGCGAAGTGGAACTGCGACTCGGTGATCTGCTTGTCGAAAACGGTGTGCTCAGCGAGGCGCAGGTCGGTTCCATCCTCGAGCATCAAGAGGACACCGGCGAGCCGTTCGGCGTCCTGGCCGAGCGTCTCTACGGCGTCGACCCCGCGGCGATCGAGACGGCGTGGGCCCGGCAGTACGCGGGGCTGACGCGCACCGTGGATCCGGCCCTCGAGGTCTACGAGCCCGGCGCGCTGGAGCTGGTGACCCGGCGCCAGGCATGGCAGTTCCGCGTGCTTCCGATGCGCTTCGAGCCGCACGAGCTGATGGTGGCGACGACACAGATCCACCTTCCGCGCGCGCTGCGCTTCGCGGCGAACGTCATCGGTTACCCGGTCTTCTTCGTGATGGCGGATCCCGAGGCGCTCGGGCACGCGTTGTGCGAGCACTACCCGTTGCCGGGGCTGTCGCCGCGGTCGGTCGTGGATGACGGCCTGGATCGGCTGCTCGCGCTGTAGGCCCCCCCAAGCGACCGAACTGCCGGAACGGCGGGAGGGCCGCGGAGGTCAGTTTCGCCCGACGATCCGCCCGATGACGCGCAACGGCTCATCGAACCCGTCCGCCGTCACCGTCACCGTCTCGTAGAGCGGCCCCGGCGGCGCGTCGGTCACGGTCAGCCGGACGCGGTACCAGAGCGAGCGGCCGTCCGCCCATGCGCGCACGAGCTCCGTCCGGAGGTTCGGGGCGTCGGCGCGGACCGCGGCGGTGTCAACGGGGATCGGCACGCCGGAAACGAAATCGACGTGCGTCTCGAACTCGACCGGCGAGCCCGGCGTGACCCGATCGACGACGACGCGGTGGTCCTTTGGCACCCACGGCCGGCCGCGGGGCTGCGTCGCGCGGGTCGAGGCGTGCCGGACGCGGAGATCGACGATCCCGCTGTCCGCGCGGTCGGTTTCGACGACCCAGAACCACGGCACCGCGCCCGCGCGGTCCTCGGCGGTCAGGTCCCATTCGATGGTGTAGCGGGCGCGCGGCGGGTCGGCGGCGGGGTCGAAGCCGACGAATCGCGGCGGCGCGCCGCCGGCCGACAGCACGCGGAACGGCACCCCGTCCCGGGCCTCGAGCTCCACGCGGCCACCGAGGGTCTCGGTCGCCGTGATGTACGGCGGCACCGCGCGGACCGGCAGGCTCGCTTCGGCCTTGAGGTCGTAATTGATCACGCCCTGCCCGGAGCCCTCGAAGAGGATCGCGACGCGCTCCTGCTTCGGCCCGAGCCCCGACTTGAGCTTCATGCTCGCCTCGAACGTGAGCTCGGCGCCGGCGGCGATCACGCGGCCGTCGAGCGGCGTCGTCGCAGTGCAGCCGCAGCTCGTGCGCGAAGCGATGATCTTCAGCGGCGCGTCGCCGTCGTTGCGAATCGTGACGAGCCCGCGCGCGAGCGTTTCCGGCGCAAGGACGCCGAAGTCGAGCTCGGGCGGATCGAATGTGACAGGCGGCGTCTGCGCACCCGGGGGGGACGGAGATGACGGCGGAGATGACGGCGGAGATGACGGCGGAGATGACGGCGCGGCGGACGACGCGGCGGGCGTCGAGGGCGAAGTCTGCGTCGGGGGCGGCTGGACAGTCGCGGGCGCCGCTACCGGCGCCGGAGCGGGCGTTTCACCTTCCCGGTTGCAGCCGTGGACCAACCCGCAGGCGATGGCGGCCAACGCGATGAGGATCGTTCTCTTCACCGGCGATGATAGGGAGCGACCCCGATTCAGGTTGACGATCGACCCGAATGGCGAGAGGCGGACTTGAACCGCCGACACCCGCATTTTCAATGCGGTGCTCTACCAACTGAGCTACCTCGCCGGTGACCGGAAGCCTAGATCCATCCGGGCGGTTGTCAAGCGGGGTTCGCGTCGCGTTCAGCCGGCGACCGGGATCGACCCCAAGAGGCTCCGGTGCACGTCGCGCAGGGCGGGGAAGTCGGTTCGCCACGTCGCGAGCGTCGCGATGTCGAGGTCGGCGCGCAGGACGGCCGCTTCCTCTCCCGCTTCAGCCAGGACTTCGCCCGACGGCGCGACGATGATCGAGCCGCCGGCGTAGCTGAGATGCGGATCCCGCCCGACGCGGTTCACGCCGACGACGTACGCCTGGTTCTCGATCGCGCGGGCGATGAGCAGCGCGCGCCAGTGCGTCTGGCGGGCGTCCGGCCAGCTCGCGCCGAGCGTGAACACCTGCGCCGGTTCCGGCGGCGTCACCGCGGCGAGGCGGAACAGCTCCGGGAAGCGAAGGTCGTAGCAGATGAGCGGGCAGACGACCGCCTCGCCGCAGCGGCGGACGAGCAGGTGCTCGCCGCCCGAGAAATGCTCGATCTCGCGGCCGAAGCTGAACGGGTGAACCTTCTCGTACGTCCCGACGGCCGCGCCGCCGGGATCGACGATCGTCGCGCAGTTCCGGCCGCGTCCGTCCGGACCGCGTCGCGCGAAGCCCGCCTGGATCCAGACCCCGAGACGGCGCGCCAGGGTCTGCGCCCACGGCAAGGTGGCCTCGTCCGCGATCCGGTCGAGATGGAAGCTGAACCCGGTGTCGCCAAGCTCCGGGAGGACGACGAACGTACCCTTCGGAAGACCGGCGGTCACGAGGAGGTCCTCGATGATCCGGTGGTTCGCTTCCTTGTCCTCCCAGGCGATGTCGAATTGAACGCCGGCGACGTGCATCGCGGAGAAGTTTAGCAGCCGGTTGAAGAACTGCGGCGTTGCCCGAGTGCGATGCTTTTCGTCGTGGCAAGGAGCCGAACCGACGCCGTATTTGACGATACAGCGAGGTT
>CAZXBB010000046.1:0-25836 GCA_964638815.1 uncultured Isosphaeraceae bacterium
TCCTCGGCGATGTCGGGGTCGTGCTCGATGCAGGCGGTGACGCTGCGGGTGTACATGAACGTGTAGAGCCCGGAGAGCTGCTTGCAGAGTTCGGGGGCGTGCTTCGGGTCGAGGGCGTTCAGGAGCTCCATCAGGATGTCCTGGCAACGCGTGAATCCTTCGAAGGCCTTCTCGTGGTTCTTCTCGAGGAGCCCCTGCTTCGCCTGCTCGAGGAACTTGATCGCGCCGTCGAACAGCATGAGCCGGAGCTCCGCCGGCGAGGCGGTCATCACCTTCGTTCGCAGATACGGATTCGGACCCGGAACGTTCGGCATGGGCATAGCTATCGGCACAGGCGAGCACCGACTTGGGGCAAAGCCGACCGCATAAGCGCCGGGGACGCTCGAATGTGCGCGAAGCAGGCCGAAACCGCGCGGCGGAAACGCGTCGGGATCACCGTCGCTGCGTCGATGCCGTCCCGAGCGCCCCCGCCAGGTTCACGCTCTGGGCCAGGCTGCCGAGGGCGTTGCTCTGCCCCTGGAGCAGCGCGAGGGCCCGCTCCATCGCCACGAACTCCCGCGTGAGCTGGGCGCGGCGGGCCTCGAGACGCTGGTCGATCGTCGAGATCCGGTTGTTGATCAATTCGATCTGCGAGTCGAACCCCCGGTCCGCCAGCGTCGTGACGCCGTTGATGGAGTTCGTCAGATCGTCCAGCAGGTTGTCGAAGAGACTGCCGAAGCCGAGCGCGTCGAAGGAGAGGTCCGAGCTCTGGACCGTCACGCCCTCGACGATTTCCTCCTCGCTGCTCGTGCCGGTGTCCACTTCGTACGCGGCGAAGAGAGCTTCGACGCTCTCGGGATCGCTCTGGTACGCCGCGAGGAACGCGTCCTGGTCGAACGTCATCTCCCCTTCGCCGTTGAAGCGGATCCCCACCTGCGAGAGGAACTGGAAAGAGCCGCCGACGTTGAACGCGCGTCCCGAGGCGACGCGGTACATCGCGTCGCGGATGCGGGCGGCAGTCGGGTTTCCGAGGAGCAGCCCGCGCTCCTCGGTCTCCGTGTCGAAGAAGTCGTACTCCTTGATCCGCCCGACGACGTCGTTGAAGGACGTGACGAACTGGTTGACGGCGCCCGTGATCGCCGATTCGTCGCGGGTGATCGTCAGCGTGACCGGGTCGTCGCTCGTGTCGTGGAGGTCGATGGTGACACCCTCGATCACGCCGTCGAGCGTGTTCGTACTGCTCGTAAGCAGGAACCCGTCCTCCGGCGTGTCGGCGCCGAAGAAGACCTTTGCGTCCCTCCCCGCGGCGAGCACGCTCAGGCCGATGTCGGCCCCGCCCGCGTCGATGACGAGATCGCCGGCGGTGCCCGTGATGCCCGACGTGAGGCTCAGCCGGAAGGGCGCCGAGCCGGAGCCCGTATTGATGATGCTGGCCGAGACCGGCGCGCCGGAGTCAGCGATCTTCGCGAGGACCGCGTCAAGCGAGTCGCTCGTGTCGAGGTCGACGACCTGCTCGTACGACCCGTCAACGAAGCCCGCGTCCACGGTCGCCGCCTCGCCCACGATGTTGAGGTCGCGCGCGGTCGCGCCGCTGCCGCCCTCGACCTTGAGCTTCACGATGCGCGACGCGAGCGGGTCTCTGTCCTCGATGATGATGCCGTCGCCGTTGTCATTGATCCGCGCGTTGATCTCGAGCCCCTGGCCGTTGATCGCGACGAGGAGGTCCTGCACCGTCTTCATGCCGCTCGTGACGGAGACGGTCGCGGAATCGCCCAGGCCGTCGGTGATGCGGAAGCTGCCCGTGGCGATCCCCCGCCCGTAGTTCAGGTCGCTCAGCTTCGTCGCGCGCGAGACGTACTGGAGCTGGACGTTCTGGCCGACGACCGTGTCCGCCGCGACGTCCGCCTCGATGCCGAGGAGCCGGGCGGTGTCGTCCACGGAGCTGACGATGAGGTTGGCGGCCGTGCTCCCGGACGTGTCGGTGATCCTGAGGCCGTTACCCGTGTCGTTCAGGCTCGCGGTGATCTGGACGCCGTTGATCTGCGCTTCGGTGTTGATCGCGTCGATGAGCTCCGAGACCGTCTCGTACGTATCGACGTTGTCGAAATCGAAGCTGGCGAGACCGGTGCGATCGGCGAAGGTGACCGTCGTCGCCCCCGCGAGCCCCTGACCGCCGTTCAGGCTGCTGGTGAGCACCGTTCCCAGGCTGCCGAAGATCCGCGCGCCCGTGTAGAGCGCCCCGCCGGACGCGGTCTCGATGCCGAGATCGGAGGCGGCAGTCGGGTTCGTGAGCGTGGACGCGACGACGAGGGGTCCCGCCCCGATCGTCAGATCCTGGAGCTGGAGACGCTGGCCGTCCGGGGCGATCGACGCGACGATCTTCGCGCCGAGGGGGTTCTGATCGTCGTTGTTGATCCGGTCGATGACCTCCTGGATCGTCGAGACCGCCGGCTGGTCGATCGTGCTCGGGATGACCGTGCCGACGTATTCGTTCGCGGCGACGCCCGTCTCGTTCAGGATCCCGAGGTCCTCCGCGACCTGGCTGCCGTTGTCGTCGGTGCCCTCGATCCGGAGGTTCTGGCCACCCGTTCCGACCGTGTCCACGACCTTGAACCTGTCACCGCCCTCGACGACAAGGTTGATCCGGCCGCCCGTCTCGTTGGCGATGCGTGTCCGGAGCTGCCCGACCGTCGTCGCGCCGCTCAGGTCCACGTCGTGGGCGTTCCCGTCCCGGTCGACGAAGCGTATGTCGAACGTGTCGTTGTCGTCGTCGATGCCGACCCCCGCGCCGTCGTTGAGCTCGCTCAGCAGCGTGGTGTCGTCGATGTCCTCGTCGATCCGGCCGAGGTCGATCTCGATCGTCGAGCCGTCGTGCGTCGTGATCACGAAATCGATGAGCCCGTTGTCGCGGGTGAGGACGCCGTTGCCGTCGTTGAGGGTGCTCAGCGCGGTATCCGGGCCGAGGTAGAAGACGCTGGTACCCGTGAGGACCTGGCCGACGCTGGTGCCCACGATGCCGAGGTCGGTCGCCGTGGTGTCACCGACGCGGTTCGAGATCGTGATGTCATTCCCGGTGTTCGACGTGATCACCAGCCGGTCGTCCGCGACGGTCGCCGTGACGTCGAGCTCGCCGTTGCCGTTGATGCGCTCGAGCACCTCGTTGATCGTCGTGACGTCGGTGAGATCGACGGTCACCGAGTCGGTGCCGTCATCGATGATGATGCGACCGCGGTCAACGCCGGCGCCGCCGTTGAGGTCCTCGAGCGCGCGGTCGCGGGCGAGGCGCCCGTTGCCGAACTCGAACGAGAGCTGGTCGAGCCCGAGCGGGCTCGCGTTGCGCGTGGCGTAGCCGCGCGTGATCTGCTGGCTGGTCGTGACGAGCTGCTTGACGATGAACTTGTACGAGCCGGGGCTCGCGTCGGTGGTCGCGTTCGCCGTGATCGAGTCCTCGTCGCTGCTCGCCGCGGCCGTGGTGCGGAAGATGTCTTTCGTCCGGAAGCCGCCGGCAGCGCTCTTGAATGCGAGGAGTCGCGCGTTGACGTCCAGCAGCGCGGTCTGCTGCGACCGGAGCACGCCGAGCCGCTCCTGGAGACGGAACTTCCCCGCCGACTCGAGCGTGATCAGGCTGTCGATGAGCCCGGCGATGTCGATGCCGCTGATGAGCCCGATGCCGGTCGTGATGGAACCCATGTGCCCGCTCCTCGTCGATCAGGCCGCGTGACGCCGCCGAACGGCGTCCGCCGCCTCCGCGGTCCGTCCCGGAAGGCGCCGGCGGCCCTCCCGCAGGCCCAGCACGTCCCGGCTCCAGTTCGCCAGGTGACGCCGGAACAGCAGGCTGGCCGATTCCACGGCCGCCCGGGCCTGCTCGGGACGCGGTACGGCGAGCGTCGTGATCCGATCGAGACCATCCACCGTTTCTGACTCCTCGGGTGGTGCAAAGCGCGAGCCACCGTGCCCCCGCCCCCGTGACGGCCGCTCATTCGTGGCGCAGGACGCACGCACCGCCCCGGACCGCCCCGACCGATCGGTATCGGCCCGGGCGCAGGGCGTCTTGAGCGTCGTTCCTGCGCGTCGGGCGCACGAATGGCTGAGGTCTTTCCGGCCGGCGTCCGGCGTGGACGCGCCTCCGCTCTCGCAGCTGCGGGCAGCCTGGGCAACTCCGGTAGTCAGGTGAGCCGGATCAGCGTGTGCGGGCGGTGTACTTCCCGCGGGAGACGCGTTTGAACAGCTTCTTGTTGTTGATGAGCGTCTGGTTCACGATCGTGCGGAAGTTCTGGCTCGACGTCCGGTAGCCCGCGCGCTGGACCTCCTCCGACATCTCCGTGACCGAGAGCGTGCGATCGTCCAGCAGCTTCGCGAGCGCCTGCACGAGGTTCGTCGAGTTCTGCGGACGCCTCCGCACGGAGCCGCTGCGTGTGCGCCCGCCGTTGCGACGCGATCCGGTCGTCGAGTCGAAGCTCGCGATCTCGAGGTCGAGCCTGTTGATCTCGTCCATCAGCGACTCGCGATGCGCCTGCAACGTGTCGAGACGGCGTTTGAGTTCCGCCTGGAGCGCGCTCGCGCTCAACGATGCGAGCTTACGATCGGCGTCATGCATTGCATCGGTCGGTGCCTTGCCTGGTGTGCGTCGTCGGGAGCGCAGCTCGACTCCGGCTTTCTTACGGACCTTCTTTTTCTGACCGGTGGCCATGGCGTCATCCTTCGGTGAGACCTCGTCGTGGAGGCGGCGTCTTTGCTGCAAACAAGAGCGTGGAACTCCGACCGTAGGATTCTCCCTTCCGACGTTCGCGACCCTTACCGTTCTCTTGCGAGCGGCTTTCGTCGGGCACTTCGTATGGCGTTCGAGCGTTGCGTCGGCGCGAAGCCCGGCGTCGTCACCGACGTAAACACCCCACTGCGACACGCCGCGATGTTAATAGAGGGGGGAGCCCTCTGCCAGCTTTGCGTACAAAGTGAGGGTCCCCGGTGGACGGCTCGTGCGCCCGGCGTTTCAGTGGACTCACGGCTCCGGTTGCCGGGGCGACCGGCGCATGGGCGCGCGAAGGACGCTTCACGGATCGCGCGAGGTTTGCGAGAGGATTGCGAGTGGACTGCGAGAGGACGAGAGGACTGCGCAAGTCCGCCGGGGCCGGCGCGCGGTGTATGTCCCACCGCTGCAACAGGTAGCGCCTGCCACGACGGCGAGAGAGAGCACGCCGATCAAAACCGGAGACAGAAGTCCGCTTTAGTCTGAGTCGACCGGAAACCCGAACCGCTCCATCAGGCCCTCGAACTGCGCGCCGTCGTAGAAGCTCACGACGAGGGAGCCGGAGCCTTTCTTCTTGCCTGGTCTGATGCCAACCTTCGTCCCGAGGTGTTCGGAGAGGCGACGCTCGATATCGGCGAGGTGCGCGCGGCGTGTGTTGATCGACCTCGTTGGGCCGTCGCTCCCGCCGTCCTCCCGCTTGCTCAGCCGGTTGACCTCGCGTTCCGTCGCCCGAACGGACCACCCTTCCCGCGCCGCCTTCAACGCCACCCGGCGCCGGAGATCGGGGTCGCGAAGTGACAGCAGCGTCCGGGCATGGCCGAGACTGAGGAGCCCGAGCCGGACCACGTCCTGGATCTGGTCGTCGAGATCGAGAAGGCGAAGGTGATTCGTCACGCTCGAGCGGTCGAGTCCCACGACCTGGCCGACTTCCTGGTGGGTCATCCCGAATTCGTCGCTGAGACGGCGAAATGCATCGGCCCGCTCGATCGGATTGAGATCCTCACGCTGGAGGTTCTCGATCAGTGACCATTCAGCCACCTGCCGATCGTCGGCCTGACGGACGATCGCCGGCATCGCCTCCAGGCCCGCTCTCTGGGCGGCCCGCCAGCGTCGCTCGCCCGCCACGAGCTCGTAGCCGCCCGCGGCCCGTGGCCGGACGATGACGGGCTGCATGATGCCCGCCGACCGGATCGAGTCCGCAAGGGCCTCGAGGGCCTGCTCGTCGAAGTCTTTTCGTGGCTGGACCGGATTCGCGTGGATGTCGTGGATCGGTATTTGGCCGGGCCCGGAGGGGGCGTCGGGGGGAGCGGAGGGCGAGTGCGGCTCTGGCGGGGGGGCAACCTCGACGGGCCGCGCTGACATCAGGCTGCCCAGCCCCTTTCCGAGCCGGCGACGTGACGGCGTCGCTGCGTCCTTGCGAGTCGGCATGTGCGGGTCTCCTTTGGTTCCACTGTCCATCGGCGAGGAACCATGTTCCACGGTAAACGTCGTTTCTCGCCGCCTCCGCCGGCCACCGCAAGGCAGCCTTTACAGCTCCCCCATCGCATCGAGCATGCGCGCGATCTGATTCTGCCGCCGCCGGCTCATGTGCGGCTTCAGCGCCCGGGCGACCCGCGCGACATCGGCCTGGCGGTTGATCTGGTACGTCCATGACAATCGCCGTTCAGCGGTCGGAGCGCGGTGGTCGTAAGGCCCGTTCACGTGGCCCGTGCCGAGCGTCTCGCGCAGCCGGTCGAGGACTTCAGGGTCCACTCCCTGACATTGAATGCGGCCCTTCCGAAGGCCGGAGGGCGGTGTCGTGATGCAGAACGCGCCCTCGCCCTCGAGCAATCCCGCCGCCCAGAGCAGATCCGCCCGCGTCGTCATGATCATCGATGTTCTATCGCGTACATCGTGATTCGGCAAGCTCAGCGGCGGGGGCGGAGGGGGGGCGAGGTGGGGAGGGGAGAAACGTGGTCCGATAACACATTACGTTGAGTCGGGACCCGGATCGGCCGATAGCTCCTGCGGTCAGACGGACCGCGGCGAGCCTCATGAGCGAACGTCCCGACAGCTCGATCGAGCAGGTCACGGCGCTTCTCCACGAGATGGAGCGCGACCTGGCCTCGTTGCAGACCGAGGTCGATCACGGGCAACGCCTCTCGCTCGTCGGGACCCTGGCCGCGGGCGTCGCCCACGAAGTGAACAACCTCCTGACGCCCGCGCGGGGTTACGCCCAGATGCTCTGCGACGACGACCTCGATGCGGCACTGCGCAGGAAGGCCGCGGGCCGCGTGACCGACGCCATCGACGCGGCAGCGCGGATCCTCGAGGCCGTCCTCGAGTTCTCGGCTTCCGGTGCGATCGACGAAACGGCCGACGTCGGCGAGACGTTGCAGGACGCGATCGACTGCCTGGGCGGGGATCTCTCGCGGCAGGGGATTCGGATGATCCGATCGGTGCCTCCGGGGACGCGAGTCGCCATGACGCCGATCGAGCTCCAGCAGGTGCTGCTGAACCTGCTGCTCAACGCGCGGACGGCGCTCGCGACGCGGGGCGGTTCGCTGGTGGTCTCGGCTGCCGAGCGCGGCGACGGGTCCACGCTGATCACCGTCACGGACGACGGGCCCGGCATCCCGGTCGCGATCGCCGACGCGATCTTCGAGCCCTTCGTGTCGGGCGCCGGCCGAGCGGGCGACAGCAGCGGGCGATCCGCCGGTCGGCGGGGGGGCTACGGCCTGGGTCTTGCCGTGTGCCGCCGCCTCATCGAGAACGCGAACGGCTCGATCGCCGTGACCTCGCGTCCCGGCGAGGGCGCAAGCTTTACCGTCATCGTTCCGACGGCGAAGCGGGTCCCGTGCGCGAAGGCCGGATGATCGCTGCAGATACCCACCCGCAAGGCCGCTCAATGCCGGATGCGCGGACGATCTGAGCGAACCGGCGGCCTGCTTTCGCGATCATGCAATCCGGCGACGGTCCGCACGGGCACGAGGCAGTCCGTACAATGCCGGCTCGCATGAACGCCGAGCAGTCCGCACGTCATATAGAGCGTCTTCGCAAGCACCGCATCCGGCCGGAACGCGAGATCGGGATCGGTTCGATCGTCGAGTCGATCGACCGGCGCACGACACGTGTGCAGCGTCAGCTCGGCGCGCTCATCGAGCTGTGGCAGGCTGAGTTGCCGCAGGAGATCGCCTCCCGCACCGAGCTGACGGCGCTGCGCGGCGGCGTGCTGCACGCAAAGGCGGATTCATCGGCGGTCGCGTACGAGCTCGACCGTTGCTTGCGCGAGGGTCTTCTCGCGCGTCTGCGAGCGCGCTTTCCCGGGCCATTGAGCCGGGTCCGCGTTTCGCTCTAGGAAAACGACCGTGCTGAGCGCGCAACTGGGGGTGATTAGCCCTTTGGGTCATCAGGCCAAATCGGCGCAAGGATCTCATCCGATTTTGTCAGTTTCGCGACTGATGCCTCGATCGCGTACAGCCGCGTGACGAGTTGTTCACGAACATCAGCAAGGGGGATCCAGCCGTGTGAGTCGATGTCGTACCTGGCGCTGCGGCTTGCGTCGAACAGTATGCGGTAGTTCTCCCAGATCTTCTTGTAGCGATTCACATTCTTGAGCGTTCGGTTGCGCGCGTCATGACCGAGGTGCGGATTGGTCTTATCCGCCCGAAAGAGTGTCTCGACAGCATGGAGAGCCGCGTAGAACATGACAACGACCATCCACTCTGCCTAGCGGTCGTCAATGGTCTTCAGGAACTCACGGTTCCGATGCCACTTCGCCCTGTGCTTCTGGAGGCTCGCCATATATCAGCAGGCCGCTCTTTGAATCGTGGAACTTGGTGGCGTTCTTGGGAACCTGGAGCACATCGCAGGCACAGACCCGGAACTTCTCGGCCAACTCAAGATCGAGTTGGTTCAGCGCCTCTGCCAGATCGAAATCGTATGTATCCGAGCAGGGCCTCACAAGGATTGCGATCTGGCTATCCCGAGGTGCAGCCAGGCAGTCGTGAACACGATCACGGTGCTGTTCAGCCCATGTGCGCACGTGATCCAACAACGCCCGAAGCTCGTCCCGCCAGACATCGCGGCTGATACCGAGTTCAGCTGCCTCATACACCCAATGGCACGACTTGACGAACCGGTCTTCGTCGCTCTTCCGCTCGAAGACCACCTGTCCATCGGCATCTCCCTCTCGGATCTGTGGGGGGGCTATACGAGGTTTCTTCTGTGCGTGAGCCATGAGAATCGAGCCCCTCCAGGACATCCAAGGCCCGCACAGCATTATCGACCGGAGAGCCACAGGATCAAGAGGCAGACGCGAGCGGTTGCGGGGAACCCCCAGTATAGGACCTCCCATCGCGTCTTGCCGCCTGTGCGATGCGAGTATGTCATCCGTTTCCGACGGCCATCCCCATGAGACGGTGAACCGCTGCCAGTCCGACAGTTTCCGGTCGTTGTTCGTCTCGCCCGAACCTCGCGCGGACGGCTTCCAGCGCCCCGGTGGGGGGCGCCCGGTCACCGCCGATCTGCACCCGCCGCCGTCTGAACGAGCCACCCAACGACCCACGTCAACGACCCAGCGGCACGCCCCATGAATGATAACGCACTAAGTGCGCGACAGGGCCTCGATCGAATCCGGCATCGCGCGCACGCGCCCGTCGCGGTCGATGCACGCGAGCGTCGTCGTTGCCGTCGCGAGCACGAGCCCGTCGCGGAGCAGGCGGTACGAGTGCTCGAGCTTCACGCGCGTGGCGCGATCGAGGCTCGTCTCGAGCGTGAGCATGTCGTCGTAGCGCGCGGGGCGCGTGTACGCCACGGCGAGCTTGACGACCGCGAGCAGGGCCCCCGCGTCCTCGAGTTCCCGGTAGCTGATGCCGTTGGCGCGGCAGAGCTCCGTGCGCCCGATCTCGAACCACACGGGGTAGGCGGTGTGGTGCGCGACGCCCATCGGATCGCACTCGGCGTAGCGGACTCGGATGGAAGTGGTGTGCTGCATGGAAGAAGTAGCGTAGGCGGGCGGCGCGATCACTTGCCGACGCAGAACGCGGCAAACACCCGCCCAAGCACGTCGTCCGGCGTGATCTCGCCCGCGACGGCGGCGAGGGCGTCGAGGGCGGCGCGCATCGCGGCGGCCAGGAGCTCCGGCTCGGGGAGGTCCCGCCCGGTGCGGGAGGGCTCGAGCAGGGCGACCGCGGCCCCGAGCGCCTCGGAGGCGTCCGCCAGCGCCGCCTCGTGACGCGGCTGCACGACCACGGCGTCCGCGGCGAGGCTGACTGCGTGATCGCCGATGCGTCGGGCGATGAGACCGCGCAGGTCGTCGAGACCGGCGCCGCTGCTCGCGCTGACCATGATCCCGGGTTCGCGAGACTGGGGAACGTTCGCCGCTTCGGGCCGGTCGGCCATCGTCCGGACGAGGATCACTCTCGGATCCGCCGTCGGGGCGGGGAGCGGCGCGTTGACCGGCACGCACTCGAGGAGCAGCTCGGCCCGCCCGATTGCTTCGAGTGCGCGCGATTGCATCGCGCAGGCGAGCGCGCGCGATTGCATCGCGAGGTCGAGCGCCGCGACGCCCGCCTCGCGCCCGGCGAGGTCCACGAGCATCACCTCGCCGGCGTGATCGCCGAGTCTCAGGGGCTCCGCGATGACGTCGCGCGTGGTGCCCGCGACGTCGGAAACGACGGCCCGCCGGCGTCCCAGCAGGGCGTTGAAGAGCGTGCTCTTGCCAGCGTTCGGCGCGCCCGTCAGCACGACCCAGGGGACGGCCTCGAGCGTCTCCAGCCCGACCGCGCGATCGAGCACCGCCGCGATGGCGACGCGGATGCGAGAGAGCGTATTGAGGAGCGTTGCCGGACCGATCGGGACGACGTCCTCCTGGTCGGTGAAGTCGATGCCCGCCTCGACGAGGGCGAGCGCGTCGGCGAGGTCGTCCGCGAGCGAGCCGGCGCACCGGGCGAGACGCCCGGCGCCGAGGTCACGGGCGGCGGCGAGCTGCGCGTCGCAACGGGCGGCGATCGTGGCCGCGACGCCCTCGGCCTCGGCGAGCGAGATCCGGTCATTCATGTACGCGCGCGCCGTGAACTCGCCCGGCCCGGCGCGCCGCGCATCGATGTCGTGCTCGCGCCCGGCCGCGAGCAGCGTATCGACGATGCGCTCGAGCAGCACGGGGTTGCCGGGCAACAGCAGCTCGGCGGCGTCCTCGCCGGTGTACGAGGCGGGGCCGACGAAGACGATGACCAGCAGCGGGATCGACCGACCCTCCGGCATCGCGAAGCGCATGCGGTGCAGGCCGCGGGTCGGCCGATCCCCGGGCCACCCGACACGCCGGCTCAGGAGGTCGAACGTCCCGGGTCCGCTGATTCGGACGATCCCCCGCGCCGACCGACCCGGCGGAGAGGCGACGGCGACGATCGTGTCGCCCGTCATTTGCGTTTCTTGTAGCTGCGAACGGGCTTCGCCCGCCGCTTGCGCTCCTGCTCGCGACGCTCGATCGCCGCTGCGAAGGCGCGGCCCTGCGCGTCCTTCGGCTTGACCTTGCGCGCTTCCTTCTTCTTCGGCGGGTTCAGGTCCATCTCGCTGATGTGGCGGCGGATGTAGCGGCTCTCGAGAATGCCGATGCAGCTCGACGTGAGGATGTACAGCGTGAGCCCCGACGGCGCGCTGTAGAGCATCAGCGGGAACAGCACGACCATCATGACCTTCATGATCTTCTGCTGCCTCATCTGATCCGCGGTCATCGTCGGGCTGGGCGGCGGCGACATGTACTTCTGCTGAATGAAGAAGATCACGCCCATGAGGAACGGGAGCAGGTTGAAGCCGGTCACGTTCCACATCAGGAACTTGACGGGCTCGTCCAGCTCGCCGAAGAAGTGGTCGGCCGAGCTCAGGTCGGCGAGGAACGGCCAGGCGCCGCCCGAGATCTTCTGGAAGATGCCGAAGAACGCCGGATCCTGACGCAGCTCGAACGTGAAGTAGAGCATCGCGTACAACGCGATCCAGATCGGCGTCTGGAGAAACATCGGAAGGCAGCCGAGCATCTGGAGCGGGTTCGCCCCGTGCTCGCGCATCAGCTTCATCTGCTCCTGCTGGAGACGCTTCGGGTCGTTGGGGAACTTCTTCTGGAGCTTGTCGAGCTCCGGCTTCATCGCGCTCATCTGCTTGCCGAAACGCTGCATGCTGATCTGCGAGCGTCTCGTCAGCGGGTGCAGCAGCGTGCGCACCAGGACCACGAGCGTGATGATCGCGAGGCCCCAGTCGAAGAGAACGTGCCCGTGCAGGAACGAGAGGAAGTCGTGCAGCCCGTACGCGAGCCATTGGAACGTGCACACCGCGCACATGCTCGACATCTGGAAGAGGATGAGCTTGTGCATCGACAGCGCCGCGTAGGGCTGCTCGCTCAGCACGTGGCCGTCGAGGGGTCCGGCGTACGCCGCGAGATCGAGGACGAGCTCACCGCCCGGCGCGACCGTCTGCTCCCGTCCCCACAGGTACGTGAAGACGAGCTTTTGCGCATCGGGCGTCGCGGGCCCGTCGGGCGCCGAAACCTCCAGCGTGATCTCGTCGATCAGCGCGGCGAGGGAGCGCGGGCCGCGGCCCTGCTCGTCGAGGGCCGGATGAACGGTGAGCGCGAAGTACCGGTTCGTCTGCGCGAACCACGACAGCTCGTAGTCCTTGTCGAGGCTCGTTCTGTTCGGCCACAGCCGCAGCAGCTCGCGCCGTTCCGTCTCGTCCTGCGTCTGGAGGGCCTTCTTCCAGGCCTTCATCAGGTCGGTCCACTCGAGCAGGAGCGAGTTATCGTCGGCGAGCACGAACCCGCGGTTCGGATCGCGGCGCTCGTCCTCGAGATAGCCGAACCGGGCCCGCCGGCGGTCCATGTAGCGGGAGCGATCGATGCGCAGGCTGCGGGGGCCGTCCTGGATCCACTTGACCGTCAGGGGACGGTCGGTGAGGTTGAACAGCCGCTGCGCGAGCGTGATGCCGAAGTCGTCGTCGATCGCGTAGCGCCGCACGATCCGCGCGATCACGGTGTCGGTCTCGTCGACGATGGTCGTCTCGAACGCGCCGGGGGCAGTCTCGGCCCAGACGTACGACTCCGGCTTGCCGTCGCGGTCCTTGTTGAAGTCGAACACGGAGACACCGGCGCCGTTCACGTAGACGTACCGCGCCGACAGCGTCGGAACGATGACCGGCGTGCGGATCTCGTTCGTCAGGACCTCCGACTGCTCGAGCACGTACCTCGCGTCGTCCGGCGGCAACGGCGTCTTCGGCGTCTCGCCGCGCGCCAAAGCGGCGTTGTGCGCACTTGCCTGGCGACGGTCCTTCGCGCGCTCCCAGATGTCGCTGAACGTGATCCGCTCGATGCCGGCGCCCGTGCGCGAGAACTCGATGAGGAACGGCGCCTCGCGCGGATCCAGCGATCCGAGCGTGGCGGGGGGGACGTCATGGCCGCTCGTGCCCCGCTCGGGAGCGACCGCGAGGAGCTTCGTGAAGACAGCCGCGGCGTCCGCGTCCTTGTCCGCGTCCGCGTCCGCCTGCGGGCCGGCGTCCGCTTCCGTGCCCGCGCCTGGGTCCGCCTCCGTGCCCGCGCCTGCCTCCGCGCCTGCCTCCGTCCCCGCGCCTGTGCCTGCGTCCTTGTCCTTGTCCGCGTCCGCCGCAACGGCGCCGGCCGGCGTCGTGGCCGTGCCTCCGGGCGAGCCGGGTCCACGCCCGGTCATCCATCCGGCGAAGACCACGCCGAGCGCGAGCCCGACCACGATGATCGGGATCAGAATGCGACGCGCGCCGGGGCTCATCGGCCCTCGCGGAGACGTTCGCCGAGCCAGTCCGTCAGCTCGGGGACGGCCTTGATCTTCTCGACGACGGCCTCGATGTCGTAGGGCAGGCGGAAGAACTCGATCTGCTTCTGCTCGTCGTCGAGGATCGCGTAGCTCGACCTGGGATCGAGATCGCGAGGCTGACCGATCGAACCGGGATTGATGATGGCCTTCTCCTCGTCGTTGAGCCGGTACACGCCGTCGAGGTCGTCCGGCGGATAGAAGTCCGGCTCGTCCGTGAAGACGCCGGGTACGTGGGTGTGTCCGACGAGGCAGTACTTCTCCACCCGCTCGAAGATCTGCTGCATCTTGACGGGGGAGTTGAGCGCGTCTTCCGGAAACAGGTACTCGTTGATCGGCCGGCGCGGCGTCCCGTGCACGCAGAGGAACTCGCCGAAGCCCACGCGCACGCGAAGTCGTCCGAGGAACTCCCACCGTCGCGCGGCGGCGCTGCGATCCGATTCGTCGTCGAAGCGCGACCTCGTCCAGTACGCGGCCTGCTCCGCCGCGAGATTGAAGTTGGTCGGCTCGTAGAGGACGCCGAAGTCATGGTTGCCCATGAGCGACCACTCGCATCGTTCCGCGACGAGATCCACGCACTCGACCGGGTTCGGACCGTAGCCGAGCACGTCGCCGAGGCAGATCGTACGGTCGACGTTCTGCGTTTCGATGTGCGCGAGTGCGACCTCGAGCGCCTCGAGGTTCGCGTGGATGTCGCTGATGATCGCGGTGCGCAACAAAAGCCCCTTGGTGGCGGATCGCAGATGCTAGGAATAGCCTCCCCGGCCGTCAACGCGAGGCGGCAGTGCCGAACGACGCCGCGCGGGCGCTTCGGGCCGTGCGGAGCGTGGGCACGCCGGTTTTCCGCGAGCCGGGCCCGGGTCCGGTCCGCAGCGACCTACGATCCCCGAGGAGCCGGCCGCATGCAACCTGACGACCATGTCTGCCTCTGTCATCGCGTGAGCCAGCGCAAGCTCGTCGCGTTCCTCAAGCGGGAGCGGCCGACGGTCGCGTCGCAGCTCAGCGATTGCCTCGGCGCGGGAACGGGTTGCCAGTGGTGCGTGCCGTTCCTGGAGGAGCTGTTCCGGCAGTGGCAGGGGGGCGAGGAGCCGGGGCTGCCCGTGGCGCCGCCGGAGTATGCGGCGGCGCGGAATCGCTACCGGGAAGAGCGGCCGTCGAAGCGGGACTGACTCGCTGTCTGGTGTTTCCCGTTTCCCGTTTCCCGTTGTTCAATTGACCATTCCGAGGTTCCCGATTTCCCGTTGCCCGTTTCCTGCGAGGGCCGGGTGGCGTCAACAGTCTCCACCACCGTCGAGTCGTCGTACGCCACCCGGCCCTGTCAGAGCACAGGACCGGGGCACACCGGAACGGGGACGGCGGATCCGGCCGACCGTTGAAGAAGCTGCAACGCGCCGCAACGTTGTGTGCCCCGGTCCTTGGCTCGGCAAGGGCCGGGTGGCGTCGAAAGTCTCCACCACGGTCGAGTCATCGGACGCCGCCCGGCCCTGTCAGAGCACAGGGCTAGCACGAACGTCGGCCCGCCGCGCCGCCCCGACGCTTGTCCGTGTGCAGGGCGTCCCCGATCGCGTCGTTGCGTCGGAGAAACGCGACGCGCACGCGCAGCACGCCGCGCTGGGTGACCGGCTCGATCTCGGTGACCTGGACCGTCTCCTCGATCGTGCCGACGGGCTCGGGCAGCCTGATCCTGAACTCGGCGAGCTGCCCGCGCTCGAGGTGGCCGTGCGCATTGCGGCAGCGGAGCGACACGCCGCCGGCGTCGAGGTTCTCGACCAGACCGAGGATCGGTCCGCGCCGCCCGAGCACGAACAGCTCCGCCTCGCGCAGCAGGTCCTTGCCCATCAGCTTGCGCAGGCCGCGTCGGCGATCGATCACGGTCAGCTCTTCGGGCAGTCGCAGCTTGTAGCCGTACAGCGCTTGGGCGGCGTCGTTCGGAATCCGCGTGCGTCCGAGCGACTGGGTCTCCCCCGTCAGCCGGCCTTCGGCGCCCATGAAGCTCATGCGGTAGTGCTCGTACCGTCCGAGCATGCGGACGACGCCGCCCACCATCGGCCGCATGACGAGGAACGTCGTGTCCAGGACCATCTCGACGTTCGTCGCGAGCGACGGGCGGTTCTCACCCGAACCGCTCATGGGCTCGAGATCGATCCGCGCGCGCGTTCGCTGCGCTTCGATCAGCGCGGCGCGCACGTTGACCGACGCGCCGTTCGGGGCGGACAACGCGTCTCGCATCCGGGTGATCCAATCCGCCACGCAGTGGCCATCGTCCGAATCGGCCGCACAATTCACCGGGGCGCGTCGCCGGCTTCCGTTCGGCCGGCGGAGAGCCCGGGCGAGCCGCGGGAACGCCCCAGACCGCCCCCTTCACCCGCGGCACGAGGCTCAGAGCGTCTCCACCGTGATGCTGGAATTCGAGTAGACGCAGATCCCGGCGGCGACCTCGAGTGCAGCCCGGCAGAGATCCGGGGGCTCGAGGCTGGTGTGCTGCGCCAGCGCGCGGGCCGCGGCGAGAGCGTAAGGTCCGCCGGACCCGATCGCGCAAATGCCGTCCGACGGCTCGATAACGTCGCCCTGGCCGGAGACCATGAGCGTTACGGACCGGTCGGCGACCACGAGCAGCGACTCCAGACGCCGCATCGCCCGATCGGTGCGCCAGAACTTCGCGAGGTCGATGGCGGCGCGCATCAGGTTCGTCGGAGTCTCCTTGAGCTTCGTCTCGAACCGATCGAGCAGTGCGAATGCGTCGGCCGCGCCGCCCGCGAACCCGACGAGCACGCCCGCGCTCTGCGCGCCAAGCCCGGGCAGCTTGCGCACCTTCACCGCATCGGCCTTCGCGATCGTGTCCCCGAGCGAGACCTGCCCATCCCCGCCGACGGCGACCCGGGCGTCACGCCGAACGGAGATCACGGTGGTGGCGTGGAACGTGGGCATGGTGGAGTCTACCCGCCTCCCGTCCAGCGCGCCGCGACCGGGACGACCTCGATGCCGCCGCGGGCGCGCGCAACCGCGATCCAGTACGCCTCGGGATACAGCGCGATCGCCTCGAGCGCCCGCGATCCTACTCCCTCGCGCGGTAGCACGCCTCGGGCGTCGGTCGCGTGACGCCGTCGGCCTCGAGGGTGACCATCCGTTCGGCCCCGTCCGGATCGCGCACGAGGAGCATCACCTGCCGTGTCGGATCGTACGTCGCGAGCAGCGGACGAAAATCATCGCCGCGAGGGATCATGGACAACGGCACGAATCCAGGAAGGACGACGCGGGGCCCGTCTTCGTCCCCGTCTTCGCCCCGGCGCGCGTGCGCCGCGAGCAGCTCGTCGCGACCGATGAGCAGGACGCCGGGCCCGTGAGCGAGGTATCGCTCCCACGCGGCGGCCGCGAGGGGGGTCCAGAGGTCGATGGCGGCGCGCACTTCGGGGTCCAACTTTCCGGTCTCGTGCGGCTGGAGGGAGCGGGGCGGGGAACCGAAGAAAGGCATGGTCGGGAGGCGGCGAACATCGTATGCTTGATGCCCGATTGCCTTCCCGGGAGGGATCTGCGACCCCGATGACAACGAAGATGGAAACCGCCGCTGACGCTGATGACGCCGGCTCTGCCGGGTCTCGGGGCGCGGACGTGGAGCCTCCCCCGCAACCCGCGGGGGCGGCCGGCCGCCGGGCCGTGACCCCCGCCCCCGCGCGCCCGACCCTGGATCTCGACGTGATCGTCGCCAGGACGTCCGGCGGCGACAACGTCGCGCGCGTCGATACGAACCGGCTCCGCGAGGGGCTCGACGCGGCGCTGGGGCACCTCGGGCGTCCGGTCGCGCGCGTCGCCGTGCTCGTCGTGGACGACGCATCGATGGCGACGCTCCATGCGCGGCACGCCGGCGTCGATGGCCCCACGGACGTGCTCACGTTCGCCAACGCCGCGGCCGGTGCGCCGCTGGACGCGGACATCGCCATCAACGCCGACGAGGCGGCCCGCGAGGCGGCGGCGCGCGGGCACGACGCGGCCGACGAGCTGCTGCTCTACGCGCTGCACGGCGTGCTTCACTGTGCAGGCTTCGACGATCACGCGAGCGCCGAATACGACGCGATGCACGCCGAGGAGGATCGGATCCTCGGCGAGATCGGCGTGGGCGCGACCTTCGGGCGCGAGGGTCGGTCCGGCGGCGGCGAGCGGGAGGCGTCGCGATGACGGGAATCATCGCGGCGACGGTCGTCGTGGTCATCGCCGCGACGTACCTGACGGCGTTGCTGACGGCGCTCCGGCTCGTGAGCCGGTCGGCGCTCGAGGACCGGCTGCACGGGTCGAAGCGCGCCGCGCTCATCCCGAATCTCTTCACGCACCTCGAAACGACGGTTCTCGCCGTGTCGTTGCTGCGGACGGCGATGCGGTTGGGCGTCTTCGCGCTCGTTCTCGTGCAGATTGTCGGTATCGAGGACGGCGCCGCGCTGACCGTCGGCGGGCTCGTTGTCGCCGGGACGATCAGCGTCGCGGTGCTGTGGGTGTGCACCGCGGTCATCGCCGTCGCGATCGCGCGGCACGCGACGGCCGCGATGGTGGCCGGCGGTCTGCCGCTGCTGCGATTCCTCGACATCGCGTGCGCGCCGCTCACGCGGGGCCTGGCGTTCCTCGACGAAGCCGTCCGGCGGCTGACCGGCGCGAACCTGCGCGAGGCGGCCGACCAGCGCGAGGCGGAGCTTCTGCGGAGCATCGGTGACACGCACCGCGAGGGCGGGCTCGACGAGCGATCGGCCGCGCTCCTGGAGAACGTGGTGGAGTTCAGCTCGACCGACGTCGGCGAGGTCATGACGCCGCGCACGGACATCGACGGCGTGGAGCTCACCGACGATCTCGCGCGGATCAAGGCGCTCATCGTCGAGGTCGGACACTCGCGGATCCCGGTGTACGAGGAGAACCTCGATCACATCGTCGGCGTGCTCTACGTGAAGGATCTCGTGCGCTACCTCGGCGAGGACACCTCGACCTTCAAGCTGCGCCCGCTTCTGCGACAGCCGATCGTCGTGCCCGAGACGAAACCCGTGCGCGAGCTGCTGGCCGACTTCCAGCGCAGCGAAGTGCACATGGCGATGGTGATCGACGAGTACGGCGGCACCGCCGGCATCGTGACGATCGAGGACGTTCTCGAGGAGATCGTCGGCGAGATACACGACGAGCACGACACGGCGGACGACGACGAACCGTCGCTCGACGCGATCGACGACGCGTCCGCCGAAGTTGACGGTCGTTACCACATCGACGATCTCAACGAACACATGCGGCTGGACCTCCCCGAGGACGAGGAGTTCGACACGGTGGCCGGCTACGTGCTCTGGTTCCTCGGCCACGTCCCGCAGCCCGGGGAGACCTTCGACGCCCACGGCGCGCGGTTCACCGTGCTGGCGGCGACGGCGACGCACGTGCAGCGCGTGAAGGTCGATCTGCTGGAGCGGGTGGCGAGCGAGCGACCCGTCTGACGCGCGGGGGCGTCAGGCCAGGCGTCGCCGCCGCACGAGGCTGACCAGGCCGCTGATGGCGAACAGCGCGATCGCCCCGGGCGTCGGAACGGCGGGGAAGGGAACCTCGTCCAGCGTGAACTCCGTGAACGGTCCGCTCGTGTTGGGGCTCCCGAAGATCCAGAGACTCCCGGCGCCTATCCCCGCCTGCCACACCTGGCCGCGCGCGATCGTGCCGTTGGACATGCGGAGCACGCGGTTGCCGTCGAGGAACTCGGCATCGTCGAAGGGGCTGACGTCGAAGCCGATGGGGTCGGGGCCGCCGGACGCGGCCGTGCGGACCGGGTCGAACGCGACGTCGGGATCGCCGTCGAGACGCATCTCGAAGGCGACCCAGTCGAAGTTGGTGCTGTTGTGCACCTCCTCCTCCTGGATGACGATGTAGGGCACGGCGTTCGGGTCCACCTGTTTGAAGGTGATCTTGATGGGCGGACCGTTCTCGAAGAACCCGGGCTTGTAGAACGCAGCCTTCTCGATGAAAACGCCGTCCTCGGTGATGCCGTTGACCGTGAGGATGAGCTCAGGGTCGACGTCGTCCTCCCATTCGGCGACCCAGCCGCCCCCGAGGTCAAGGAATCCCCCTCCCAGGGATGACAACGACAGAGAAGCCGCCGCGAAGGCGCCGATCGCTGCGCACGAAAACATCTGGTGCTCTCTCCTTCTTCTCCCGATCCGGCGCCTCTTCACTTGCGCGGACCGTTCTTCTCTCTTCTTCTCGTCTTCCTTCTCTCGCTCGCGGCTCTTGCGCCGCTCACCTGCCGCGAGGGCCCGGCAGGGCCGTCGCTTCGCCGGACACCATAACGAGGCCGGATGTCCGGCGTCAAGGAGAATCGCCTCAGGACGGTCGATGCCCTCCGCGGGGCCCGGGAAGGGGGGCAGTCCCTGGGATTCGGGGTTCGGGCGGCGTGTCGTGCGGGGGCCGTCAGCCGCGGGAAGCACACGCCGGCTGCCGCCGGCGTGTGCACCCGCGACGCGCGCAACGGAACGAGGCCGCTCCCGTGGGAGCGTGCCGCGTAACCGTAAGGTTCTCGTGGTGCCGGCTCATGAGCGTCGGCTCCGGCGCCGTCCGAATCCGGCGAGCGCGAGCAGCGTCAACGCTCCCGGTGCCGGCACGCCCTCGACGTAACAGGCGTCGCTTCCGAACTCGACACAGCCCGCGAAATGGCCGAAAACCGCACACAGGCGTCGCCATTATGGGTCGTTCGCGAAGAGCCTGTCAAAGAAAATGTGGGAGTTCCCCGTACTGCCGGCCGCCGTCCCGTGGGTCGGAGGGGACATCGGCCGTGTAAGCTCGTGACGCGCTTCGGTTTGTGGCGCGCCCTCCGCCGGGCGAGAGAGACACGTCCGCAAGCCCCGCGGACGGCGGCGACGCCGGATGTGCGCCGCGTCCGTCATGGGTTACCCCCCATGTTGTCCACAAGCCGCTCTTGCCGTGCAGCCGGCATGGGGGTTCGGGGGGGTCCTCGAGACGCCGGCGCCTTCCCCGGACAAACGGGGCGGACTCCCGATGCCGATGGGGCCGCGTGCCGCGTAGCGTGGCGATATGACGACGTACCACGTCATCCACAGGGCCAACGACCGCTACAAGCTCACGGTCATGAGCGTCCTGGTGGCCGCATTCCTCGTCGCCCTGCCGCTGATGTTCGTTCACCCTACCGCGGTCATCCTTCTCGTCTGGTTCGGGCTCGTCGTGATGGCGGTCGCCTGGCCGATCGCGTGGCTGATCGGCAGGGCCGAATCGAGCGCGGCGCGAAGGTCGATGCAGCGGCACGAGTGCCCGGACTGCGGCGCCAGGCTCGAGGACGCGCCGGACGGAGCTGACTGGATCTGCGAATCGTGCGGGTTCATGTGCCGGGAGGGCACGGTCCCGGCGGCGACTTGATCGCGGTCAGACCGCCTTCGACGTGAACGAGGCCAGCGTGCGAAGGTAGCCCGCCCGCTCGAACGCGCTCGGGTCCGGGGCGTGCTGCTGGCTCAGGCTGCCCTTCATCTGCTCGATGGACTCGTACTCGTGCGTCTCGAGCCAGGTCCGGATGCCTTCAACGATCGTGCCGATGCGGTCGATCCCCCGTTCGTAGATCGTTGACGCGATCATGACCGCGTCGGCGCCCACGAGCAGCATCTTGAGCGCGTCGAACTGGTCGTGGACGCCGGTGGTCGCGGCGAGCGACGCGTCGATCCGCCCGCGCAACAGCGCGATCCAGGTCATCGGCAGTAGCGCGTCGTGCGATCGGCTCATGTGCAGCCGCGGCCGCACCGTGAGCGTCTCGAGATCGACGTCGGGGTGCACAAAACGATGGAACAGCACCAGCCCGTCGGCGCCGGCTTCGACGAGCCGGCGGGCGAGGTGACCCGGGGCCGAGAAGAACGGAGCGAGCTTCACCGCGACCGGAATGGACGTCGCGGCGCGCACGGCGCACACGAGATCGATCTGCCTCTGCTCGACCTTCTCGCTCGTCCAGTCGGGATCCGCGGGCAGCAGGAACGTGTTCAGCTCGATCGCGCTCGCCCCCGCCTGCTCGATGAGCCGCGCATAGTGCACCCACCCGCCGGGCGAGATGCCGTTGAGGCTGCCGATGATCGGTATCGAGACGCTGCGCCGCGCTTCCTCAAGGCGGTGCAGGTACGCGTCCGGGCCGATGTTGTAGTCGCGCAGCTCGGGGAAGTACGTCGTCGCCTCGCCGAAGGACTCCGTGCCCTGCTCGTAGAAGCCGTGGATCTCGAGCGCCTCCTGCTCGATCTGCTCCTCGAAGAGCGAGGGGAACACCGCGGCCGCGGCCCCCGCCTGCTCCATGCGCTTGAGCGCATCGACGTCCTCGCAAAGCGGGCACGCCGCGACGACGACGGGATTCGCGAGCTCGAGACCGAGATACGTCGTGCGAAGGTCCACGCTCATGTCGTTTCCTCCCAGCCGGGAACGGTGCGCTCGACACCGGCGAGCTGCTCGTAGAGACGCCACCGCTCGTCGATGTCGCGCTGCGCGAGGTCGAGCAGGTGCTCCGCCTCGTCCGGGTTCGCCCGCGAGAGCATCGCGAACCGCGCTTCCTCGAGCGCCCAGCCGCGGAACGCGCCCTTCGGCTTGCGGCTGTCGAGCTGGAGCGGATGGTCGCCCACGCGGGCGTGCCGCGGGTCGAAGCGGTACAGCGGCCAGTAGCCGCACTTCACGGCGTCGGCCTGGTGATGGCACTGGGTCGTCATATCGATGCCGTGCGCAATGCACGGGCAGTACGCGAGGATGAGCGAGGGTCCGGGGTAGCTCTCCGCCTCGATGAACGATCGCAGCGTCTGCTGCGGGTTCGCGCCGATGGCGACCTGCGCCACGTAGACGTTGCCGTACGCCATCGCGAGCATCCCGAGGTCTTTCTTGCCGGTCGGCTTGCCCGACGCGGCGAACTTCGCCACCGCCGCCCGCGGCGTCGACTTCGAGGCCTGACCGCCCGTGTTCGAGTAGACCTCCGTGTCGAGGACGAGGATGTTGACGTTGCGGCCGGACGCGAGCACGTGGTCGAGCCCGCCGAAGCCGATGTCGTACGCCCACCCGTCGCCGCCGACGATCCACGTGCTGCGCGGCACGAGCACGTCGGCGATCGCGAGCAGGTCCTGCACGTCGTCGGCGCCGTTGAGCGTGCCGAGCCGCTTCTTCAGCTCCGCGACGTGGCGGCGCTGCATTTCGATCCCGGCTTCGTCCGATGCCGGGTTCGCGCGCAGCGTCTCGACGAGGTCCGGGCCGATCGAATCGGCGAGGCGACCCAGCAGGTCGTCCGCGAGCGCGCGCTTGCGCTCGAGGGCGAGCGCCATGCCGAGCCCGAACTCCGCGTTGTCCTCGAACAGCGAGTTCGCCCATGCGGGGCCGCGACCGTCCCGGTTCGTCGTCCAGGGCGTGGTGGGGAGGTTGCCACCGTAGATCGAGGAGCAACCCGTCGCGTTCGCGATGACGGCCCGATCGCCGAAGAGCTGTGACATCAGCTTGAGGTAGGGCGTCTCGCCGCACCCGGCGCACGCGCCGGAGAACTCGAACAGCGGCTCGAGGAGCTGCGCGCCCTTGATGGTGTCGAGCTTCACTTCGCTCCGCTTCGCTTCCGGGATCGAGCGGAAGTAGTCGAACGCGGCGCGCTCCTGATCGAGATGCTCACCCTTCGGCGACATGTTGAGCGCCTTCACCTTGACCGCTTCCTTGCTGCGGGCGGGGCACACATCAACGCACACGCCGCAGCCGGTGCAGTCGTCCGGCGCGACCTGGATCACGAGCTTCCGGCCCGGGTGAACCTTGTCCTTCCAGTCCTTGCTGCGGAAGCCGGGCGGGGCGCCGGCAATCTCCGCGGGCTCACAGACCTTCATACGCACCGCCGCGTGCGGGCAAACGAGCGAGCACAGCCCGCAGTCGACGCACAGCGACGGCTCCCAGATCGGGATCTCGCTCGCGATGCTGCGGCGCTCGTACCGCGCCGTGCCGGTGGGGAACGTGCCGTCCACGGGCAGCGCGCTCACGGGCAGGAGGTCGCCCCGGCCTTCGATCATCATCGCGGTGACGCGCCGGACGAAGTCGGGCGCCGTCTCGGGAACCGCGGGCCGGCGGTGACGCGTCGATGACGCCTCCGCCGGAACCGTCACCTCGTGCAGGGCGTCGAGGGCGCGGTCCACCGCCTCCAGGTTCCGGCGGACGACGGACTCGCCGCGCTTGCCGTAGGTCTTGCGGATCGACTCGCGGATCGCCTCGACCGCGCTTTCCGGCGGGAGCACGCCCGACAGCGAGAAGAAGCAGGGCTGCATGATCGTATTGATGCGCTTGCCGAGCCCGAGCTCGACCGCGAGCGCGTCGGCGCTCACCACGAAGAGACGCAGTCGCCTGTCGATGATCTGCGTCTGCACCTCGCGAGGCAGGCGGCCCCATGCCTCGTCGGGGCCGTGCGGGCAGTTGAGCAGGAACGTCGCCCCGTCCTCGGCGAGTTCCAGGACGTCGAGACGCTCGAGGAAGTCAAACTGGTGGCACGCGACGAAGCTCGCGCGCTGCACGAGGTAACTCGAGCGGATCGGCCGCGGGCCGAACCGCAGGTGCGAGACCGTCACCGCGCCGGACTTCTTCGAGTCGTAGACGAAGTAGCCCTGCGCCCGCAGCTCGGTGTGCTCGCCGATGATCTTCGCCGAGTTCTTCGTGGACCCGACGGTGCCGTCGCTGCCGAGCCCGTAGAAGACCGCGCGCGTCTCGTCGTCGCGCTCGGTCAGGAACTCCGCGTCGCTCGCGACGCTCAAATGGGTGACGTCGTCGATGATGCCGACGGTCACATGGCGGCGCGGCGCGTCGCCGCCGAGCTCGTCAAGCACGGCCTTCACCATGCCGGGCGTGAACTCCTTCGACGACAGGCCGTAGCGGCCGCCGACCACGTATGGGCGCGGCCCTTCCGGCCGCGATTCTCCCGGCCAGGCCTCCGCGAGCGCGACGACGACGTCCTGGTAGAGCGGCTCGCCCGGCGCGCCGGGCTCCTTGGTGCGGTCGAGCACGGCGATCCGGCGCGTCGTCGGCGGCAGAGCGCGCACGAAGGCGCCCGCGTCGAAGGGCCGGTAGAGCCGCACCGTGACCAGTCCGACGCGTCTACCCTCGCCCGCGAGACGGCTGACCGCCTCGCCCGCCGCGCCGGCGCCGGAGCCCATGATCACCATCACGTCCTCGGCCTCGGGGTGCCCCTCGTAGTCGAAGAGGTGATACGCGCGTCCCGTCCGCCCGGCGAGCCGGTCCATCGCGGCCTGCACGATCCCGGGCGTCTCGATGTAGAAGGGGTTGACCGCTTCGCGCGCCTGGAAGAAGACGTCGGGATTCTGCGCGGACCCGCGCAGCACGGGGCGGTCCGGGTCGAGCGCGCGGCGCCGGTGCTCGCGCAGCATCGCGCGGTCGACGAGCGCGGTCAGGTCCGCGTCGGCGAGCGGCGTGACGGTGTTGATCTCGTGCGACGTGCGGAAGCCGTCGAAGAAGTGGAGGAACGGCACGCGGCTGTAGAGCGTCGCGGCGTGCGCGACGAGCGCGAGGTCCTGCGCCTCCTGCACGGAGCTCGAGGCGAGGAGCGCCCAGCCCGTGCCGCGGGCGGTCATGACGTCACTGTGATCGCCGAAGATCGACAGCGCGTGCGTCGCGATGCTGCGGGCCGCGATGTGAAAGACGGCGGGCGTGAGCTCGCCGGCGATCTTGAACATGTTCGGCAGCATGAGCAGCAGCCCCTGCGACGCCGTGAACGTCGTGGTCAGCGCGCCGAGCTGGAGCGAGCCGTGCGCCGCGCCGGCGGCCCCGGCCTCGCTCTGCATCTCCACGACCTCGGGCACGAGGCCGAACACGTTCGGGCGGCCGGCGCTCGACCACGCGTCGGCGAGCTCGCCCATCGGGGAGGCCGGCGTGATCGGGTAGATCGCGATCACTTCGCTCAGCCTGTACGCGACGTCGGCGCACGCCTCGTTGCCGTCGATGACGACCTTTTTGCGGTCCGGGTCCATTGGATTCGGGCTCCCAAGCCAAGAGGAAGCCCCATCGTCCGTCGCGGGCCGGGGGTCGCAAGGGGGTGCGTTTCCCGTTCCGGGTCACCGGGTCCGTTCCGGGTCACCGGGTTCGTTCCCGCGTCACCGGCTCCGTTCCGGGTCACCCGGTCCGCGCTTCGTCGCCGACCGGATGACGACGATCGCGATGATCGCCACCACCGCAGCCGCGACCGCGACGAGGAGCCACACCACCTGGTCCGCCGAGGCGGCGTCGGCCCGGGTCGTCGGACCGGCTTCCGCAGACGCGGCGCCGCCGGCCGTCGGCGGCGGCACCAGCGCGTCG
>CAZXBB010000047.1:0-5325 GCA_964638815.1 uncultured Isosphaeraceae bacterium
TGCAGACCCGGAGGGTCTGCGAAAACCAGCCCGACCCAGCCCCAAACGTCCCACGCGCAGGCGGCAGGATGCCGCCGTCGCACTAGCGGGTCGGAACGTCAAAGTGTGAGCTGCAGGATGCAGCGTCGCCGCGCGTGACGGTCAAAGGTGTAAACACCACGTCACGCCAAAAGGGGCTGCACGACGCAGCCCCCCGAACGTCGAACGACCCCCCGCACCACGTGTTACGGGCTGCGTCGCTGACGATCCGGGATACCTGTTGGGCAGACTACGCCTCGCGGCCGTATCCTGACTCCATGGGAGGCAGTTGGCATGCAGCAAACCGGCCCCTGCACCATCCCCGCGAACTTCGTTGCTCATCCCAACGAGGAACCCAGCCATGATGCCTACGACTGCACGACATCCCTCAATCAAGTCCCTCGGAACGAAAATTGGCTCCTTGATTGCACGGAACATCGACCTTCTGTTTCGTGATGTGCTGCGCGGCGAGCATGTCACCTCCGAGCCGCAGTTCATCCGGTGCATCACTGGCGAGCCGCACCCCTTTGGCAACCTTGCGATCATTTCGGATGGCGCTACCCCTTCAGTGACGGCCACTGCGGTTGAGCCGTTGCGCCATTGCGGCGCATCCGCGGCGGCGATGTACATGAGTCCGGTCGCTGCCGCTGTTGAAAGGCAGCTGAATGAAAGTGGCTTCGAGTCGCACGGCGCGATGCCTGCGATGGCGGTTGAGATCGAGCACCTGTCGCCGACCAGACTGCCGCGGGGCTATCGCCTGGTCCGTATCGGCAGCGGTCCAGAGGGTGATGCATGGGCAGACGCACTTGCCATCGGCTACGAATTTCCGCGCCGTGTGGCGGAGCTATTCTCGCCGAATGTCGTTGGCGCAACGACCGATACCGACGCCTCCATGCAGTACTTTGCGATCGTAAGAGACGGCAAACAGGTCTGCACATCGCTGCTTTACCTCAATGACGGAGCAGCCGGCATGTACTGCGTCGCCACGATTCCTGACGAGCGCGGCAAGGGACTCGGTGCGCATGCTACTTCAGAGCCGCTTCGCATGGCGCACAACCTCGGCTACCGTGTGGGCGTTTTACAATCCTCACCAATCGGACATGGCGTCTACAAGCGCCTCGGTTTCGCAGACTTCGGCGGACTGCCGCTCTACATTCGTTCGCCCGATTGATCCCCCTGCTGCCGCCTCGACCAGGTTGTCGGCGGAGCTGTCGAAAGTCACATAACGCCCGTCGTCACTGAGATGACATCGTCGACTATCGTCGTTCGCCTGCACGCCCTCCGGTCCGACGCTGATGCGCGTCGTCGTTCCTCCCGCCCGATGCCTCTTCCGCTCAGGACTTCCGCGGCGCGATCGAGCGCTGCATGGTTCACCGCCGCCGCGCCGCCTCCTCACCCGCACTCCCCCCACGACGAGAGCACCACGAGGATGTCCCCGAAGTCCACGAGGCCGCTGCTGTCGAGATCCTCGGGACCGCCGGCATTGCCCCACGCGGTCAGGATGGCGAGGATGTCGCCGAAGTCCACGGCGCCGGACCGGTCGAGATCCGCCGGGCAGAGCACGTCGAGGGGGGAGACGGCGAGGGCGACCGTCGCGTCACAGCGGGAGTACGCGAACGTGCGCTCGTCGGGGGCGAGGGCGATGCTGCTGATCCTGTTCGTCTCCTCGCCGTTGTACACGACGATCTCGGAGAAGTCGGAGAGGTCCCAAAAGTAGGCCGTGTCGCCGCCAAGGCAGCCGGTCGAGGCGAGGAGGACGCCGTCGTCCGAGGCGAATTGAACGCGTTCGACGAACCACGCGAGGTTCGTGAACTCGTGCACAGGTGCGAGGTCGCTCGTGCGCCAGAGGCCGACGCGCTGAATGCCCCCGCTGGCGATGAGCGCTCCGTCGGCGGAGAACGCGACGCTCACCGGATCTACCAGCGGCACGTTTCCGTGCGCCCCGCCGGTCGCCGCATCCCAGATTCTGACGTGCCCGTCGCCGCCGACGGAAGCGAGGATCGAACCATCGGGGGAATACGCGACGCCGCCCGCGCTGCTGTCCGAATGGGCCGGGATGTCATGCACCGTCGAGCCCGTGAAGGGATCCGTGACGAGGACATGTCCGTCGATGTGCGCAGTGGCAACGACGGTGCCGTCCGGCGACCACGCGAGCCCGAACGTGCAGCCATGCCCGATGTGGGTGCGCCGGATCAGGGCGCCCGTCGCGACGTCGAACAGGTCGATGCCGCCGCTGCAGAAGACGACGGCGAGCTTCGTCCCGTCCGGGGAGAACGCCGAGGGCCCCGGACCGTTGATCGACTCGAGGCTCCGGACGATCGCGCCATCGGACATGGCGAAGAGCTTGACCTGGTTCTGCTCGCCGGGGCCGTTGCCGGCGGCGGCGATGAGCGTGCCGTCGGGCGAGATCGCGAAGCGTCCCGGGCGGTCGCGAAGGACGCTGTAGTCCGTGAGAAGGGCGCCATTCGCCGTGTCGTGCCGTCGAATGCCGTGGTCGGCCGAGGCGGTGACGAACGTCGCGCCGTCCGGCGCGAACGTCGCGTCCTCGAGCGCGTCGGTGGCCTCGTCGCCGAACGACACGAGCCCGCCGCTCGCGATGTCGTGCACCGCCGCGATGGCGTCGAGGCTTGCCGTGAGCAACCGCGTGCCGTCCGGCGAGTACTCGACGGCCGTGACGTCGTCGAAATGGAACACGAGCTGGCGCGAGAGCATGCCGTCGGCGACGTTCCAGATCTTCGCGAGGTCGTCGGTGCCGCCGCTCGCGACGGTGAGTCCGTCAGGGGCGAAGTCGACAGCGAGAACATCGGCGCCCGTCGGGATCGCGATCTCGCGCACGCCCGACGTCACCCCCCACACGCTTGCATCGCCGTCGGCGCCGCCGGACACCAGCCGCATGCTGTCCGCGGAGTACGCCACGCTCGTGACCGGGCCGGTATGACCGGTGAGCTCGCGCAGGACCTGGCCCGTGGTGACCCGCCAGATGCGGACGATGCCGTCCTCACAGGCCGAGGCGACCGTGAGACCGTTCGGTGCGAACGCCACCGCGGTCACTTGCTCGGGGTGGGCGAGGGCCCGCACGAAGCCGCGGTCGGAACCCCGCCACAACTCGATATCGCGGTCCTGCGCGAGACCGACGAACTGCCCGTCCGGCGACACGGCGACGTCCACTACCGGTCCGCAGCAGGGCCAGATCACGCCCCGGTACGCCCTGGACTCGGCGTCCCACTGCTTCACCGACCCTTCGGACGAGGCGCTGACGAGTTCGGCGCCGTCCGGGCCGAACGCCACGGCGTTCACGCGGTCGCTGTGTCCCGAGCGGATCCAGATCAGTTCCGGGTCGAGCTGCCCGCGAGCCGCGGTCGCGAAGCCGCCCGCGAGGGCGAGCGGGCAGAGCGCCCGCGCCAGCAACAGCCGTCTCCGGGAACCGAAGGTCCGACCCATCCGCAGCGCTCGTTGACCCGTGTGCATCATAAGCTCCTCCGAACATCGCCCGGCACCCGCAGCGACGCGGAGCGCCTTCGCCTCGCCCGAGATGCCGTGCGCGTCGATGAGGAAGCGCTCGGGTCTGCACGCGCGGCTCATGGTCTCAGCCTCGTCCCCCCCCGTTACCACGACGACAGCGGGTCGATCTTCCCGGAAGAGTGACTGCTTTTTGCTGTCCAGCCGATGTTTCGAGCGGCGTCCCGTCGGAGCGCCGGCTACGGGTACCGCACCGCGGAGGTCCCGGCCTCGATCTCGCGGCGCAGCTCGGCCGCCGCCCGAGCAAGTCGCGGGTTCATCCCCGTCGCATCGACCATCCGATCGAGCGTGCGCAACGCCCGTTCGGAGAGGGCGTTGGCGTGCTCGGCCCGGGCGAGGGCGAGAAGCGTCCCGGCCAAGGGCGACTCTTGCCCCACAACGTCCTGCTCAGCCATGGCGAGCGCGTCGGCCACCGCCCCAGTCTCGATCAGCAGCCACACGCAGTTGAGGCGATCACCGGCCCCTCCCCCCTCCCCCACGATTCGGGCATGCTTGAGCGCTTCGTCGAGGTATCGCCGTCTCTCACCTGCAAGGCCCTGGTCAGCCATCACGGCGCCCAAACCTCGAAGCGACCAAGCCATCAGATCGTGGTACTGGCGATTGGTCGCGCTGGCGTCGAGCAGCGAGCGCCCGATCTCGATCGCCTCGCGATATCGCTCCTCGGACGCCGCCCAATCGCCGCCCTCCCGCGCGAGGAAGGCGAAGTGCGCCAGCGTGCGCGCGAGCAACTCCCGGTACGCCGCCTCTCCCGGCTCAATCGCCACAAGGGTTCGCAATTGTCCGATCGCTTGCTCGCAAAGGGTCTGGGCGACGTCGAGGCGGTCCTGGACTCGGGCGAGCTTCCGGAGCGCTTGCGCGCGATCGCGCAGATGATGACGATTGCCGGGCTCGAGATCCACGAGGTGTTCGATGTGGCTCAGCGCCTCGGAGTACGACCGCCTGGCCCGACCGTGATCGCCACGGTCGCAGGCGAGATCGCCACGCCAAAGAAGGCTCGCCGCCAGACCCGTCCGACGCGTCGGGTTGCCCGGCTCCAGTGCCAGCAACCGCTCTGCGAGCTCGTGCCGCCGCGCCAGATGACGGTCCGCCGCAACGAGGTCGCCGAGCGCACGGTACAGGGCTCCCACCCGCTCATGGCTCCAAGCAAGGTTGTCCTGCAGGTGGATGTCGTCGGGGTTCCTCGTCACGAGGCGCTCGTCGATCGCGAGCGCCTTCAGGTATCGTTGGAGCGCGGCGCGCAACGCGCGGCGATGCTTCGCGAGGTCGCCGATCTTGACGTGGTTGATGGAGAGCGCTTCAAGAAGCGCTGCGTCGTCGGGCCGAGCCGCCGCCAAGGTCTCACGGTGTTCCATGGCACCAGCGAACCATCGTTCCGCCTCGTCGAATTCCCCGACGGCAAGAGCGAGGTCGCCGAGACCCTCCATCGACGCAGCGAGATTGGCTCGGACATGCGGATCGAACGGTTGCTGCTCGTGGAGCCTGGCGAACCACTCGAACACCGACGTCATCGCCGCCTTCCGCTGCGGCCCGGCGCCGGCGATCGCGCCGAGCTCCCCCACGACCTGCATGAGCACGTCGGCGGTCTGCCGCGACACCTCGGTCTGGCGCTCGGCGTCGCTGCGCGCAAGGAGAGCCTGGCGCCGCGACAACGTCACTGCGACGAGCGCGATGACCAGGAGCACGAACACCACTGCGGTGACCGTCACGGCCAGCCGGTTGCGCTGCGCGAATCGGATGAGCCGATAGAGTCGCCCCGGACGCCGCGCCGCGATCGGCTCGTGCCGCAGG
>CAZXBB010000048.1:0-3082 GCA_964638815.1 uncultured Isosphaeraceae bacterium
GAGGCAACACGGTCCTGGGACTCACCGACACGTCGAAGGCGGTCGCGGAGCTGCCGGCCATCGGAACGGCTGACGTGGCGGCTGCGGCGACGGGAACGTGCGACGCGACCCCCGCCAGTAGCCCCGACAGTAGCAACGACAATTGGGGCGCGAGCGAGCGCAACCGAGCGCGGCAAAGCGCGGCTACGGCCAACGTCGAAGCCGTCGCGAGATCGACCGGAATCCGCTTGCCGACACGCCGAACGCGGTTCCTTGCGGCCCAGCGCGACCCGACGATACAATCCCCGGCTCACCTCGCGGATGTAGCTCAATTGGTAGAGCGTCAGCCTTCCAAGCTGAATGTTGCCGGTTCGAGTCCGGTCATCCGCTTTGACGGAAGCCCCGCTGCGGCGGGGCTGTCGTCCGCATTCGCGAGTGCCCGTCCTCCCGGGCGTTGTCGGAGGCCCCGGTGCCTCCGTTGATCAGGGTCGAACGCGCACCCCCCCCACCCGGGGAGAAGGAAGGTCCGTCGAATGAAATTGTGCAAAATGCCGGCCGCCGCGATGCTCGTCGCCGCCACTGTCGTCCTGGCGCCCCGCCTCGTTCTCGCCGAGGGTGCGTGCTGTGTCGACAGATTCTGCTACGACGAGTATCTGGAGGCGGAGTGCATCGCCGAAGGCGGGACCTTTCGCGGTGAGGACACCGACTGCGCGACCGACGGGTGCCCCGGGGCATGCTGCGCCGCCGACGGGTCGTGCGTCGAAGCCCTGACGTATGACGCGTGCGTCGATGGTCTCGGCGGCGAGTACCGCGGGCTCGACACGACGTGCGGTGACGCCGGTTGCAGCGGCGCGTGCGGTCTGCCCGGCGACGCATGCGTCGACGACCAGACCCGGAATGACTGCACGGGCATGGGCGGGCTCTATTGGGGCAGCGGAACCGTCTGCGCCGAGATCAACGAGAAGCTCTTCTTCCTGCCGAACGACTACATCCAGCCGCACATGGCGATGGCGGGCGACGGAAGTTTCGCGATCGCGTACCCCCAGGACGACGGCGACGGGATCCATCTGAACATCTACGTGCGCTACTTCGATGCGAATGGTGTCGAGGTGGCCGGACCGATCCAGGCCAACACTGCGCGGGAGTTCAACGACAACTACGCCGCCGACGTCGCGATGAACGCGGCGGGCCACATGGCTGTCGCCTGGAGGAACGCGCCGGCCAAGGGCGACGAGAGCACGGTTCTCCAGGTGCTCGCGGCGGATGGATCGAAGATCGACGTCGAGAAGATCGAGCCGTACCCTGACGGTGCACTGCGGCGCATCGAGGTCGCGATGGACGACACGCGGATCGTCGTGGGCTGGGGCAGTTCTTTCCCCGGCCGTTTCGAGTTCGCCCGGTTCGACCTCGACGTCGAAGCGGGAACGGTGACGAAGCGGGGGTCGACGATCACCGTCCACGACGCGAGCCTGGAATTCGGCGATGCGATCGCGATCGGGATTCACGGCGACACGATTGCCGCCGCATACCTTCCGGGCGCCGGCGGTGTGCAGTACCAGACGTACAGCTTTGACACCGGATCGCTCGTCACCGGTCCGGTCGAGATCGACGACAGCGGCGTCCAGCGCAGCGGTATCGAGCTCGACCTCGACGACGACGGTCGCGTGCTCGTCGCCTGGATCCCGTTCTCCGGAAACGGCTCCGAGGTGTTCGCACAGTACCTGTCGGCGGCCGGCGAGCCTGACGGCGCGGCATTCCCGATCACCGAGAGCAGCGACGGTTTCAACGACGACGTGCGCGTGCTGTCGCTCGGATCGGGGCAGTGGAAGGTCGTCTGGTACAACAACGGCCAGAACCTGGGCCTCAACGGCGTGTTCTGCCGAACGCTGAACGCCCCCGCGGACGGCGCCATCGAGCGGCTCGACACGATCGGTGATTTCGCGCAGTACCCCGCCGCGGCCACGAACGGCTCCGGACGCACCGCGGTCGCATGGTACGCGTACTTCGAGGCGATCTCCGGGTCATCGGGTGTCTACGGAGTGCTCGACGCCGGCACCTGCCGTGGCGACTTCGACGGGGACGGCATGGTCGGCTTCCGCGAGGTGCTCGACATCCTCGCGACCTGGGGCAATCAAGGCGGCACGGAGGACGTCGACGGCGACGGCGAGGTTGGTTTCGGCGACGTGCTGTTCGTCCTCGCCAACTGGGGCCCTTGTCCGGCGAGGGTCTACACCGTGGACGGGCAGGGCCTCGACCTCACGCCGTTCGACGACCTGTACGACGGCTCGCTCGGATCGATGGCGTCGATCACGCTCAATGTCCCGGACGATCTGGCGATCACGGACGTGAACGTGACGCTCGACGTGTCGCATACATGGGCCGGCGACCTGGTCGTGAAGCTCGAGTCGCCGGCGGGCACGCTTATCGACCTCGTCAGCCGAGCCGGGCTCATCGAGACGGCGGATGACGGCACGGGCTGCTGCGGCGAGTCTTCGGACCTCGTCTTCGGGAACAGCTACGTGCTCGACGACGCCGCGCTCGATTCCTCGGAGAACATGGGCAGCGGCGGCGAGGATCCGATCGACTCGTTCGCGCTGTTCTCGTCAGGCTTCGCCAACACGATGGGGCTGACGCTGCTCAACGGCGAGAGCTCCGCCGGAACCTGGACGCTCTACGTGGGCGACGCCGCGGCCGCTGACAACGGAACACTCGACGGGTTCACGCTGGAGATCTCGGGAGTTCCGTAGTTCCGGTGTGCCCCGGTCCTGTGCTCTGACAGGGCCGGGTGGGCTACCCATGGAACGACGGCTTCGGAAGTTCGTACGCCACCCGGCCCTTGCCGAGCCAAGGATCGGGGCACACAGCCCGACGGTGGTCGGGGCTCTCGACGCCACCCGGCATTGCGGCGCCCCAGGCAGTGTTACGCGCACGGCCCCCACGCGCCGAGCACCGCCAGCAGGTCGCCGAAGTCGACGACGCCGCTGCCGTCGAGATCCTCGGGCCCGCCGATCCCGCCCCATGCCGCGAGGACGGCGAGGATGTCGCCGAAGTCCACGCGGCCGCTGCCGTCGAGGTCGGCGGGACACGCCGGAGCCAGCGGCGC
>CAZXBB010000049.1:0-3448 GCA_964638815.1 uncultured Isosphaeraceae bacterium
GTCGTGCCGGCGGCGTCGTCCTCATCCCAAAAGCTCCGAGTACGCGATCCAGAGCGCGGAGAGTCCGACGACGACGAACCCGACGAGCGTCGTCAGTCCACCGGGGGCGAATGAGAAGTGGACCGCAAGCCGCCCCCCGAGCGCCGTCGCGGCGGCGACGCCGCCGATCGCGGTGAAGACGACCACCGGCCCGTCGAATCCGATGCGGTCGCGGTAGCAGTACCAGAAGAGCCAGACCAGCGGGATCGTGAGGGGAGCGGCGAGGAAGAGGGCGAGGCGCCCGCGGCCGCCGACGCTGCCCAGCGTTCCGACCAGGCAGAACCAGCCGAAGGTGACCGGCGTGCAGATCACCATGGCCACCGCGAGCCACACGACCCCCCGCCGAATGCCGGTGGCGAGCGTCCACCCCGCGCGATCGATCGCCCGCGAGGCGCGGACCTCCATCCCGCACTCGGGGCACTTGTCGTCGATGCTCTGCCCGCGCAGGTCGTACTCGCATCTGGCGCACTTGAGGTTCTTCATCGTGAGTCACGATCGGCGGCCGGATTCCCCGAACTCCTCGGCGGGCGGATCATTCTCGCCGCATCGTGGCCGCGAAGAGCCCTGGCCCCCTGGCGGCCGTGGCCGGGCGCAGGCGGCGGTAGCGCGGTCTGCTCAGCCCGGCGGCTTTCGCCCACGACGCCACCGTCGGTTCGTCGAACCCGAGGTGCCGGTGCCCCATCGTGTGGCGGTAGCTCTCGCGGTCGTGCGCGACCATGTCAACCATGAGGAAGACGCCGCCCTTGCGCAGGATGCGTGCGATCTCGCGCACGGTGACGAGGGGATCCTCGAGGTGGTGGAAGACCAGGAACACCATGACCGCGTCCACGCTCGCGTCGTCGATCGGCAGCGCGTCACCCTCGGCGCGGACGAACTCGACGTTCGCGCACCCGCGCAACCGCTTCTGCGCGGCTTCGATCATGGCCGGCTCGCGGTCGACGGCGATCACGCGGCGGACGATCGGTGCGAGATGCTCCGCCGCGTTGCCCGTGCCGCACCCCAGGTCAACGATCGTCCACTCGGGCGGGATGAGCTCCAGCAGCGCCTCGACCGTGGACTGGCCGCCGAAGAGCTCCTGCCGCAGGTTGTCCCAGTCGCCGCCGATCCGTCCGAAGAATGTGCGGCTGTCGCTGCGTCGCTCCGCGAGCACCTCCCGCAGACGCGTGTCGTCCTCGGTCAGCGTCGGGCTCGTGCCGATCTGCCCGCGCGCCACGGCCCAGAGGGAGCGCGCGTCCGCGTCGAGCCCGGCTTCGACCAGGGCGTAGAGGCTCGCCGTGCCCTCGCTGCGCTTCATCACCCAGCCGCCCTCATGCAGCAGCTTGAGGTGCCGGCTCACCGTCGACTGCGGAAGCTGAAGCGCGCGGGCGAGCTCGCCGACGCTCAACTCCTCCGAGGCGAGGAGACGCAGGATTCGCAGCCGCGCAAGATCGCTCAGTGCCGCCAGACGCGCAAGCAGGTGCGGGGGCTCGGTCGTCATGGTCGGTTGACGATCGCTATCGCCCCGGGGGCAACGCGATCGAGAGTCCCGGCACCTCCCCGAGCGCGCGCAGCCGTTCGGCCACGCGCTCGTCACGCGGATCGATCCAGCAGGCCTGACGCAGACGCCGGATCGCCTCCTCGCGATCGCCGACCTCCTCGGCGAGATCGGCCGCCGCGAGGTACGGCTCGACGCTCCGGACCCCCTCGAGGTCGATGGCGAGGTTCAGCGCATCCTGCGCCGAGTCGGGATCGCCCATCTGGCGGCTGTAGTGCGCGAGACGCAGGTAGGATCGCATCGTCGCGTCAACCTCGGCGCGCTGGCGCAGGAACGCGAAGAGCTGGCCCTTCTCGCCCATGCGGAACATCGCGATCGCGAGCGCATCCGCCACCATCTCGTTGTGCGGCCGTCGCGTGTGCGCGATCTCGAGCGCCTGACGCGCCGCCGACGGCTCGTCCGTCTCCAGCCGTGCGAGGCCGAGCTTGTACTGCCCTTTCCAGTCGCCGGGGTACCGATCGACGATCTGCTGGTACTGGAGCGCAGCGTCCGCGAACCGCCCGCGCTTGAACTCGAAATCGCCTTGCTCGCGCAGCGTCTCGACCGGCGTTCGCGCCGTCGCGCACCCGCCGAGAATCGTCACCAGAATCGCGGTCGCGGCGATGGACGTCCTGAACGTGACTCTCATGGTGTTCTCCGGCTCCCTTGACGACAGGCCGACATGATACGAGCCGCCGGTCGTCGCGGCCAATCACGCGACGCCTATGCTTCGGATCATGACGGATGCGACCCCCGTTTCGCTGCCCACCGTGCAGCTTCTCCACGAATTGCCCGACGGTTCGGCACATGTGGACTGGATGATCGCACCCGATGCGACGGGGCGGACGCGTCTCGTCACGTTCCGCCTCGGAGGCCGCGTGGATGAACTGTCACCGGCGCACGGCGGCGTGCTCGAGGCGGAGCGGATCGCCGACCACCGGACCGTGTACCTCGACTACGAGGGGCCGCTCACCGCCGCTCCCGGCGCATCCGCCGGGACCGCGGACCGCGGTCGGGTGCGATGCCTGCGTCGCGGACGCGTCGTCGAGTGGAATCGCGGAGCGTCCGAATGGCAAATGACGATCATCTGGGAGGGCGACGGGACGCGTCAGCGGCTCCGTCTCGACGGGGCGGCCGCCCCTCGATGGCGCGTCACGGCGCTATCATCTCGCGAACGCGAGCCCCGCTCGCACGGGATTCGGAAGGAGCCGTCATGAGCGATCAGAGCACCCCCGGCCCCGGAAGCCCCGGCCCCGGAACCCCCGGAACCCCCGGAAACCCCGGAGGCCCCGGAAGCGGAAGCCCCGGGAGCCCCGGAAGCGGCCCGCCGGGGAATCCCGGCTCGCCCGGGCCCCCGTTCAGCCCCGGACAGGCGGGATTCCCCGTCCCGCCGCCTCCCGCGCGACGCTCGAAGATCATCCATCCCCAGCACCGCATCGGCCATCCCCCGGCGGTTTCCCTCGAGCCGGCGGCGGTTCCCGTCGTGGAGGCGAGCGGGGCCCCCGGCGCGGCCCAGATCACGGCCTTCGGGAAGAGAAAGAAACATGAGGAGGAGTGGGATCGCACGCCCAACACCACCGGCACCGGGGCGATCCACGTCAAGACCTTCCACGCCAAGCTGACCGACGACGCGCTCACCTACATGGATCAGGTCATCAACGAGTGGCTCGACGCCCACCCCCAGTACGAGGTGAAGTTCGTGACGTCCACGGTGGGGACGCTGACGGGGAAGCTCAAGGAGCCGAACCTGATCTGCCAGGTGTGGGTGTAGCCGGCGTCAACGCCCGGCGCTCTCGCCGGCTTCGTCCGGTTCGCCGACGAGCTCCGCGGCCGTGAAGGTGCGCGTCTCGATCCTGACGAGCGGCGGCGGCTCGATCTGCGGCTGGTTCGTCGCGT
>CAZXBB010000050.1:0-8406 GCA_964638815.1 uncultured Isosphaeraceae bacterium
CCCCCCCGCCGACCCCCCGCCGCACCCCGGCCGGCCCCCCGGCCGACCCAGCGACCGACCCAGCGACCGACCCAGCGACCGACCCAGCGACCGACCCCACTGACCGACCCAGCGGCCGACCCGGCCGGATCAGATCCGTTCCAGGTCTTCGGCCTCGATCGTGCACTCGTGATCCACATTCCCGGTGTTGCGCGTCGCCGCCGGCTCGAACAGCATCACTTCCGCCGGCTCGTCCGCAACGGGCTTGTGCTCGACGCCGCGGGGCACCACGAAGAACTCGCCCGCGTCGAGCACGACCTCGCGATCGCGCATCAGGATGCGCAGTCGGCCCGTCACGACGAGGAACATCTCGTCCTCGTCGTCGTGATGGTGCCAGACGTACTCGCCGTGGACCTTGACCACCTTGACGTACTGGCCGTTGAGCTCGGCGACGACCTTCGGGGACCAGGTCTCGTCGAATGACGCGAGCTTCTCCGCGATGTTGACCTTCCCGGGCATGATGCGGCTCCGATAACCCTTATCCCCCTATGAGGAGGGCCCTTCCGGAGGTAAGGTATGGGAGATTCGTCCCCCGCGCCCGGGACCGGCGGGCCGGCGACCGTCCGAAGGAGAAAGACGATGAGTCCCCGTGCCTTCACGTGCCTCGGCGCCGTGCTGCTCCCCCTGTCCGTCGCGTCCGCGCAGTCGTTCGTGAACTGGGAGAGCCCCCACGTCAACCCGATCGACATGACGCCGGACGGCGCGCGCCTGCTGGTGGTCAACACGGCCGACAACCGCCTCGAGCTCTTCGATGTCACCCCCGACGGCCTGTCCGCGGCGGGCTCGATCCCCGTCGGCCTCGATCCCGTCTCGGTCCGCGCCCGCACCAACGGCGAGGCCTGGGTGGTCAACCACGTCTCCGACTCCGTCAGCATCGTCGATCTCGACCTGCTCAACACGATCGCCACGATCGACACCGGCGACGAGCCGGCCGACGTCATCTTCGCGGGCAACCCGCAGCGCGCGTTCGTCTCCGTCTCGCAGCTCAACGAGGTCCGCGTCTACGACC
The DNA here is from genome assembly GCA_964638815.1 of uncultured Isosphaeraceae bacterium. Classification (GTDB taxonomy): domain Bacteria; phylum Planctomycetota; class Phycisphaerae; order Phycisphaerales; family SM1A02; genus CAZXBB01. Next base: position 1,049 of record CAZXBB010000050.1, read on the forward strand.
CCGCCGATCCGCTCGCGGCGCCGGTCGTGCTCCCGATCGCGGGCGAGGACCCGCGAGCGCTCACCACGGACGGCGTCAACGTCTACGTCGCGATCTTCGAATCCGGCAACCGGACGACGATCCTGAACGAGGAGTTCGCCGTCTCGGTGCCGGAGCTGAACCCCTATCCAGACGATCCCAACCCGCCCCCGAACCGCGGCGCCGGGTTTGAGCCGCCGATAAACCCCGATCTCCCCACGCCGCCCGCGGTCGGCCTCATCGTCAAGCGGGATTCGCCCGGCGTCTGGCTCGACGACAACAGCCACGACTGGTCGGCGGCCGTCGGCTGGGACCTGCACGACCACGACGTCGCCGTCATCGACGCTGTCACGCTCGACGTCCGGTACGTCATTGGCGTCATGAACCTCAATATGCATCTCGACGCCGGCGCGGGCGGTACGATCGCCGTCGTCGGCACCGACGCGACCAACGTCCTGCGATTCGAGCCCAACGTGAACGGCACGTTCGTCCGCGTCCACCTGGCCGGCTTCACGGCCTCCTCGACGCAGGCCAACGTCGTGCTCGACCTGAACCCGCATCTCACGTATGACACGCCGTCGGTGGACCAGGCCACGCGCGAGCTTGCGATCGGTGACCCGCGCGCCGTCAAGTGGAACGACGCGGCCAGCCGCCTCTACGTGGCCGGCATGGGCTCCAACAACCTGCTCGTGCTGACCTCGCAGGCGGCGCGCGTCGCGCTGATCGACGTCGGCGAGGGGCCGACGGGGATCGCGGTGGACGACGCGCGCGGACGCGTCTACGTCGTCAACAAGTTCGACGGATCGGTCTCGGTCGTGGACACGGTCGGTCTCGCGGAGACCGCGCGCGTGACCTTCCACGACCCGACGCCTGAAGTGATCCGCCTCGGACGACCGCACCTCTACGACACGCACGAGACGTCCGGGCTCGGGCAGGTCTCGTGCGCGAGCTGTCACATCGACGCCCGGATGGACCAGCTCACGTGGGACCTCGGCAACCCGGCGGGCGAGATGCAGCCGTTCGACCAGGACTGCATCGGCACGGACTGCGGTGACTGGCACCCGATGAAAGGCCCCATGACGACACAGACGTTCATCGGGATCATCGGCGACGAGCCCTTCCACTGGCGCGGCGACCGGGACACGCTCGCCGCCTTCAACCCGGCGTTCGAGGGCCTGCTCGGCGACGACGAGCAGCTGACGACCGAGGAGATGGAGCAGTTCGAGGCGTTCGTCGCAACACTGCGTCATCCGCCGAATCCGTACCGCAGGATCGACGGCACGCTCGAGCCGCTGCTCGCAAACGGCGGCGATCCGCAGAACGGTGAGTTCCTCTTCAGCACGACCGGCGGGATGCAGGGCGGCGGGCTCAACTGCTTCAACTGCCACGCGCTGCCCTCTGGCACGAACGGCCGCATCCTCGACCCCGTCCGCAGCGGCGGCCTGACGCAGAGCTTCAAGGTCCCGCAGCTCGAGAACCTCTACGAGAAGGTCGGCGCAGACATGTCGGGCCCGACGCCGATGAACAAGGGCTTCGGCTTCATCCACGACGGGAGCTTCGACTCGCTGTCCGGCTTCCTCGCGTTCTTCTTCGACATTCCGCTCCAGACGGAGCTGGACATCGAGGCGTTCCTTCTGAGCCTGTCGGAAGACACGTTCGCCGGCGTCGGCGTGCAGGTGACGCTGTCGGCGCCCGAAGACGCCGGCGACGCGCGGCTCGACGAGATGATCGCGATCGCGCAAACCGGGACGGCGGGACTCGTCGCGAAGGGTCGTCGCGACGGCATCGCCCGCGGCTACATGCACGACGGGTCCGCCTTCCGGTCGGACCGCGCGGCCGAGGTCGAGACGCTCGAGACGCTGGTCGGGGACCTCGGCCCCGGGGCCGAGATCACGTTCACCCTCGTGCCGTTCGGATCGCAGGAGCGCATCGGCATCGACCGCGACGGCGACGGCTTCTACGACCGGGACGAGATCGACGCGGGCAGCGACCCCGCCGATCCGGACAGCGTCCCCTGCGCGGGAGACGTTGACGGCGACGGCATGGTCGCGATCACCGATCTCCTCGTGGTCCTCCAGGGCTGGGGCGTCTGCGACGGCGACCCGTGCCCGGGCGACCTCGACGGCGACGGCTTCGTGGCATTCAGCGACATCGTGATCCTGCTGGCGTCGTGGGGGCCGTGCGAGTAGCCGCGAATGCCGTTCACTTGAGCCGCAAAGTGTCTGGCGTTCCCGTTTCCCGTTTCCCGTTTCCCGTTGTTCAATTGACCGTTCCGAGGTTCCCGATTCCCCGTTCCGATTTGCGCCTGCGAGCTGCCTGTGCGCCCGGCGTGCGCGGATGGCGTGGTTCGATTCCAGTTCTTCAATTCAGTCTCGTACCGCGCGCCCCACTGCCGGCTGTCATCGCACCTGTTCAATGAGATCAACGACCGCCTCCCGGGGAATGTCCTTCACGGCAAATACTTTCACGTGTCGAACATGCTTCCCACTGCCGACCAGCAATCCGTCAGGGTCCTTGAGCTTCGACCCGGCGTAGAAGCCAAAGTGAACGTGGTCTGGTTCGGCATGAATGTAGACTCTCGGCGAGCCATCCAGCGTCCAGCAGCCCTGGCCCCATTTCACTGTCGTGGTGAATTCGGGAGCGGTCTCCTTGACGATTCGTGAGAGCGCGTTGATGAGTTTCTGATTCTTGGCTGACTGGTCGCGCTTCCACTCGGCGAATGAAGCATAGACCTTCATCTTCTGCGGTTTCGAACTGGTTGTCTTACGTTTCGCCATACGACCGCATTCAATGATGTCACGTGGTCCGATGGGGTTGCGGTCGCAGTGCAACATCGGTTCCGCATCGCGCCACGCCGTCGTGACTCAAGCGGCCCGCTCTCAAGGGTTTTGCCAGAGACCATGCTCGATCTTGCCAAGGTAATAGATGGCAAATGTGCCTTGACCGGCTATCTCCGTCGGTGGCATCAATACCTCTGCGCCGGCCGCCTCGGCAGTTCGTACCGCGGCATGAATGTCATCCACCAGGACATAAGGCCGCACGACGGGCTGTTCTTCGCCCATCGGCGCACGCACGCCGATCCGGCCGCCGTCCTTCAACCCGGCGGTGCGGGCGTTGCCGAGTTCGGCGATCGGTTCGCTGAATGCCACGCTGTGCGATTGTGCCAGGCCGTCGCATGTCGCATCCGTTTCGGCGGTCACGATCTCAAGATAATGGACATCAATCGCCCCTTTCGTGTCGGGCGCGGATCGATACCGCTGTGCTTGAGAATTGCTGGCCTTCCGACGGTACTCCGCTTCGAGAATGGTCATCCACTGGCCGTCTTCAACTTCGATCGATGATGAGAATGTACGGGTGTCCTTGCCCGTGATCGTGATAACCTCGTTGTAGCGCGCGGTTTCGTTGAGGTTCTGCATGCTCGGGCCTTCGGTTTCGAGGGTCAGCGTGTCGCCGACGTCGTTGAGCGTGCCCTTGTAGACCCACAGGTAGCCGCCCATGGAATCGATCCACGTGGCGTTGAAATTCTTCTTCTGCGGGTCGTAACCGAGTGAGAGCATGCCGCTGAAAGGGGCGCCCATCATCGTGGACTTGGTTTCAGCGATGACCCAGTGGTCGCCGATCGCGCGAACGGAATCGGTGCCGGCGGCTTCCGATGGCGGCTGATCCGGCTGGATGTACATCTTGAACTGGACGTCCCATTCACCCACGAGCTGCTTGAGCCACTGATGGTCCCTGGCGGGCTCGTCTTGTTCCGTCATGGGTTCAGCAGATTGCGCAAGCACACCGCTGACGACCAGCATGATGGCGATGCCTGCACTCAGGGTTGCGAACTTCTTCATCACGTTCTCCTTCATTTGAGACTCCTGCCCGCCCGTTCCGGGCGTCGGCAGCATACCACGGCTCACAGTGACGTCTCCACTGTCGCCGCCGCGACGCTGACCGGCGGATCGCCGTCCGGCGCCGGAGTCAGCGCGCCGATCGCCCGCAACGCCGCCTCGCCGGGTCCGGCAGACGCCCCGCACGCCTCATCTCCCTGATCGGGGCGACGGAAGCGGCACAGAGACCCGACCGGGGTTCTATCATCTCCATTGTCGTGACCGTCGCGCTGTTCATCACCTGCCTCACCGAGAGCTTCTACCCGCGCGCCGGTGTCGCGGTCGTGAAGGTCCTCGAGCATCTCGGGCATGACGTCGCGTTCCCGCGCGCCCAGACGTGCTGCGGGCAGCCGATGTACAACAACGGCCATCACGACGAGGCGCGGACGCTCGCGCGGCGGATGGTGCGCGTGTTCGATGGATACGAGCACGTGGTCACGCCGTCCGCCTCCTGCGCGGCGATGCTGCGCGAGCACGCGCCCCGTCTCTTCGAGGCCGGCACGCCCGAGCGGCGGGCCGCCGACGATCTCGCGTCGCGCACACGCGAGTTCGTCGAGTTCCTCGTCAACGTCGAGAAGCTCGATGTCGGAAAGCTGGCCCCGCGGTGGGAAGGCGCCGCCACGTACCACTACTCGTGCCACCTGCGCGATCTCGGAATGACCGACGAGGCCCTCCGCGTCGCGGGGGCAGTCGAGGGGCTCTCGCTCACGCCGCTCGACCGGGCGGACCAGTGCTGCGGCTTCGGCGGCACGTTCGCCACCTCGTATCCGCAGATCTCCGGCGGCATGGTCGCCGACAAGGTCGCGCGCATCCGCGCGACCGGGGCGGGAACCGTCATCAGCAACGAGGCGGGCTGCACGATGAACATGGCGGGCGCCTGCCGCCGCGCCGGGCACGAAGTCGCGTTCCGCAGCCTCGCGGAAATTCTCGCCGAGGGCCTCGGGCTCCTGCCGCGGGACGAGCGATGACGCGGACGCACCCGCTCGACCCGGCGCTCCCGTTCGCGATGAAGCCCGAGGCGGATCGCGCCGCCGGCGACCTCCAGCTCCTCCAGTTCGTTGACGCGGCGACACGCGTGAAGGACCGCGGACGCCTCGGCGTCTGCGAGGAAGCGTTCGGCGCGAACTACGATGCCGTGCGCCGTCTCGCCGGCCGTATCAAGCAGCACACCCTCGACCACCTCGACGAGTATCTCGAGGCGTTCATCGATCGCGCGACGGCCGCCGGCGTGACCGTGCACTTCGCCCGCGACGCAACCCAGGCGAACGCGATCTGCGTCGGGATCGCCCGCTCGCGCGGCTGCCGGCGGTGCGTGAAGAGCAAGTCGATGGTGACGGAGGAGACGCGTCTCGTCCCGGCGCTCGAGGCCGCCGGCATCGAGACGGTCGAGACCGACCTCGGCGAGTTCATCGTCCAGCTCGACGGCGACGCGCCGTCGCACATCGTCGCTCCGATGATCCACAAGGATCGGCGCTCGGTCGCCCGCGCGTTCGAGCGCGAGCTCGGCGCGCCCTACACCGAGGACCCGGAGCGTCTCACGATGATCGCGCGCGCACACATGCGCGAACGGTACCGGGCCGCCGACCTGGGCATCACGGGCGCGAACTTCCTCGTCGCCGAGACGGGGTCGGTCGTCGTCTGCACCAACGAGGGCAACGCCGACTTCACGATGCACGGACCGCCGACGCACGTCGTCTTCGCCGGCATCGAGAAGGTGATCCCGCGGGCCGAGGACCTGGCGGTCTTCCTCAAGCTGCTCGCCCGCAGCGCGACCGCGCAGACCATGACGGTCTACACGAGCCTCGTCACGGGGCCCCGCCGGCGCGGGGAGCACGACGGTCCCGAGGCGGTGCACCTCATCCTCGTGGACAACGGACGCACCGGGATCCTCCGGGCCGAGACACGCGAGCTGCTCCGGTGCATCCGGTGCGGCGCCTGTCTCAACGCGTGCCCGGTCTACCGCCAGGTCGGGGGCGGCCACGCGTACGGCGCGGTGTACTCGGGTCCGATCGGGGCCGTCATCACGCCGCTGATGAAGGGCCTCGCGAATTACCCGGACCTGCCGCGCGCCAGCAGCCTGTGCGGCGCGTGCGCGGCGGCGTGCCCGGTCGCCATTGACATCCCGCGTCACCTCGTGCGTCTGCGGCGCGAGATGGTGACGCGACGCGTGACGGGCGGCCGGACGCGTCTTGCGTTCCGCGTCTGGACGTGGTGCCTCGCCGGCGCGTGGCGCTATCGCCTCGCAACCGCGTTGCAGCGGCTCGCGCTCCGCGCGGTCGCGCGACGTGACGGCAACGCGAAGGCGGGCGACCGGCGATGGATCCGCCGCGGGATCGGCCCGCTCGCGGGCTGGACCGCGCGACGCGACTTCCCGACGCCGCCGGCGCGCAGCTTCCGCGCGTGGTGGGATGAGCACGAGCGCGACAGGAGCGCACGATGAGCGAAGCCGGCGTCGATCGCGCGACCTTCATGGCGGGCGTCCGGGCCGCGCTCGGACGCGACGCTCGCGACGGCCGCCACGACGCGCCCGCCCCGCCGGCAATCGACGAAGACCTCGTGCGCCGCGTCGCGTCCGACGCGGACGTCGTGCCGGTTTTCACCGCCGCGGCGACGGCCGCGGGGATGAACGTGCGCGTCGCGACGCCCGGAACGCTCGCGGAGGCGTTGCGCGACATCCTCGCGTCTCACGCCTGCCGGCGCGCGACCGTCAGCGTCGCCGACGAACGGACGGCGGAGACGGCCCGGGCGGCCGCGGCCGCCGCGGGCGTGGCGGTGGTGGACTGGCGCGACGCGGCCGGGCTCGAGCGACACTACGACGCCGACGCCGGGATCACCGACGTCACGGCCGCGATCGCCGAGACGGGCTCGATCGTCGTGTCGTCCGGTCCTTCCCGCACGCGCGGGGCGTTCCTCGTGCCGCCCGTGCACGTCGCGATCGTTCCCGCGGGCGTCATCGTGCCGGACCTCCTCGACTTCTGGCCGCCGTGGCGTGACGCGCCGCCCGCCGCGACGGTCATCGTCACCGGTCCGAGCAAGACGGCCGACATCGAGGGCATCCTGATCACGGGCGTACACGGGCCGAAGGCGGTCGAGATCGTGCTCGTGCGGAATGCGTGACGCGTGCGATGCGGGCGGCCTCGCAGGAGGCGTTGCCCGTGTCGGAGACCGCGTCACAGGCGCGTCACGGGCACGTCACAGGCGCGTCACGGGCGCGTCACGGGCGCGTCACGGGCACGGTCCCCACGCCCCGAGGATCACGAGCACGTCCCCGAAGTCCACCGTGCCGCTGCCGTCAACGTCCGCCGGACCGCCGACGTCACCCCCCGCCGCGAGGATCACGAGGATATCGCCGAAGTCCACCGCGCCGCTCCCGTCGATATCCGGACAGGCCACCGCTTCGCACGCGACAACCAGAGTCCCGATCCCGACCGCGTTGCGGCCGCCGACGCGGATGAGGTACTTCCC
>CAZXBB010000051.1:0-11055 GCA_964638815.1 uncultured Isosphaeraceae bacterium
TCGTCCGCGTCGCTCAGGTTGTCGTACACGTCGGCGAGCTTGATCAGCCGCGCGGTCCACGGCGCGACCGCAAGCTGCGCGTCGTACGCGCGCTCGCGCTCCGGCTCGACGAGACGCATGTCCTTGCTCATCGCGGCGCACAGATCGGCCACTTCGGCGCCGAACGACCCGGCGATCTCGTCGTAGTCGCAGCCCGTGTCCTCGATCAGGTCATGCAGGTAGGCCGCCGCGAGAACCGCCGGATCGTCCACGCCGAAGACGACGGCGATGATCATCGCGACACGGGAGGGGTGGGCCGCGTAGGGCGTACGGCCGTCTTTGCGAAGCTGGTGCTCGTGGGCCCGCGCGCTCATCGAGGCGGCGGCCATCCAGATCGGGGGAGTCGTCATGACGCCGAGGATAGCAGCACCACCGCGTGCACCTCGACCGCTCGCCCCTCCCCCACCGCATCGACGCCTTCGTGCGTCTTGCCCTTCACGTTGACGCGCGACGCATCGCACCCGAGCAGCTCCGCGAGGTTGGCGATGATCTCGTCCCGACGCGCGCCGAGCTTCGGCCGCTCGCAGATCACCGTGACGTCGAGGTTGCCGACGGCGTACCCGGCGGCGGTCATGCGCCCGGTCGCGGCCCGGAGGAACCGCGCGGAGTCGGCCCCCTCGTGAGCCGGGTCCGTGTCGGGGAACAGGCGGCCGATGTCCGGTGCGCCGATCGCGCCGAGGATCGCGTCCGTGACCGCGTGGTAGAGCGCGTCGCCGTCCGAGTGACCGACGGGCCCGAGCGGGTGCTCGAACCGCACGCCGCCCAGCACGAACGGGCGCCCCGCCCCCTCGGGAGCGCAGGGCTCGAGGCGGTGGAGGTCGTAGCCGTGGCCGATGCGGGAGGCACTCTGCATGGGGGTCAAAATACAGGGAGCGGCGGCTCCCGGCGGACGATCTCACGTCGCGTCCGATGCGTAACCGATATGGTGTCCGGGTCGGCCTGACGGGTCGGCCTGACCGCCCGGCCCCCGCCGCGCCACTGCCGCGCACTGCCTCGCGCCCCCCCGGGGGAGGCGCCCCCAGGAGTCGTCCGATGTCCCATCGCGTCCGGTCCCCCCGCGCCGTCCTCTCCGGTATCGCCCTCGCCGCCGTGGTCGCCGGCGGACTGACGCTCGCCGGCTGTCACCGGCCGCACGGGGCGTTCATACCGTATACCGGCGGCTCGTACACGTACTTCTCGACCGAGACGATGCCGAAGACGCTCCGCCTCATCGACTTGCGGTCGTCGGACGTCTTCTTCGAGATGGACATCCCGCCCGGCAAGCAGCTCACCATCGACTTCGTCGACGGCGACGGCGACGATCCCGTGCAGACGCCGGATCTCATGCGGTACGAGATCTTCGACCTCGGCACGGAGACCGGCAAGCTGACCAACGCGATGAGCGTCCCCGGCGCCTCGAGCCGCATGATCGAGGTCGTGCTCCGCGACGGCGTCGAGTACATCACCGCGGCCCCCGACCGCAGCCTCCGCACCGACGAGCTCGCCGACCGCCCGGCGTGGTGGACTCCGGAGGGCGGGAAGCTGCCGGACGATGACACGGGGCTGACGATCTACGACGATTAGGCGCGCGACGTGGCGCCTGCGGGCCTCGTGGGACGTTCGGGGCGGTCGCGCGACCGGGCCCTGCTACCATGTGAGCATGAGCACTGTCCAGAACACCAAAGCGAGCGCGGCGGCAGCCGCGCCGGCGCATGATCCCGAGACGGTCACGATTTCGGGGTACGTCCTCGACGAGAAGTACGGGCCGGACGACGGCCGCACCGTCGATCCGAACGATCCTTCGCGGCCGCATGAGCGCATCGGGCTGCCCGGAGCGTTCCCGTTCACGCGGGGCGTGCACCCGGGCATGTACCGGCAGCGTCTCTGGACCATGCGGCAGTTCGCCGGGTTCGGCTCGGCCGACGACACGAACGCGCGGTTCAAGTACCTGCTCGACAACGCGAAGGGCACGAAGGCCAACACGGGCCTCTCCACCGCGTTCGACCTGCCGACGCTCATGGGCCGCGATTCCGACGATCCGCTCTCCGTCGGCGAGGTCGGGCGATGCGGCGTCGCGATCGACACGATCGAGGACATGCACCGCCTCTACGCGGACATCCCGCTCGATGAGGTCACCGTCTCGCAGACGATCAACGGGCCAGCCGCGATCATCTGGGCGATGTACCTCGCGATGGCGAAGCAGCGCGGCTTCGACTGGAACAGGCTCGGCGGCACGCTCCAGAACGACATCCTGAAGGAGTTCCACAGCCAGAACGAGTTCATCTATCCGCCGGAACCGTCGGTGAAGCTCGTCGTCGACACCATCGAGTTCCAGACTCAGCACGTTCAGCGCTGGAACAGCGTGTCGATCTCCGGCTACCACATCCGCGAGGCCGGCTCGACCGCGACGCAGGAGCTCGCCTTCACGCTGCGCGACGGGATGGAGTACGTCGAGTGGTGCCTCCGGCGCGGCATGGACGTGGACGCGTTCGCGCCGCGGCTGAGCTTCTTCTTCAACGCCCACAACGAGTTCTTCGAGGAGATCTGCAAGCTCCGCGCCGCCCGCCGCATCTGGGCGACGGCGATGAAGGATCGCTACGGCGCGAAGAGCGAGCGTTCGTGGTGGATGCGCACACACGTGCAGACCGCGGGGTGCTCGCTCACGGAGCAGCAGCCGCTGAACAACATCGTCCGTGTCGCGTACCAGGCGATGGCAGGCGTGCTTGGCGGGTGCCAGTCGCTCCACACCGACTCGATGGACGAGACGCTCGGCCTCCCGACCGAGACCGCCGTCCGCGTCGCCCTTCGCACGCAGCAGATCCTCGCCCACGAGACCGGCGTCCACCGCACCGTTGACCCGCTCGGCGGCTCGTGGTTCATCGAGTCGCTCACCGATCGCATGGAAGCCGACGCGAACGAGATAATCGCCGCCATCGACGACATGGGCGGCGTCGTCGGCGGCATCCACCAGGGCTACTTCCGCCGCGCGATCGCCGAGGCCAGCTACCGGTTCGGCCAGGAGATGGAGGCGGGCGACCGGCTCATCGTCGGCGTGAACGCCTACCAGGACGGCAACGAGAGCCACCAGGTCGAGATCCTCCAGATCCCGCACAAGGTCGAGGACGAGCAGTGCGCTCGTCTCGAGGATTTCCGCAATCGCCGCGACGACGACGAAGTCAGCCGCGCGCTCGACGAGATCCGCCGCGCCGCCCGCGCCGACGAGAACGTCATGCCCGCGCTCGTCGACGGCGCGCTGCACTGCTGCACGCTCGGCGAGATGGTGCAGGCGATGGCGGACGTGTACGGGCGGTACACCGGCGGGCCCGAGTGGTAGCCTGACCCGATGCCGACCGCCGGGTACTCAGGAACGCCGCTCGCGAAGAAGCTCGGCTTCAAACCGGGGTTCCGCGTGCAATTCGTCGGCGCGCCCGCGGACTACATGAAGCTGCTTGGCCGGCTCCCGGACGACGTGACGATCGCGACGGCGACACGCGGGACCTTCGACCTGATCCACCTGTTCACGAAGCGGGCGGCGGACCTCGAGCGCCGGCTTCCGAAGCTGAAGGCGGCGCTCGCGAAGGACGGCATGCTCTGGATCTCGTGGCCGAAGAAGACGTCCGGCGTCGCGACGGACCTCAGCGAGGACGTCGTGCGCGAGACCGGCCTGGCGGTTGGACTCGTGGACATCAAGGTGTGCGCGGTCGACGAGACGTGGTCCGGGCTCAAGTTCGTGTATCGCCGAAAGGACCGCTGAGCGAGGATGGGCGGCAACGATGAAGGCCTGCGTGCTTCACAAGCCGGCGCCGATCCGAGAGCGACCGCTCGCCTGCGAGGAGGTCGCCGACCCGACGCCGTCTCCGGGGGAGGTGCTCATCCGCGTCCGCGCGTGCGGCATCTGCCGGACCGACCTGCACGTCGTCGAGGGTGAGCTGGCCCGACGCCGGATGCCCGTCATACCCGGCCACCAGGTGGTGGGCGTCGTCGAGCGGCACGGAGACGGCGTCGAGTCGCCCGCCGTGGGTGCCCGCGTCGGCGTCGCGTGGCTGCACTCGACGTGCGGCACGTGCCGCTTCTGCGCAAGCGGGCGCGAGAACCTCTGCGACGACGCCGCGTTCACCGGCTGGACGTGCGACGGCGGCTACGCCGAATTCGTCACAGCGCCCGCCGCGTTCGTCTACGAGATTCCCGCCGCGCTCGCGGACGACCGCGCGGCGCCGCTGCTCTGCGCGGGGATCATCGGCTACCGGTGCCTGCGTCAGTGCGGCATCGGCGACTGGGCGGGCGCGCGGCTCGGTCTCTACGGCTTCGGCGCCGCGGGTCACATCGCCATCCAGATCGCGGTCGCCCGTGGGGCGGAGGTCTACGTCTGCACCCGCGACCGCACCCGGCACCAGGTGCTGGCCGAAGAACTCGGCGCGACGTGGGTGGGCGGCGCGGTCGACCCGCCGCCCGTGAAGCTCGACGCGTCGATCATCTTCGCCCCGGCCGGCGAGATCGTCCCACCGGCGCTCGCGGCCCTCGACAAGGGCGGCACCCTGGTGCTCGGCGGCATCCACATGTCGCCGGTGCCGCCGCTGGAGTACGAGCTGCTCTACCACGAGCGCGTCGTGCGCTCCGTGGCGAACAACACGCGGGCCGACGGCCGCGCGTTCCTCGCGGAGGCGGCGGCGGTGGGCGTGAGCACTCGGGTGCAGACGTTCCCGCTCGCGGACGCGAATGAAGCCCTCATCGCGCTGAAGCACGACGCGATCAAGGGGGCCGGGGTCCTGCGCGTCCACGCGAACGGCGAGAACGGCTGAGCAGCCCGTTGAAGAACCGGAGCCGAACCGCCGCGGTTCCGGTGTGCCCCGGTCCTGTGCTCTGACAGGGCCGGGTGGGTCACCCATGCAACCACGGCTTCTGACGTTCGTTGCCCACCCGGCCCTTGCCGAGCCAGGGACCGGGGCACACAAGCCTTTCAACGGTCGGCCGGATTCGACGTCGCGCCGTCGCGGTTCCGGTGTGCCCCGGTCCTGTGCTCTGACAGGGCCGGGTGGGCCACCCATGGAACGACGGCTTCGGAGCCTCGTCGCCCACCCGGCCGTTGCCGAGCCAAGGACCGGGGCACACAACCTTTCGGCGCGTTGCAGTTCTTCAACTTCTACGTTGCGTATCCGAACGCCTCGATGAACGGTGCGAGCTGCGGCAGCAGCGGTTCGAGGTGCGCGACGTAGTGGTGCCATCGCCCGACGGCCCGGCGGTGAACGGGCTCGGCGACCGCGTCGGCGCTGGGCGTGAGGATGTAACGCTCGCGCGACCGCTCGTGCGCGCAGAGCACGCGGTCGTCCCAGGCGAGCCCGGCGAAGTCGAGGAGGGCGCGGGCGTGGGTCGCCGGGTCCGCGACGGTGTCCTCGTAGCGGATCTCAAGCCAGGGGACGGTCAGCCGTTCGCGCACCTCGAGCCAGAATCCCATCACCTCGACGTAGAACGCCACCGTCGAGTCGAGCGCGACGAAGTGAATCATCGCGTCGTTGATCCAGAACTCCTGCATGATGCAGCTCAGGCACACGTCGCGCGGATCGCGCAGCGCGACGATCACCCGCGCGTCCGGGAACAGCATGTTGACCAGCCCCACGTCGATGATGTTCAGCGGGAGCTTGTCGAGGAAGAGCCCGGCGCCGGGCTCGATGCCGGTCTGCTTTCGCGCCTCGTTCCAGTAGATCCGGCGCAGGGCGCGCACGTCCTCGCCGGCGAGACGCCCCAGCAGCGCGGGGGCGGCCGCGTCTGCGCCGCACCGCGCGACGAGCGCGCGATCGACGGCGGCCAGGATCGGGCGCTCGTCGGACGTGGTCACGTCGGGATGCGCCGCCAGGATCTGCTCGGTCATCGTCGTGCCGGAGCGGGGAAAGCCCACGAGGAACGCGGGGGCCGGCAGCCCGTCGTCGTGCCGGGTGGCGGCGGCCGCGCGCAGCAGGTTGGCCGTGCAGGCCTCGCGATAAGCGGCGATGCGTCGCGGCAGACGCGTGCGATCGACGCATCGCGCCTTCCCGGATTCGGCGGAGACGCGTCCGAAGCGCGAGAAGGCGTCGTATGCCGCTTCGTAGTCGCCGAGTCGGTCGCATACGACGCCGAGATTGTGGGTCGCCGGCCGAAGCAGCGACTCGGAGAGATCCGGCGTGGCGAGCACGCGCTCGAAGATCAGGCGCGCATCCTCGAGGCGACCCTGCCGGCGCCGGATGTCACCGAGCGTGACTGCGCAGCGGAGATCGTCCGGGGCAAGCGCAACGGCCCGTTCCGCAGCGGCGGTCGCCTCGCCGATGCGCCTCACGCGGGCGAGACAACCGGCCAGCATGTCGTGGGCGAAGGCGTCGCCGGGCTCGAGCGCGACGGCGCGCGCGGCGACGCCGACCGCCTCCTCCGGCTTGCGGTTCCGCATCAGCGCCGAGGCGAGCGCGCTGAGCGTCCTGGCGCGTTTCGGATCGACTTCGTGACAACGGCGCAGGACGGCGATGCTCTCGTCCAGGTCGCCCTTCTGCTCGAGCAGGCGCCCCAGGTAGAAGAGCGCGGCTGTATGCCGCGGCTCGCGCTCGAGCGCGTCCCGGTACCGCCGCTCCGCCGGGCCCAGGTGGCCCGCCTGGTGATGCCGCGTTCCGGCCTCGACGAGCGCGGCGACCGACGCGACGTCCGCCGGCGCGGCGCCCGGGCAGGTGGGCGCCGCCGCCGGTGCCGGCGTCGTGTGTGAGCGAAGACAGCACTGTTTGTACTTTCGGCCGCTTCCGCACGGACACGGCGCGTTGCGGTTCGCGTGCGGACCGGCGCCGGAACTGCCTGGGCAGTCGGCGTACATGGCGCACCCTCGTGACGGCTCCCAGTATATCGACCGCCGTGCCCGGCCCTGCATAGGATTCCGGCCTGCATAAACATCCGCCCGGGAGGGTGCGTCATGAGACCACGACACCTCACCGTTCTCCTGCTCGCCGTCCTCCCCGCCGGCGCCTGCGCCGACCGCCCGCCGGTCGCCGCCGCCGAGCGCGTCGCCGAGCGCGTCGCCGAGCGTCACCGCATGGTCGAGACCCAGATCGCCGCCCGCGGGGTGACCGACGCGCGCGTGCTCGCCGTGATGCGCAAGGTCCCGCGGCACCGGTACATGCCGTCCGACGTCCAGACGCTCGCGTACGCCGATCACCCCGTGCCGATCGGTCTGAAGCAGACCATCTCGCAGCCGTACATCGTGGCCTTTATGAGCGCGGCCCTCGAGCTCACCGGCGACGAGAAGGTCCTCGAGATCGGCACCGGCTCCGGCTACCAGGCGGCGATCCTGGCCGAGCTCGCGAAGGAGGTCTACTCGATCGAGATCGTCCCCGAGCTGGCGGAGCGCGCGAAAGAGACCCTGCGCGCGGAGGGATACGACCGCCTCCACCTGCGGACCGGCGACGGCTACCGCGGCTGGCCCGAGGTCGCGCCCTTCGACGCGATCATGCTCACCGCGGCCCCGCCGGAGGTGCCCGCGCCGCTGATCGAGCAGCTCGCCGTCGGGGGACGACTGCTCGCGCCGGTCGGCAAGGGCGTGCAGGAGCTCGTCGTCCTCCGGAAGACGGAGTCCGGGATCGAGCGCAGCGTGCTCATGCCCGTGCGCTTCGTGCCGATGACAGGCGAGGCGCAGGGGGGCGGGGGGGGCGGCGAAGGAGGCGGCGAAGGGGACGGCAAAGGGGGCGGCGAAGGGGGCGGCGAAGGGGGCGGATGATCAGGTTCTGTCTGACGGATCAGGCGCGCGCGACCGCGGCGCGATCTGCCCGACGCAGACTTCGCGCCGCGCACGACGCGACCTCCGCGCTCAGGACGTCCGGGCCGCGACGCGCGGCGCCGTCGCCCGCGAGCCCTGCCCGGCGGATCGCGCGATGCCGCGCATCATGCCGTCGAAGACGACGAGGATTACCCCTTCGGATCGGTCCATGGCAGTCGCTTCGACCCCGCGGCGTGCGCGGATTCAGCGGTAGAAGTAGAAGTCGTCCTCGCCGAGGGGTTCGGGCAGCCCGCCGATGCGGATGGTCTGCTCCCCGCTCAGCACGGACCGCAGGCGGCCGATCGCCCGACCGTTCAGCTCGTTGCGATCGAAACGGATCTTCGCGAGCTGCTGTTGCCGCTGCTGCCAGTCCCTGAATCCCTCGGGATCGAGGCCGACGACGCTCACGGAACTCGTGCCGAGATATCCGATCATCTCCCGCGTGAGCCGCGCGTACTCGGCCTTGTACGAGCCGCCGAGATCGACGATCGACTCGCGCTGGCCGGCCGTGAGATCGTCGAGCTCGAGCGCCGAGGCGAGGTGGCGGTCGATGGACGCCGGATCGTCGAAGATCGACGGGAACGCGGCGAGCTCGTACTCGTGCCGTACCGCCGCGGCGCCCTCGGGGGAGAGCGCTGCGGCAATCCCCTCGAGTGTGCGGCGGTTCAGCTCCACGATGACCTCGTCGGTCCGCACCACGCGACGCGTCGGCTCCTTCATCTCCTCGCGGTAGCGCTGCTGGAGCTCGATCACGGCGCTCAGATCCTGGCGGCTCGCCGCCTGGATCTCGTTCTGCCACCGGTCCGCGCGCTGCTGGAGGTCGAGCTGCGCTTCGAGACGCGACCGGAGGGCCGGCAGGGCGTCGCCTTCGTAGGCCGCAAGGACATCGGCCAGCGTCACGAACTCGCGTTCCGACGGCTGCTGCTCAAGCACGAGGCTGACAGGATCAACGCCCGCCTCGTTGGAGTTGTCGCGGCCCAGTGCCAGGCGGGCGGACGCGCTGCCGGCGCAGGCGCGACGCTCGCGACTGCGCCGGACGAGGTCGAGCAGGGGCTTCCGCGCGTCGCCGACGATCGCGCCGAGATCGTCGAAGAACGCGGCGTCCGCGGCGACCATGGCGGCGATCGCCTGTCGCCGCAGCGCATAGACCCGCTCGATGCGCGCGGCGACGGGCGTGTCCGCCGCGGCGCCGTCTTCCTTGTCAACGGCGTCGCGCGCCTGGCGCAGGAGGTCAAACTCGGTCATCGCGCTCAGTCGCTCGAGGTACTCGCGATGAATGGTGTCGAGCACCGCCGCCATGCCGTCCTCGAGCTGAAGCTGGCGGACGTACCGCCGGACGTCGCCGCGGTCGATCCGCTCGGGAAGGAAGCGGTCGGGGCTGAACGTGAAATCGGGCGCGGGGTCGGCCTCGCCCCCGGCCTCGCCCCCGGCCTCGCCCGCGTCCGCGGTGCCGGCGGACGCCGTCGCCGTCGTCTCGGCCGCCGCGATCGCCTTCGTGAGCGTCTCGACGACGGTCTCGCCGAGTTGCGCGTGTGCCTCGGTCTGGGCCTTCACCTTCGCCTCCTCGGCCTGCTTCTGGAGGTCGGCGAGGTCGGCGCGCAACTGCTCGCCGCGCTCCTGGTTCGCCTCGAAGGGAGAGAAGTCCGCCCAGAAGGCGTCGAGCCGGGCAATGCCGTCCTCCATCAGGGCGGTGAGCCTGCGCTGGTACTGGTCGCCGAGCGTGTGGAGCACGGCGCGCTGCTCCTCCGGCACGTCCGGGAGCTCGAGGGCCCTGGTCATCCAGTCGGTGTCGGAGAGGGCGATGAGGGAATTGAGCTGCGGGTAAGCGGCGCGGTAGTACGCGTTGCGGAAGCGGAGCGACTCGTCCGCCGGCAGGATCGCGGCGACCTGCCGATAGGTCTGGTCGTTCAGCTTGCGGAGATCGTCGGCGAGCTCGGCCGTGGGCGCGCGGAGCGCGGCGAAGGCGGCCTGGATGTGCCCGAGCACTTCCTTGAGCAGCGCCGGGTCCGCGAGGAGCTCCTCCTGCGAGACCTCGCCGAAGCCCTTGTCGGCGAGGATGTCCATCATGTCGAGCGACATGCGCAGCACGGCGTCGTGCTGCTTGCGCATGGTCTTCGTCAGTCGGCGTTCGTAGCCGGACATGACCGCGTCGGACGCGGCCGCGACGTCGGCGTCGAGCGTGCGATCGGCGAGCAGGTCACTGAGATCCACGGTGGGTCTCCCGTACGACGCCGCGGTCAGGTTGCCGGCGTACCGGTGACGTTCCCGATCCAGGCGAAGGCGGGGGACGACGACATGCTGCTCCTCGGCGAGCATCGGGAGCATCTGGTCGAACAGCCGGTTGTCGAGCAGCGCGATCTTCGCGTGCAGCCGGTCCAGCTTCTCGAGCATGTCCTCCACCACGTTGCGCTGCGGGATGCCGCCCTGGACGGCCTGCTGCTCGCGCAGGAAGGTGGCGATCTCACCCTCCCGCAGCGCGCGGAACTCACGGCGATACTCGTCGTGGAGCGCCTCGACGGCCAGACGCTGCGAAGCGCTCAGACCGAGACGGTCGGCGTAGCGGTCGAGCTGGCGGCTGTTGATCGGGGCCGGCAGCGCGCCGCTCGTACCCTGGGCCGCGATCGGGCGGACCGGGATCGCGAGTGTCGCGAGGGTGAGGACGACGAGCAGGTGACGGACGCGGCGGTGCGGGCGTGGCATGGCAGGGTCTCTTGGGCAGGGTCTCTTGGAGGGTCTTTGGGAGGGTCTTTGGGAGGGTCTTCGCGCGGGTGTCGGGCGGGTCTTCGGGCGGGTCTTCGGCCGGGGTCTTCGGGCGGGGTCTTCGGGCGGGTCTTCGGAGGGCAACGAGGCGACTGTCCATTATGTCGATACCGGCCCGCGCCGTTTCGCGGGAACCTGACCCTGAAATGATGTCGACCGGACATGTCGGGCCCGGCGACGGTCGAAACGCCCTCCCCGCATCGGGGCGGGGGGTCGAGCGGCCGTTCGACCTGCTGCGGAACCGCCAAGAGGTTGACGACGCGTGCGCGAAGGCGTCCCTGGGGCCCCCGCGCCACGGGACGGCCGGGGTCCACGATCGCGTGCGGGTATCCTTACGGACCAACACGGGACCATCACGGGATCATCGGGATCCGGCGGATTCCTCGCCGGTACCACTCGAACGAACTGGAGGCTCCCCATGCGTCGATCCGTCTTTCTCACCGCCGTCGTTGCCGGTCTCGCCGGCTCCGCCATGATCGCGTCCATCCAGCCGCGCGCCGTCGCGCACTGCGAGG
>CAZXBB010000052.1:0-13364 GCA_964638815.1 uncultured Isosphaeraceae bacterium
CGTCGGAGAGGCAGCACGCGCCCGTGGCCTCCGGGCAGACGACGTCCTCGCAGTCGGCGCCGTCGCCCTGGTACACGCCTCCGCTCTTCTCGCAGATGAACTGGGAGTAGTTATCTTCGCAGAACGGGACGCCGTCATCGATGAAGCAGCACGCACCGAGCGGGCATTGCACGTCGAGGCACCTCGTGCCGAAGCCGAAGAACGTGCCGCCCAGGCTTTCGCACGCGCCCTCGTCCTCCTCCGAGCATCCGTCGAAGGGGATGCAGCACGCGCCGACGGCGCACGGACCGACGCCGTCCTGGTCGCACGACGAGCCGTCGCCGAGGTACACGCCTCCCCCGCCCTCGCAGCCCGACCGGGACCCATGGCCGCACTCGTCGGGACCGGTGCAGCACGCGCCGCAGTCCGCGGTTGCGCAATCGTCGAACCCGACGAAGTCGCCCGCCATCTGCGCGCACGTCTCCGGCGTCACCTGCATGCAGCCCTCGAAGGCGAGGCAGCAGGCGCCGATCCGTCCCGGGCACGGCCCCCACGCCCCGAGGATCGCCAGGACGTCGCTGAACCCGACCTGCCCGTCCTCGTCCACGTCCTCCGGACATCCGTCGCACGGCCCCCACGCCCCGAGCACCGCGAGAATCTCGGCGAACCCGACGTTGCCGTCGCCGTCGATGTCGGCGGTGCACGGCGGCGGGCCCTGGAACTCGGTCGCGCCCATGTCGATCGGCGGCGCCCCCTTGCCGGAGTCGCTCGTGAACGGGTCGTCGAAGAACCGCGGCTGGCCGAGGATGTCGGTGAAGAGGTTCGACGGGAAAACTGTGGCGTCCGCGGCATCGATGCACGGTGAACCGGCATCGAGCCGGAACGCGTCCACGATACGCGGATCGACGTCGATGTTGCCTTCGCCGCCGCCCTTCCCGCCCTGCACGTCGGAGTAGCTGATGGTCACGTTCCCGCCCGCGACCTGGTCGGGCGAGTTGTTCCAGAGGATGCTGTTCGCGATGAACGGCGCGCTGGCGGAGTCGCTCAGTATCGCGCCGCCCTGCTCGACGCCGTCGTTGTCGAGGAAGGTGCAGTTGACGATGCGCGGCGCGCTGTTCTCGCTGACGATCGCCCCGCCGCCGAAGAGCCCGCCGTCCCCTTTCGCGAAGATCCGGTTCTCCAGGAAGACGCAATCGATGATGTCGGGCGCGCCGTCGAGAATCGCGATCGCGCCCCCGGCCTCGAGCGCCTCGTTGCCGCGGAAGATGCAGTTGATGATCGTCGGCTCCGCCCCCTCGATGAGAACGGCGCCGCCGCGCGTGACGGCCAGCGCGCCCTCGAGCGTGAAGCCGTCCAGGACGGAGTTGATGCCTTCGCTCGTCGTGAAGAGCACGAGCGGACCGGCCCCGCCCGACGGCGGCACGATCCTCGTCGCGCCGGGGCCGCCGCGGCTCTTGATCGTGATCGCCCTGCCCTGGAAATCGATCGGCCCCTGGTAGTCGCCCGGCGCCAGGATGATCGTCGAACCCGCGGGGACGCCGGTGATGATCGGCGGCAGCGGGTCGCCGGGCTCGACGCCCTGGTACTCGATCGCGCCCATGTCCACGACCTCGCTGTCGCCGTCCGACGCGACGATACGCGGGTTGCCGCGCACGTCGAACGCGAACCCGGAGGGAACGTCGTCGTTGCTCCCCCGGTCCACGCACGGCGAGAAGAACGACGGGCGGTAGTCGCCGGCCGCGACGTCCGTGAACAGCGGGTTCGCGTTGATGTTGCCGACGCCGGGCCACCCGCCCTCGACGTCGCTGTTCCGGATCTGGAGGCTCACGCCGAGAATCGACGACGGCAGGTTGCCGTGGATGATCGAGTTGGTCACGCCGATCAGGCTCGCGACGCTGAACATCACGCCGCCCGCCGCCGGTGCGGTGTTCCCCGTCACCGTGCAGTTCGCGAAGGACGGATCGCTGCGGTTCGAGAACACCGCACTGCCGAAGCCGGTCGCCTCGTTGTCGATGATCATCGTGTTGACGACCTCGACGGTGCTCTCGTCGTCGATGAACAGACCGCCGCCGAAGTTCGCAATGTTGTCCTCGACGATGCAGTCGGCGATCACCGCCGCACCGGCGCCGAACACGGCGACTCCACCGCCGAAGCCGCCGCTGCCGCCGGTGATCCGGAAGCCCTCGAGACGCTGCACGAGACCGAGGCCGTCGGCGCCGGCGGGCAGGCTCATCGTGACAGCCGTTACCGCGAAGCCCGTCGCGTCGATCGTCGTGCTGAAAGGGCCGTCCGTCGCGCGGAGCGTGATGAGCCGACCCCCGAAGTCGATCGGCTCTTCGTAGACACCCGGGGGGATCTCGATGACGTCGCCGTCGTTCGACGCGTTAATGGCGATCTGGATGCCGCCGCCGAGGGCCTCCGGCGCCGGGCTGACGATTCGGCGACCGCCGATCCCATCGTCGCGGCCGGGAACCGTCGGGCCCGGCTCCCCCGCCGCGGACCCCGCCGCCAGCAGCCACGCCATGAACGTGCACGCAACCGTTGATTGACGCATCTCGATCTCCCGAGCCGGTCCCGCCGCCGTGTTCCGCGGCGACCGCCGGCGCTTTCGGTTCCGCTAAATCATATGGAGCGGAGTTCCCCCGCCCGCCTCGCGGCGACGCCTCGGACGCGGGAATACCGGCAGTCCTCCGGTATAGCGTCCCGGGGGTCGGGAACCAAGAGAAAACCGGCGGTCAAGGGATCTTCGCGCCCGCGTGCGGCGGCTACTGCCCGCACGTCTCCTCCACGCATGAGGACCCGTCCCCGCGGTAGTCGCCCTTCATGCTGAAGCAGTCGTCGGCGGTCACGCCGTCAACGCAGGTGCCGTCGAAAATGCAGCAGGCGCCGAAGCCGCAGAAGCTTCCCCCGTCGCGGGCGCAGGACGTGCCGGGGCCGAGGAACTCGCCCTCGAACTGGAAGCAGGTGCCCTCGTCGATCTCGAGACAGCCCTCGACCGTGCAGCACGCGCCGAGCGCCTGCGGGCACGGTCCCCACGACGTGAGAATGCGCAGGATGTCGCTGAAGGCGACCTCGCCGTCGCCGTCCACGTCCGCGACGCACGCGTCGCACGGCCCGAACGCCAGGAGCGCCGCGAGCACGTCGCTGAAGCCGACGTCGCCGTTCCCGTCAACGTCCTCGTCGCACGGCGGAGGCGGCGGCGCGCCCTGGAACTCGGACGCGCCCATGTCGATCGGCGGGAAACCCTTGCCGGTGTCCTCGACCGCGACGTCGTCGAAGAACCGGGGCTGCCCGAGAACGTCCCGGTTCAGGTTCGACGGAAACGCGGTCGTGTCGCCGGCGTCGATGCACGGCGAGAAGACGCCGAGCTCGTACTCGTTCACGATGCGGGGATGGGCGTCGATGTTGCCCGGACCGGGGAACCCGCCCTCGATGTTCGAGAAGCTCACGAGCCCGACCGGACCGCTGATCGCATCGAACGTGTTGAACCACGCGACACAGTTCGCGATGAACGGCGCGCTCGCGAAGTCGCTCCGGATCGCGCCGCCGTCGCCGTCCGTGAAATTGTCGATGAACGTGCAGTTCGTGATGCGCGGCGCGCTGCCCTCGTTGTAGATCGCGCCGCCGCCGGACGAACCGCCGTCGCCGGGGAAGAACGCGTGGTTGCCGAGGAACACGCAGTTGACGATCTCGGGTGAGCCGTCGAGGATCGCGATCGCCCCGCCCTGCCCCGCCGTCGCGAAGTTGTCGCGGAAGATGCAGTTCACGACCAGCGGCTGGGCGCCGTCAACCAGCATGCCGCCGCCGCGCGGCGCCGTCCCGCCGGCGATCGTGAAGCCGTCGAGGATCGAGTTCACGCCTTCGCCCGACGTGCACAGCACGAGCGGGCCGCCCTCGCCGTCCTGCTCGCCGCCCCCGGGCGGGACGATCGTCGTCACCTCCGGTCCGCCCGTGCTCCGGATCACGAGGGCCTTGCCGCCGAAGTCGATCGGCCCCTCGTACACGCCGGGCTGCACGATGATGGTCATGCCGGGCGGCGCGATCTCGACGATGGGCGGCAGCTGGTCGCCGGGCTCGACGCCCTGGTACTCGATCGCGCCCATGTCCACCCTCGGGCTGTTCCCCCCGGCGCCGACGAAGCGCGCGTTATGGCGGATATCGACCTCGATGCCCTGCGGCACGTCGGCGTCGTTGCCGGCGTCGAGGCACGGCGACAGCATGCCCGGCCGGTAGTCGCCCAGCGCGGGGTCGCGGAAGAGCGGATCCTGGTCGATGTTCGCCGCGCCCGGCCAGCCGCCCTCGACCGCGCTGAAGCGGACCTCGGGATTCACGCCCATGATGTCGGACGGCGTGTTGTTCCAGATGATCGAGTTCGTCACGACGACCTGGCTCGCGACGCTGAAGAGCACGCCGCCGTGACCGCTGTTGGCGGTGAGCGTGCAGTTGGTGAAGACGGGGTGGCTCTGGTTCGAGAAGATCGCCGTGCCGAAGCCCGTCGCCGTGTTCCCGAAGAGGATCGTGTTCCGGATGCGCGCGTTGCTGCCGTCGTCGAAGTAGAGACCGCCGCCGAAGTTCGCCGCGTTGTTCTGGATGATGCACGCCTCGATCACGGGCGCGCCGGGACCGACCACGCGCACGCCGCCGCCGAACGCGCCGCCCGCGGCGCCGGTGATCCGGAAGCCCTCGAGCCGCGGCCCCGGATCGCCGCCGTCGCCGTGGTTCCCGGTCGTGTCGATGACGACCGCGCAGACGCCGTGCCCGGACGCGTCGATCGTCGTCTCGAACGGCCCGGCCTCCGAGCGCACCGTGATCCGCTTGCCGAGGAAGTCGATGGCCTCGCCGTACACGCCCGGCGCGACGACGATCACGTCACCGTCCCGGGCGACGTCGATCGCGCCCTGGATGGTCTGCCCTTCGCCCGCGACGTGCATCTCCGCCGCGGGCGCGGTTGACGGAACGGCGGATACGACAGCGACGAGCGCGAGCGACAGGCGCGGCATGACTCTCTCCTCTTCCCTTGACGCGCGGACGGCGCGGACGCCGCCGGCAGTGGCTTGCTTAACCAGTAACCCACGGTTGACGCCTCACAAGCGAAATCCGCCGAGTTCTGCGCGAGATGGGCGGTCTCGGGAGGCGCGGCCAATAACGTTGCGCGGCAGAGGCTTGTGTGCCCCCTGTGCGTGTGCCCCGGTCCTTGGCTCGGCAAGGGCCGGGTGGGGTACGAAGCTTCGAAGCCGTCGTTCCATAAGTAGCCCACCCGGCCCTGTCAGAGCACAGGACCGGGGCACACCGGAACCGTCATCCCATGGGCTGCACACGACCCGTCCCGTCAGGACACCAAAGGTCAACGTGTGCCCCGGTCCTTGGCTCGGCAAGGGCCGGGTGGGGTACGAACTTCCGAAGCCGTCGTTCCATAGGCACCCCACCCGGCCCTGTCAGAGCACAGGACCGGGGCACACCGGAACCGCGATGCCGCATCCGGCCACCATTGAAGAACCGCAACGGGACGGGACAACGAGGTGGGATCACGACAACGACAACGACACCGACAACGACAACGAACGACTCGCGATAACGATGCGCGACGCCTCAGTTCGTCAACAGGCGGCTACGCGCACGCTCCCCACGCCCCGAGCAGCAGCAGGAGGTCGGCGAAGTCCACCGCCCCGCTGCCGTCGAGGTCCTCGGGACATACCCCGCACGGTCCCCACGCGCTCAGGAGCAGGACGAGGTCCGGGAACCCGACGGCGCCGGAGTTGTCGAGGTCACCGGGGCAGGCGAGGCCGACGACGACCGTCATCGCGCCGGCGTTCCACCCGCTCGGGCTCGCGAAGATGCGCGTCGCCTCCGTGCCGTCGAGGTTTGCCTCCCACAGCCCCTTCTCGGCGTCGGTGATCTCGTCGCACCACCAGAGCTTTCCCGCGGCGAGGTCGAGCCCGATGCCGGTGAAGCCCGACGACAGGGGCAGGCCTTCGTACAAAATCTCGCGCCCGGTCCCGTCGAGGTTCGCGCGCGCGATGTAGTTCGAGACGTGGCTCGTGTTGGAGTCCGCCCAGTAGATCTTTCCGGCGTCGAGGTCGAGCGCGACGGCGATGGGCGTGAACAGCCCGTCGAAGAGCACCTCGGCATCACTGCCGTCGAGGTTCGCCCGACGCATGTCGCCCCGGGTGAAGTTGCCGAAGTAGATCTTCCCGTTGACGGGATCCAGCGTCGGGTTCCCGAGCTGGTCGCCCGTCGCCACGATCACCTCCGGTGTTCCCCCGTCGATGGGCGCGCGGTACATCCGGCGATCGACCGTGTCCGACCAGTACAGCCTGCCTCCCGCCACGTCGATGGCGAGCCCGCGCGGGTTGCTGAGCCCGCTGACGAGCGTGACGCGGTTCGCGCCGTCGATATCCGACCGCACGATGCGCCCCGGCCCCGAGCCGTGCGTCCAGTAGACGTGCCCGTTCGCGGCGTCCACCTGGAGGCCGACGATGAGCCAGTCCTCGGCGGGCACGATGTCCACCGTCTCGACGTCGCCGCCTCCCGGGGCGATCACATAGAGACGCGGATCGTTGAACTTGTACTCGCCGAGCCACACGCGCGTCGCCGCCGGCGCGGGCAGCGCCGGCGTCGCGGCCGCGGTCACGGCGAGCGCGAACAGCATGCATCGCGAAGCGGGCATATTCGACTCCTCCGGCCCCGATTATAACGAGCCGCCGTTGCCCGACGGCGCCGATTCCGCGCTCGTCGCCGCCCCGGCCGAGAACGTCAGGTCGTGCCGGGCGCCGGTGCGTTCGTAGCGCTCCTCGATCGTGCCGCGAAGCTCGCGTTGCACCAGGCCGCGGATCAATCTCGCGCCGAGACCCGGCTCCACCTTGACCGCCACCGTCGGTCCGCCGGACTCCCGCCACGACAGCTCGACGGCGCCGGGGTCGTCCGGGATCGATCGCCATCGAACCTCGACCGTTCCCCCGGAGACGCCGAGCGCGCCGTGCTTCAGGCTGTTCGTCATGAGCTCGTTCACGACGAGGGCGAGAGCCTGGCAGCGGGAGGCCTCCACGAGCTGCGGCGGTCCCTCGAGCATGATGCGTCCGCGCGCGTCGGGGGGCAGGACGGCGACGATGAGCTCCGCCAGGTCCACCGCGCGCCACTTGCGACGCGAGAGGAGCGTGTGCACGAGTGCCATCGCGTGCGTGCGATCGCGAATCCGCCGGGCGAAGACGTCCACTTCGTTCGTCGAGGCGCGGCCGAGGTCGATCAGCGCGAGCAGCGAGCTGAGGTTGTTGCGCACGCGGTGGTCGAGCTCCTGTCGCAGGAGACGCTCGCTGATCGACTGGCTGCGGACCTCCTCTTCCGCCGCCAGACGCTCCGTGACGTCGCGCGAGTTGATGATGGTGATGGCCGCGCCGTCCGATCCCCGCACGCGCCGGCCGAACGCCTCCAGCACGCGCCACGTGCCGTCCGCGTGCCGGACGCGCACCACGCGCGACCACGCGGGCGACCGCAGCGACGCCCGCGCCGACGCCCCGCGCCGGCCCGGGCGCCAGGGACGCACGAGGTCGAGGACGGGGCGGCCGACGATCTCGCGCGGCGCCCGGCCGATCGTGCGCGTCGCGGACGGACTCTGGTACTGCACGATCCCATGCTCGTCCACGACGGTGATGAGGTCGGACGCGTTCTCGATGAGCATCCGGAAGTGTCGCTCGCGCTCCCGGAGGACTTCCTGGTCGCGTCGCCGCCGCCGCCAGTAGATCGCGACGATCGCGAGGGTGATCGCGGCCCACGCGGCGGCGATCCCCACGAGCACGGGATGCCGGTGCAGGGGCGGCGCGACGTCGAAGCCGATCATCGCGCCCGAGGTGCGCGTCCCGAAGAGGTTCCGCGCCTCGATGGCGAAGCGACGGCTCCCCGGGGCGAGGCCGATGGCGGTCGTCTCGCGAGCGGTGCTCCACTGCGACCACGGCCCGCCGTCGAAGCGGTACCGCGTCCGGGCGTCCCTCCCCGCCAGCTCGCCGTCGTGCGGGAAGACGCTCCACCGGAACAGCGCGCGGTCGGCGCCGAGCACGGGCGTCTCGATCTCGACGAGGGGCGGAGCGTGCCCGGCTCCGTCCAGGTCGAGCGCGTAGACGCCGCCGCCCTGCGTGCCGACGAGAATCGCGCGATCGCTCGCGACGATCGGCCAGAGCCCCACGTGCTCGAGGCCGGTCTCGCTTCCGAGCGTGCACCAACTGCGCCCGTCGTGACGGAGAAGACCATTCCCGGTCGCGACCCACAGCGCATCATCGGGCCCGATCGCGAACCCGCGGACGCTGCTGACTCCTTCCGCCACGTAGCGCACGGTATCGCGCGGATCGATCGAACCGATCGCCCTGCGCCCCGATCGATGACCGAACCAGACCCGATCCTGGTAGTCCGTCTCGATCGCGTAGACACGGGCAACGGCGAGCCCGTCTTCGGTGGTCCACTGCGACCAGCGCCCGTCGCGCCACCGGCAGACACCGTCATCGGTGCCGAACCAGTACGCGCCGCGTCGATCCTCGCGGAACGCGTACACACGGCGGGCCGGCAACCGCGCCGTCCCGTTCCAGAGCCGGAAGCGGCCGCCTTCGAAGAGGTAGGGGCCGGGATCCTCCGTCTCGTCGTCCGCGATTCCGAGGAACCACAGACGCCCCTGGCGGTCGCGCTCGATCGCGTGTACGTGGCGGACGAGCAGGCCGTCGGCGGCGCCGAATTGGCGCCACGCGGCGCCGTCCCAGCGGAGGACACCCTCGAGGTGCGAGCCGCTCGCGACCCAGATGTCGCCCGACGCGTCCTCGGCCACGCCCGTGACCACCGTGAGGCGGGCTTCGCCGATGCGGTCGATCACGCGGGTCGATCCGTCCGGGTCGCGTACGAGCACGCCTCCGTTCGTGCCCATCCAGATCGTTCCGTCAGACCGCCGGTGAAACGCGTTGACGACGTTGCGCAGCGGATCGCCCGGCTCGCTCCAGCTCGTCCATCGCTCCGCGGCGGCCCGGAACAGCATCAGGCCGCGCGACGTGTCGATCCAGAGAGACCCGTCCGATCGGAAGTCCACGAGGTACGGGTGCGTCATCGGCCCGGGCGGATGCGCGAGTGGTCGCCACACGCCGTCCGCGCGGAAGACGACGCGACCCGACGCATACGCGACGACGGCGGTTCCGTCCCGGTGAACGTCCATCGAGTAGACCCAGCTCGGCTCCGCGTCCGGTCGTCGCCACGGCGGCCGCCGGCCGTCGAAGACCCACACGCCGGTGCCCCCCGTCGTGCCGGCCAGCAGCGCACCTTCGCCGTCCGCCACGACGAGGTCCGCGCGAGAGTCCAGCCGCCGCTGCCACGCGTCCCCCGTCCACTCGAAGGTCGCGCCATTTGAGGTGAGCCAGAGTCGGTCGCCCGCCCTGCGGACGTCCATCCACTCGTCGCCGGCCGGAAGCGCGGGCGTCGGGAACGCGCGCAGACCGGCCGGACCCGCGACGACGAGACGCCCGGAGGTCAGCACGAGCAGGTCGCCGCCGTCGAGCCGCGTCACCGACCGCACGGCGAGCTCGGTGTCGTTCTCCCGCACAGGGATCGGATCGAAGCCGCGCTGGTCACCGCGGTAGAGTCGCCCCCCGGCGACGAGCAGCACGCCGTCGGGCGTGTCCGGCACGATCCGATCCGGCATCTGCGGCTTCGACGACGGCGGCCTGATCGGGCGCCACCGGTAGCCGTCGAAGTACGCCACACCGGTCGCGGTCCTCGCCCACGAAACACCGCCGGTGGTCTCGACGATCGCGGCGACCCGCCCCGCGGGAAGACCCGCGCCGAGCTCGACCCAGCGCCAGCCCTCGTTCAGCCGATCCAGTACGTCCGCGGCATACGCCGCCGGGCCCGCGGCCATGACAGCGATCGTGACAGCGACCCTGATCGCAATCGTGACAGCGACCCTGACAGCGGCCCTGACAGCGACCGTGACAGCGACCCTGATCGCGACCCTGACAGCGACCCTGATCGCGATGATCCACGGCAGTCCTGGCCATGGTTGCCCGTCGGTCCGCATCGGCGACGACTATAGCAGCACCGCGCGGGCGTCCGAAGCCTCATGTCTCCGCCCCGACGGTGACGTGCGGCAGGTCCCCTTCCAGGTGCATGGTCTCGACGACCCCGCTGCCCTCGAGCTCCGCCAGGAAACGCGAGGGCTTCATGAGAATCCGTTCCTTGCGATAGTTGGACCACACCTGCGGCACGACGAGATAGATCTCGTCCCGCGCCCGCGTGACGGCGACGTGGAAGACGCGACGCTCCTCCTCGAGATCCTCGGCGGTGTGCATCGCCATGTCGGTCGGGAAGCGCCCGTCAGCCACCCACGGGACGAGCACGACGGGCCACTCGAGCCCCTTCGCCTGGTGCACCGTCGAGAGCGTGATGAACTCCTGCTCCTCGGGGCCGTCCACGCAGGTCTCGCCGGTGAAGTCTCCGGTCAGCACGACGTCGGTCAGGAACGCCTCGAGGGAGCGGTACTGCCCGGCGAAGTCGGCGACGCCGCGAATGTCCTGCCGGCGCAGCTCGGCGTTGTCGTAGCGGCTGTCGAGGTGGTCGCCGTAGAAGGCGTCAACGATGGTCTCGATCATCGCGCCGGGCGCGGCGACGTCATCGAGCGCGGCGAGCACGCCGGCGAAGCGGGTCAGCGATTCCCGGGCGGGGGGCGGAAGCCACGCCGAGCGCGTCGCCTCCCACACGGCGCCGAGCGGATCCTCCGCCGCGGCAACGTGCGTCCAGATCCGTGCCGCGAGCGCGCCGCCGATCCGCGGCAGGAGACGCAGCACGCGCCCCCACGCGAGCTCGTCGCACGGGTTGTGGCGCACGCGCAGGAAACCGAGCACGTCCTTGATGTGCGCCTGCTCGAAGAACCGCAGCCCGCCGCGCACCGTGAACGGCACGTCGCGTCGCTGGAGCTCGAGCTGGATCTCCAGCGCGTGCCAGTGGCTGCGGTAGAGCACGGCGATGTCGAAGGGCGATCGCCCCTCGTCGAGGAGGTGCAGGATGTACTCGGCGATGAATCGCGACTGCACGAAGTGATCGCCGCACGGCACGACGGCGGGACGCAGCCCGGCGGGGCGGATCGCCCGCAGCGCCTTCGGGAGCCGCTGCCGGTTGTGCGCGATCGAGCCGTTCGCGAGCGCGAGGATCTCCGGTGTGGACCGGTAGTTGATCTCGAGGCGGTGCTCGACCGCGTCGGGGTAGCGGTCGCGGAACCGGAGAATGTTCGCGAAGTTCGCCCCGCGGAAGCTGTAGATCGACTGCGCATCGTCGCCGACCACGCAGACGTTGCGGTGACGCGCCGCGATGAGATCGACGATGCGTCCCTGGATCGCGTTCGTGTCCTGGAACTCGTCCACGAGCACGTGCAGGAACCCTCCCGCGACACGCTCGCGCACGTCGGCGTGCTCCTCGAGCAGGCGCAGCCAGTGCGCGAGAAGATCGTCGTAGTCCACGAGCTGCCGGGTACGCTTGCGCTCGTCGTAGAGCGCGAGCACCCGCGCGATCGCGGGCCGCTGCGATGCGAAGCGCGGGAAGCGCGTCTCCAGCACGCGGTCGAGCGGCTCGAGCGTGTTCGCCACGAAGCCCGCCATCGCCCGGAGCACGGCCTTCCCCGGGAACCGCCGCCGCCCGATCCGCACGCCGGCCTCGACGACGCATGCGGCGATGAGGTCCCCGGCGTCCTCGCCGTCGAGGATCGTGAAGTCCGGGGAGAGCCCGAGCCGCTCCCCGTCCCGGCGGAGCATCCGGTTCGCGACGTGGTGGAAGGTGCCGCCCCAGATCCCCTGCGCGTCGTGCGGGGCGAGCAGCTCGACGCGATGGAGCATCTCCCGCGCGGCGCGGTTCGTGAACGTCATGAGGAGGATGCGGCCGGGATCGACGCCGTCGTGGAGCAGGCGGGCCAGCCGCCACGTGAGCGTCCGCGTCTTGCCGGTCCCGGCGCCGGCGATGACGAGCATCGGACCGCCGGGCGCGGTCACGACGGCGCGCTGCTGCTCGTTCAGGCTCCCCTCGAGATCAAAGGGAGCCGGGCGGTGGGCGGTGAGCTTGAAGGTTCTGACCACGCCGGCCTCCGTGCCGCGGGGGGGGGAGGGGAGTTCCCTGGCCCTGATTATCCATGAAGCGGGTCGTCCAGCGGGAGATCCGGGCGTCCGCGTACGGTAGCAGGAACGCCCCGGCCGGGTCCGGACCGGGCCCCGGGAGGCTCGCAGGACCCCCTGCGGGGCCCTTTGGCCCGTCGTCGCGGCGGGAAGGGGCCGATAACCTAGGATCCTCCATCGCAACGGATCCTTCCGACCCCGCCTGCAACCCGACCCGCCTGCGACCCGACCCGCCTGCAAACCGACCCGCCTGCAAACCGACCCAGCGAAGCGCCTCCATAATGAACGCAATGACCTCCCGACTGATCCCACGCTGCCGGAAGCCGGACCGCACCCGCCGCGGCTTCTCCCTCACCGAGATACTCGTCGTGGTCGGGGTGATCGCCCTGCTCGTCGCACTGCTGCTCCCGGCGCTTTCCGCCGTGACCTCGAGCGGCTGGATGACCGAGTCGATGGCTCGCATGCGCCAGGTCGCCCACGCGATGTCAACGTATGCGAGCGACAACGACGACACGATCCTCGCGAGCCAGTTCAACCACCAGGGCAACGGGTTCACCGGCTTCGTCCGCTCGGGCGAAGCGTTCGCCGGCGAATGGGAGCTGCGCGGGACCTGGGCCGACACGTTGTGGACGCGTCTCGAGCTGGGACTCTTCCCGGAGGCGGCTCTTCACATCGGGAACGACTACCACAACGACTCGCCGGACAAGGCGCTGTACGAACTCCTGGGCGACAACTTCGAGAATGCCCTGCGCTCCGCCGGCCCGAACACGCGCAACTTCCCCGGGGACCCCGCGCCGGATGAGAACCTCGCCACGCCGTTCGGCCCCGGCGCGCAGGAGGTCGGCTGGCCGGGTTACTTCGCGGCGAACAACTTCTTCAACGCCGACAGTGCGTCGTCCACATTCAACCCCGCCGCGAACAGCTCCGACCGCATGTGGACCATGGGCCAGATCCGCATCCCGTCGCGATCGATGTATCTCGTCGACTCGTTCGCCGGCGAGACGATCGAGGACGAGGACGCCGGCGAGGGCGAGGCCGCAGTCGATCCGTTCAACAACGAGCCCGGGTCCGCCACGCGCCAGGTGGACTTCCGCTACAACGACGTGTGCATCATGATGTACCTCGACGGGCACGTGGACTCGCAGTCGCAGTGGGTGGACCTCGACGACCTCGAGGAAGGACGCAAGGTCCGCGTGCGGGAGCTCGACAAGCGGTAGCGCGTCCGTGTGTCCCGGTTCCGGGCCGCAAGGCCGGGCCGCGGCG
>CAZXBB010000053.1:0-2430 GCA_964638815.1 uncultured Isosphaeraceae bacterium
CGCGGGCCCAGGTCAGTGGTGGCGGTAGTGACGCGAGCCACGATGACCGCGGTACCCCGGGTAGCCGTGTCCGTGGCCGTGTCCGTAGCTGTAGTGTCCGCGACCCGAGTGGTAGTAGTGATTGTGGTTGCTCGTGACGGCGTAGCCCCCGAGGGCGCCAACGCCCGCACCGATGAGCGCGCCGCGCCCCGGATCCTCGTAGTCCACCGCGGATCCGATGAGGGCGCCGATGCCGGCGCCGATGAGGGCGCCCTGGCCGGAGCTGAGCGAGCAGCCGGAAAGGGCTGCGGTGGCCGTCAGGGCCAGGAGCAGGGCGAGGGTGCGTCGTTTCATGGCGGTCCTCCTGGGCTGCACTCGGGGAGGGACCCCGGGCAGGGGCTGTGCATTCCCCTGATCGGCGATCCCATACGCCCCTGACGCATTCCACGGATCCGCGCCCGGGCGAGGGGCCGCACCCCGCGCGCTCCGGCCCGTCGATGCGGGCCGTCGGGGCGGGGTCTGCGGCCGGGAATCGGATGCCGCTTCGCCGTTCCGCCCGCCACGGAGCGGACGAGGCGGGCGGCGCGAAGGCGCGACGGCCCGCCGGAAGCGGCCGAAGTCCGGCTCGACCGGCGCCGGAAGGACGCGGCAGCGATTATGCTCCGTCCCCCAGCCGGACGCAGTCCACCCAACGGACACAGTCCCCCCACCGGACGCGAGACTCCGCATGCCCAAGAAGCCCCCCGGAGCATCGAGTGCCTTCGCCCGCTTCCTCGGCTTCGTCGAATGGCTGGGCAATCTGCTGCCGCACCCGGTCACGCTGTTCGCGCTCTTCGCGCTCGCGGTTGTCCTCGTCAGCGGCGTGTGCGGCCTGCTCGACGTGGCTGTCGAGGACCCGCGGCCGGAGGGCGCGAAGGGCCGGTCGGCCGACGGCATGATCGTCGCGAAGAGCCTCATGACCGGCGACGGCTTCCGCTGGATGGCCACGCACCTGGTCACGAACTTCACGGGCTTCGTTCCGCTTGGCACCGTGCTCGTCGCGCTGCTCGGCGTGGGCGTCGCGGAGAAGAGCGGTCTCCTCAGCGCCGCGATTCGCGGCATGGTGCTCGCCGCGCCGCCGAACCTGATCACGCTCGTCGTGGTGTTCGCGGGCGTCCTCAGCAACACCGCGTCCGAGATGGGATACGTCGTGCTGATCCCGCTGGCGGCGGTGATCTTCCATTCGGTCGGGCGTCATCCGCTCGCCGGGCTCGCGGCCGCCTTCGCGGGCGTGTCGGGCGGCTACAGCGCGAACCTTCTCATCGGCACGGTCGATCCGCTGCTCGCCGGCATCACGGAGGAGGCGGCGCGCTTCATCGACCCGGACTACGAGGTGCATCCGGCGGTCAACTGGTACTTCATGATCGGCAGCACGTTCCTGATCACGGCGATCGGGACGTGGGTGACGGCGAAGATCGTCGAGCCGCGGCTCGGCCGGTACGACCCGTCGCTCGCCGACGACACGGTCGAGAAGAGCCCGTCGCTCGAGCGGCTCGCACCGGGCGAGAAGCGGGCGCTGAAGCGGGCCGGGGTCGCGGCCGTCCTCACCGGGCTCTTCTTCGTCGTGCTGGCGGGCCCGCACTTCGCGGCGCGGGCGACACTGCCGGCGGGCACGACCGCACCGGACGTGGCGTCGTGGTCCGACGCGGAGCTGGCCGCGGCCCGCACCGCCGCCGCGGACGCCGCGGACCGTGAGACGACGGTCGTGATGGTCCCCGCCCGCGGCGGCGTACGCGGCGCGATCAACCGCGTGCTGGACCACGTGCCGCTGTGGGGCATCCTCCGGGAGCCGGAGCAGAACACGCTGATGCCGTCGCCGTTCCTGCGCAGCATCGTGGCGATGATCTTCGTGTTCTTCATCGTGCCCGGTGTCGTGTACGGGCGCGTCGTCGGCACGATCACCGGCGATCGCGACGTGATCGACGGCATGGCGGACGCGATGAGCTCGATGGGGCTCTACATCGTGCTGGTCTTCTTCGCCGCCCAGTTCGTCGCATTCTTCAAGTGGACGAACCTCGGGGCGATCCTTGCCGTCGTCGGGGCGGACGCGATCCGGGCGATCGGGCTCGACAACGCGCTGGTGTTCATCCCGTTCATCTTCATGTGCGCCTTCGTGAACCTGATGCTCGGCAGCGCGAGCGCCCAGTGGGCGGTCACGGCGCCGATCTTCGTCCCGATGCTGATGTCGGTCGGTTACAGCCCGGAGGTCATCCAGGCCGCCTATCGCATCGGCGACAGCACCACGAACATCATCACGCCGATGATGAGCTACTTCGGCCTGATCCTCGCCTTCGCGTGCCGCTATGACCGCAAGCTCGGCATCGGCACGCTCATCGCGACGATGCTGCCCTACAGCCTGCTGTTCCTGCTCGGGTGGATCGCGTTCTTCTACCTGTGGGTGTTCGGGCTGGG
>CAZXBB010000054.1:0-7999 GCA_964638815.1 uncultured Isosphaeraceae bacterium
GTCTTTGATAGGTAGCCGCACGCTGGACACCGGCCTCGGCGGATGCGCGACCGACGGAGTAACGTGAATGGCCTTATCGCTTTGGTAAACCAACCGAGCCAGAGAACAAGGCCGAATATGAGCGTATTGCACAGAAACCCAGTCGGGATCAGACCAGTCGGTAGTGCCTGGGCCTCAATCACGACGCTCGGCGCTCGCAGCAACACGCCGCTGGTCACCTTGAACGCCAACGAACCAGGCGGCTGACTGAAACGAACCTCGTACTTGAGTGCTCGGTAGGGCCAGCCGAAGGCATTGACCTCCCGGCCGGTTATCCGCCCTTCTTGCGTTGGATAGGTGTCTGGTTTCTCGATATCAGACCAGGATGGGATGAAGCTTATGTTACGCTGACTTCGAATGGGGAAATCGTGGATTGCGGTATGCGAAGAGACGATCGAGAAGCCCGGTCCTTCTTTGTGTCGAACGAACCACTTGATGGGCCGGTCGACCCACTCTTCGCCCTTGTCAACCATGACCGCGCTACTTCTCTTGAACGACATCGCCACGCCCCATGCAATGATCACGTTCAATAGGGCGCCAACGGTCAGACAGCAAGCGAGAGCGACAACTGCAGGGTACACCGAGCGGCCATTGCCCCTCGACTCAATAGAAGGCGGGCATGGGCGGCGCCTGACATGCAGCCTTTTCATTCTCATCGGCATCAGTGTCCTTGTTCCACTCCCACGGATCGAAAGCGTGCGGAGCGGTAGTGCACGGGTTAGCATAGGCCGCGTTACACCGCCTAACGCAACCCGGGTATAGCCCCCCATCAATATAGCACCGCTCCTGATCGCTATCCGCCTGCGCATACCGGCAAACCTTGATCTTGGTGCAGTACCTACTGCACTCGTTTGCTTGCGAGCC
Source organism: uncultured Isosphaeraceae bacterium (assembly GCA_964638815.1). Classification (GTDB taxonomy): domain Bacteria; phylum Planctomycetota; class Phycisphaerae; order Phycisphaerales; family SM1A02; genus CAZXBB01. The sequence continues at coordinate 904 of CAZXBB010000054.1, forward strand.
TCGGTTGCCAGTCGGATTGCATTCTTCGGAGGCATCGGGTCCGTGGAGTTTCGGGGCTGCCGGTTCGAGAACAACGCCGGCCAGGACGGTGGCGCGATGGCGCTCTTCGAAATATCCGGCACGATTGCTGACTGCACGTTCGTCGGGAACGAGTCGTTCGAGGGCGGACGCGGCGGAGGCAGTCTCTCCATGCGCCAGTGCGACGACCTCACCATCGTCAACTCGTTGTTCGTCGGCAACCGCACGACGGACCACAACAGCGACGGCGGCGGCGCGATCGCCGTCAACGAGAGCAGTCCCCTTCTCGTCGGGTGCGTGATCAGCGGCAATCGGTTCCAGTCGAGCGGCGAGTTCGCGTTCGGTGGTGGCGGCGTCCTCATCGAGAACGGCAGCGCGGCGACGCTCGTCGCATGCACCATCACCGGCAACGACACGAATCGACTCGGCGGCGGCGTGCACGTACGGACGAGCGATCCCGTGCTGGTCGGCTGCATCCTCTGGGGCAACACGCACGACGGGCCGGCAGGTCAGGCGGCGCAGATCCACGTGGACGAGTCGAGTGGCCCGGCTGTCGACTACTCCTGCGTCGAGGGCCTCGTCGGTGACCTCGGCGGCGCCGGCAACATCGACCTCGATCCGGCGTTCGCGGATCCCATCGGCCCCGACGGGGTGCCGGGAACCGAGGACGACGACCTGCGTCTCGCCGCGGGCTCGCCGTGCATCGACGCCGGCGACAACGACGCGGTGCCGGGCGAAGTGACGACGGACGCCGCGGGCTTCCCGCGTCGCGTGGACGATCCGGGCACGGTTGACACCGGCAATGGCGTCGCGCCGATCATCGACATGGGCGCGCACGAGTTTCAGCCGGGATGCCCCGCCGACCTCAACGGCGACGGCATCGTCGGCTTCGCAGACGTGCTCACGATCCTCGCCGCGTGGGGAGATCCCGGGGGCGACGCAGACCTCGACGCCTCAGGCACCGTCGATCTTGCCGATCTCCTGATCGTGCTGGCGGTCTGGGGCCCGTGCGACGAACGCTCGAACTGAGCCACCAGACAGGACCGGATCGCGTCGCGTGTCCCCTGGTGGTCGCACCCGGACACGCGCACCGGCCACGATCCCGTATCATGGCGGCTCCTACGCCCGCATTATGCATGCGGGTCGGTGGGGGGATCGAAACGACGACCCGTTCGGGACGCGAGGCGACGTCCGGGTCAACGAAGGCGTGCGCCGCGCAACCAGCGCGGCAAGCCGATCGCGTGAGCGTTCGGGCGACGCGATGGCGTATCCTCTCGATACGTCGAGGCTCGAACGAGCGCTCACGCGATTGGACGCCCGCTGGACGACCCGGTTCATGCATAATGCGGGCTAAGGGAGGTGCCTCGTGAGTGGAACCATCATCGTGATCGTGATCGGCCTGTTCGTCGCCGTCCTCGCGATCATCGTCATCGCAATCGTCGTCGGCATCTACAACAAGCTCGTCACGCTGCGGAACCGCTTCCAGAACGCGTTCGCGCAGATCGAGGTGCAGCTCCAGCGCCGCTACGACCTCATTCCCAACCTCGTCGAGACCGCCCGGGGCTACCTCTCGCATGAACGCGAGACGCTCGAGGCGGTGATCACCGCCCGCAACCAGGCGGCGGCGGGGCTGAAGCAGGCCGCCGCCGACCCTGGCAACGCGGGCGCGATGCAGGCGCTCGCGGGTGGGGAGAGCGCCCTCGCCGGCGCCCTTGGACGGCTGTTCGCCGTCGCCGAGGCGTACCCGGACCTCAAGGCGAACCAGAACATGATGCAGCTCAGCGAGGAGCTGACCTCCACCGAGAACAAGGTCGCCTTCGCCCGACAGGCGTTCAACGACGCCGTGACGTCGTACAACACGTACAAGCAGACGTTCCCGCCGGTCATGGTCGCCGCCGCGTTCGGGCACGGCACCGACGCCACGCTGCTCGAGCTCGACAGCGCGAAGATCGCCGACGCGCCGAAGGTCGAATTCTCGTAGGCCGGCCCATCCTTCCATGAACTTCTTCGAGAGCCAGGACGTCGCGCGTCGGAAGACCGGCCGGCTCGTCGTGATGTTCATCGGCGCGGTGATCGCGATCATCGTGCTCGCCCACCTCGTCGTCGCCGGTTCGATCGTCGGCTTCATGATGCGGCGGGAAGACTCCGTCGAAGTGCCGTGGACGATGCTGCTCGACTGGCGACTCTTCGCCCCCGTCGCGATCGGCGTCGTGTTCGTCGTCGGCGCCGCGAGCCTGTTCAAGCTGACACAGCTCTCCCGCGGCGGCGCGGTCGTGGCGGAGCGGCTCGACGGGCGCCGACTGAACACGGGCGGTCACGACGTGGTCGAGCAACGGGTGCTCAACGTCGTCGAGGAGATGGCGATCGCCTCGGGAACGGCCGTCTTCCCGGTCTACCTCATGGAGAAGGAAGACGGGATCAACGCCTTCGCCGCCGGGCATACGCCCGCCGACGCCGTGATCGGCATCACGCGCGGCTGCGCGGAGCGCCTGAGCCGCGACGAGCTTCAGGGCGTGGTCGCCCACGAGTTCAGCCACATCCTCAACGGCGACATGCGCCTGAACCTCCGGCTCGTCGGGGTGCTGCACGGGATCCTCGTCATCGGGCTGCTCGGGCAGGTGATCCTGCGCACGTGGTTCTACGCCGGCGGCGTGCATCGCCGCTCGAACCGCTCGGGCGGGCACGGGGCGCTGGCGATCCTGGCCATCGGCGGCGGCCTCATCGTGGTCGGCTTCGCGGGCGTGTTCTTCGGGAACTGGATCAAGGCGGCCGTGAGCCGGCAGCGCGAGTTCCTGGCCGACGCATCCGCCGTCCAGTTCACGCGCAACCCGGACGGCATCGCCGGCGCGCTCAAGAAGATCGGCGGGGTCTCGCGCCGGGCGGCCGTCGTGAACCCGCACGCCTCGGAGGCGAGCCACATGTTCTTCGGCCGCGCCGTCACCTCGGGGCTCAACTCGATCTTCTCGACCCACCCCCCGCTGCCGGAACGCATCCGGCGTCTCGATCCGGACTGGGACGGAGCGTTCGTCGCTTCGACGCGGGAGGGGCGGGAGAGCGCGGCCGACCGCGCATCGCCCGAATCGGATCGGCGCTCTCGCCTCATCGCGCAGCTCAGCGCGGCGGCGCCGGCGGTCGCCCTCGCCGCCGGGACCGCCGTCGAGCGGATCGGGCGACCGACGCCCGCGCACCTCGACTACGCCCGCGGGCTGCTTTCCTCGATGCCGAAGGAGGTCGCCGCCGCCGCCCGCGAACCGCACGGGGCACGAGCCATCGTCATCGCGCTGCTTGTCGATCGTCACGATCAGCCGCGGGAGCGGCAGCTCGCCCGGCTCGAGCGCAACGCCGACGCGGACCTGCGGGCGGAGGTCCGGCGCCTCCGCCCGTCGACCGACGGACTCGACGCGCGATTGCGGCTTCCGCTGCTCGATCTCGCCCTGCCGGCCCTGCGCGATCTCACCGACGACCAGTACGCCGCCTTTCGCGCAATCGTCGAGGACCTGATCCGCGCGGACGATCGCCTCGACCTGTTCGAGTGGTGCCTCCAGCGCATCGTGATCCATCACCTCGACGCCGTCCGCGAGCGGCGCCGCGCGCCGCACGCCGCGTACTACTCGCTCGGTCGCCTCGGGCGCGAATGCTCGGTCCTGCTGTCCACGCTCGTCCGCGTCGGTCACGAGGAGCCGGGCGCGGCGGACCGCGCCTTCGCCGCCGCCACGACGCATCTCGGCGCGCCGGGCCTGCGGCTCCTGCCCAAAGCCGAGTGCGGCCTGACCGCGATGGACCAGGCCCTCGACCGCCTCGCCCGCGTGACGCCGCGCCTCAAGGAGCAGCTCGTAACCGCCTGCGCGGCCGCCGTGAGCGCCGATCACGAGATCACCGTCAACGAGGCGGAGCTCCTCCGCGCGATCTGCGAGCTGCTCGGCTGTCCGATGCCCCCCCTGCTGCCCGGTCAGCCAGTCGTCTGATGCAGGCCGGCGGCGGATCGCCCGCACCGCGCACTTCCGCACGCCCGACCAGGCATCGCCCTCGACCCGGGCTTCCCGGTCCGGGTCAGGCGACCCGTCACGTCCACCAGCGTCAGGTACTCCTCGAGCGTCAGTGGCAGCAGGCCACGATCGTCCGCGTGCCGGTCGATCGGCACGAGCCAGATGCCCTCTCGGGCGTCCGCATCCTCTTCGTCTCGTCAACGAGCGTCGCGGCGCGCCTCACTCATATTGGCACGGAGGGCGGTCTTCCGCCGGCCGCGATGCTTCTCGAAGAGCTGCCGCACCTGGATGCGATCCTGCACCGACGTGTGATCCGACTGCTCCGGGCTGCACCGGGTCACGGCGAGGTTCGCGCGGATCACGTTCAGGTCCACGTACACCATACCCGCGAGCTTCGCCGGATCGTCGAGCAACCGCGGTGACTTGAATCGGCCCTCCCAGAAGCAGCCGGTCACGCCGTCTTCCTCGTTGGCGCGCCGCGCGATCGGCTCCTTCAGATCCTTCATGAACCACGACAGGTCGGACAAACGGTCACGCAGTACCGCGACGCGACCGTCATCCCGCGCGACGATCGCGATGGCCTGGTTGGGAGTTTGCAAGATTGTTGGAGCCGCGCGGGCCCGAATAGGGAAACGGCCCTGTTGGTTCTCGCTCTCCGGCGTGATAGGCGTGATAGGGGTACATTGTCATTACGTCCCGCCTCTCTGGCCCGCGGTCGCAGCAGAACAAGGAGCCGGTCATGAGACGATCCGTTCGAGTCACCTCGCACTCACGGAAGTGGCTGGCCTGCTGGTCGGGTGCCCTCGCGGTCGCGATCTTCGGGGCCGCGAGATCCGGGGCGTTCCCAACGTACTCGACGGGGACCAATGACCGCTGCCGGGCGTGTCATGGCGACTTCAGGGCCGCGAACTACATCTCGCTGTCGGACGGTGAGAACTGGGGCAGCCTGCACAATCTGCATCGTCAGGTCATGCTGAATAACGACTGCGAGGTCTGTCACACAGCGCCCGGCGAGGTGCCCGTGTATACGAACTTCTCGGGCGGCGGTATCGGTTTCGACGCGATCGGATGCGTCGGATGTCATGGGCGGGCGGAGGATGTCGGCAAGGACACCCTTTACGGGGCAGGGCTGCGCCAGCACCACACGCGAGCCGGCGTCGAGCTGTGCATGGGCTGCCACATCGACGCCGACCCGGCGGAGTTCACGCCGGTTCCCGAAGATGTCGCGCCGCCCTACTACTTCCTTCCGGATCCGGCACATCCGAACAAGCCGACCATGCCTTGCAACCTCGACGCGGAGGAGAACTACGCAGGGGACGCCGAGGGCCTGGACAACGACGGCAACGATGTCTACGACGGGCTCGATCCCGCGTGCGGCACCGTCGAGGGAGACGCGAACGGCGACGGCTGCGTGAGCTTCGCCGACATCGTCGTGATCCTGAATCAATGGGGTCAGACCGGCGAGGGCCTGTCCGGCGACGTCAACGGTGACGGGACCGTGAGCTTCCCGGATCTCGTGGTCGTGCTCGGAAACTGGGGCTTCGGCTGCGGATGAGCGGCGCCGTCCCCTGGGGCGAGTTCATCGCGCGCCACGCCGCGACGCTCTGGGCGTGCGACTTCATGTCCGTCCGCACCTGGACTCTGCGAGGCCGGGTCGACCTCTACCTCCTGATCTTCATCCACGTGTCGAGCCGGCGCGGCTTCGTCTCGCCAGCCACCGTAAGCCCAGACCCTATCGTTCACGTGGCTTATCGGGTGACGAGGTTTCTGAACAGGACGGGGTCGGCTTCGGCATGACAACATCGTACAAATTCTGCGGGTGAGATCGGCACGGCGACAGTCCTTTGCAAGCGACCGGCCTATGCAAGCGACTACGAGCGAGTCCAGTTTTCGACGCGCAGACCACCGACGCCCTGGAACTCGCGCTCATTGTTGGTCACCAGGATCAGATCCAGCGAAAGCGCATGTGCCGCGATAAGAGTGTCGAGCGGACCGATCGGCGTCCCAGCTCGTCCGAGATCATCGCGCACGCGGCCGTAGGTCGCGGCGGCCCGATCATCGAACGGAAGGATCGCCAGCGGCGCACAGAATCCGATCAGAAGGGTCTCGTGATGCGCCGGCCGGGATGATTTCGCGACGCCGAACTGCAACTCGGCCAGCGTGATGCTGGAGATGGCGATCTCATCGATCTGGTGTTTCTGCATGCGCGAGGCGATCTGGTCTGCACCGCCACGGAGCAGTTCGATACAGATGTTCGTATCGAGCATGAAGCGGGGGCCGGAGGTCACAGCGGCTTTCGCTCGTCGGACCGTTCGGGCTGCTCACGGTTGGACATGAAGTCATCGTCGGCCTTGCCGAGCGCCTCGCGCATCAGATCCCAGGCCGCTTCCTTGGGGAAAAGCAGCACCGCCGAGCCGATGCGTTTGATGCAGACTTCGTCCGCGTCAAATCGAAACTCCTTGGGCAACCGGACGGCCTGGCTCGCGCCGTTGATGAACACCTTCGCTGTGGCAACCATGCTGGGGCTCCTTCTGTCTATACTCAAGTATATACTGTCTGGATGGCAAGGCCAGCAACGTGAGCCGTAAATGCCTCGTTCACAGTAGCTTGCGCGGATGTTAGGGTATGGAGCGGCCAGCGCTCTCGCCGCGCGATGCCACCAAGAAGTCGCGCTCATGAACCAGCTCAGACTGCCCAGACGCTGGCGGTAGGTTTCGACGAGACGTCGGTTCCTCGCCACCTTCGCGATCACCTCGGCGGGCAGCTCCTCGGGCAGCGGTTCGCCCCGCTTCAGCGGCACGCCGGCGCGCTCGAGCACGCTCCGCGGGCAGACGCGACCCCAGCGCCGGACGACCTCCTCGTTGCTCCATTGCTGCGTTCGCGGTGGATCGAGACGGACGAGGACATGCAGGTGGTTGCTCATCGCCGCGTGCGCTGCGTCATCGGCGGCGAAGACCGAGGTGAGGAATTGCAAGCGCTCCTCGATCCACGCGCGGCGGTGGTCGTGCTCGGGCCCCATGAGAAAGGCGTGCCGGACGCACCGACTGAAGCAGTGATACAGACCCGGTTCGTTGGCGTCGACGATGTGAGCG
>CAZXBB010000055.1:0-18825 GCA_964638815.1 uncultured Isosphaeraceae bacterium
GGAGCCTCAGCGAGTCGCACGGGGCGCGGGTGCAGGTGACGCCGGACCGTCGCTATCTCGGCTTCGACGCCTACCGCCGCGTGATGGAAAGCGGCGTTGACGTCGTGATCCTCACGACGCCGCCCGGCTTCCGTCCCGCGCACCTCGCGGCGGCCGTCGAGGCGAACCTGCACGTCTTCTGCGAGAAGCCGATGGCCGTGGACGCCCCCGGCGTGCGGTCGGTCATGGCGAGCGCGGCGGAGGCGAAACGCCGGCGGCTGTGCCTGATGTCGGGCTTCTGCTGGCGATACAGCTACCCGGAGCGCGCGACCTACCGGAAGATCCACGAGGGCGCGGTCGGCGACGTCGTGAGCGTGCACACGACGTACCACACGTCGCCGCTCGGCGTGAACAAGCGCCAGGCCCAGTGGACCGACATGGAGTGGCAGCTCCGCAACTGGTTACACTTCACGTGGCTGTCGGGCGACCACATCACCGAGCAGGCGTGCCACAGCATCGACAAGATCAACTGGGCAATGAACGGCGTGATGCCCACGAAGGCGACGGCCCTCGGCGGCCGCCTCATGCGCGAGGGCGCCGAGCGCGGCGATGCGTACGACCACTTCGCCGTCGTCTACGAGTACGAGAATGGCGCCAGGTGTTTCCACACGTGCCGCCAGATGAACCACTGCTCGAACGACAACACCGATTACATTATGGGCACGAAGGGCACGTGCTACGTCAACGGCTCGGGCCCGACGCACTGGATCAGGGGCGAGCACCCCTGGTCGTACGAGGGCGAGAAGCCGAACATGTACCAGGTGGAGCACAACGAGCTCTTCCGCGCGATCCGCCGCGGCGAGACGATCAACGACGGCGCGTACATGGCGAACAGCACCATGATGAGCATCCTCGGGCGGATGGCGGCCTATACCGGCCAGACCGTGACGTGGGAGGAAGCGCTCCAGTCCGGCGAGGACCTGTCGCCGCCGCGTTATGAGCTCGGCCCGCTCGCGGTGCGTCCGGTGCCGAAGCCGGGGCAGCCGATGACGGCGCGCGGCTGAAGCGCGGATCTGACCCGACAGGATCGACGATGCGCTTCACGCGAAGATCGTTCATCAAGGCCGGATGCGTCGTCGCCGCCACGGGCGTGCCCGGCGCCGCGTCGGACACGCCCATGAGACAGCGCTCGATGAAGAAGGCGGTCAAGCTCGGCATGGTCGCCGGCGAGATGTCGGTCCTCGAGAAGTTCCGGCTCCTCGCGCGGCTCGGCTTCGACGGGGTCGAGCCGGACAGCCCGAGCGCGATCGATCCAGCCGAGCTTATCGCGGCCCGGGACGAGACGGGGCTCGAGATCCACGGCCTCGTCGATTCCGCGCACTGGAGCAAGCCGCTCTCGCACCCCGACGCCGCGGTGCGCGAGGAGGGCGTCCGCGCGCTGGAGACGGCGCTGCGCGACGCGCACACGGTCGGCGCCTCGACCGTGCTGCTCGTGCCGGCGGTCGTCAATCGCGACGTGGACTACGCCGATGCGTATGCGCGGTCGCAGAACGAGATCCGACGGGTGCTGCCGCTCGCGGCGGAGCTCGGCGTGAAGATCGCGCTCGAGAACGTCTGGAACAGCTTCCTGCTCAGCCCGCTGGAGGCCGCGCGCTACGTGGACGAGTTCGCGAGCCCCTGGATCGGCTGGTACTTCGACGTCGGCAACATCGTCAACTACGGCTGGCCCCAACACTGGATCCGGACGCTCGGCCCGCGGATCCTCAAGCTCGACATCAAGGAGTACAGCCGCCGCAAGCGCAACGACGAGGGCCTGTGGAAGGGCTTCGACGTCGAGCTGCTCGAGGGCGACTGCGACTGGCCGGCGGTGATGGCCGCCCTCGACGAGATCGGCTACGCCGGCTGGGCGACGGCGGAGATCCGCGGCGGCGACGAAGCGCGTCTGCGCGACATCGCGGCGCGGATGGACCGGATCTTCGCCCTCTAGCCCGCGCCGCTGCCGTCTCCTATCGCAGCGCCGCGAGCATTGCACGCATCCGCGCAACGCCGACCTCGTCCGGCGTGAACTGCGCGACGATCGCGTTCAGCGGGACCTGCATCTCGCTGTCCGTCAGTCCCATCAGACGGATCTGGTCGAGCAACGCGATGAGCAGCATCAGCTCGTCCGTCAGGCTCGCCGGGAGGCTCGCCGCGACGCCGCTCGGGGACGGGCTCGAGCCGATGGCGGCCGTGTAGTCGTTCCAGAACACCGCGATATCGGCCGCGATCGCAGCGGGCGGACGCGTGTACGTGCCCGTCGCGGGGTCGTAGCCGGTGAGCTGCTGCCAGAGGGCGACCGCGCGGTGCGCGTTCACGCGGCCGAGCCGGTTGACCGCGACGAAGATCCGCCCGCCGCCGGGAATCGCCACGCCCGTCTCCTGCTGGTCGCGGTAGAACGTGCGACCCTCCGGAATCTCGTTGAGCTCGCCCGGACGCAGGTCACGCGGCACGATCGCGAAGAACTGCGAGAGCGTCTGCCGGATGATCGGGGACAGGATCGCGTCGGACAGCGGGTCGCCGTCGTCGGCGCCCGGGGCGTCGGCGTCGAATGCCTCGGCGAGGTTGGTGCTCGCCGCGCCCGTCGCCGTCAGGTCGAGGAACGTGCCCGCGAGCGGCCCGCTCCCCGGGAGCAGCCGGTCGGGCGTGATCGCGCCGTTGAACGTGCGAACGACGAAACCGCGCAGCGTCGCGACGTCCCCGCTCAGGGACGAGCTGGCGAACTGCACGAAGCCGTCACCGATCGCCCGCGGCGTGACGCTGAAGAAGAACTGCCCGCCCGCGACGAAGTCGAGCCCCTGGTCGCCCACGAAGTCGCCGGACGGCGTCACGACCACCGATCCGTCCCGCAGCAGCAGCACGATGTCGGAAGCGCTCACGCTCATGTCGCCGAGCGTGTTGATGTCGCCGAGGACCGCCTGGCTCAGCGCCGAGATGCTCAGGTTGCCGAGCACGGTCAGCTTCTGGTTCTGACCCATCCGGAAGCTGCCGTTCAGCGACTCGATCGAGAGGTTGCCGTGCACGCCGATCGTCGCCGTCGCGGGAACCTCGATCGAGACCTGCTCGTTCAGGACGACGTCGCCCGCGGCCCGCACCAGCGAACCCTGGAAGATGAGCGTGCCCTCGACGATCGTCTCGAAGCGTCCAAGGGTCTGGAGCGCACCGACGTCGGCCTGGAACAGCGCGTCGCCGTCGGTCCGCACGCTGAACGAGAAGCCGCCGTCGACCGTGCTCGCGAAGATCACGCCGGTCGTGCTGCCGTCGACGAGGGCGACGTTGTTCTGGAGCATCACCGCGTCGTTGAACCGCACGCCGTCGCTGACGGAGATGTCGCCGCCGATGAAGGTCGTCCCCGCCGCGTCGGTCTCGAGGTGCGCGACGCCCGCCACGTCGCCGCCGAAGGTCGTCGTTACCGCGTTCACGGTGAGGTCGTTGCCGGCGCCGTCGATCGCCCCGCCGAACGCCACCGCGCTGCCGCTCATGGTCACGTCCGTGCCGAGCGTGACCTCGTCGTTGTAGGTCTGCGTGCCGGCCGTCTCGATCCGCCGCGCGTTGACGCGCGTCGTCCCGTCGACGAGGAGGTTCTGGACGCCGACGACCTCGTCGTCGATGTCCCCCGAGTCGCCGAACGTCGCGGCGCCCACCACGGTCAGGTCGTGGCCCGCTCCGATCACGTCCTCGTCGAACGACACAGCGGTTCCGATGAATGCCGCGTCGCTGCCGAGCGTCACGTTGCCCTCGTAGGTCTGCGCGCCGGCGGTCTGCACCGAGCTGCCGCCGAAGGCGAGGTCGTCCTCGACGAGCAGGCTCCCGCCCGCGACGTTGACGTTGCCGGGAATCGAGACGCCGCCCCCGCCGGCGAGGGCGAGGTTGCCGCCGGTCGTCTTGCTGACGTTGCCGCTGAAGGCCAGCGCGCCCGAGCTGCCGGCGAACGCGCTCTGGTCGCCGTCGCCGTCGAACGTGGCTTCGCCGTCGATCGAGAGATCGCCGACGATCGTGAACACGTCGTCGCCGAGCGCGATCGACGTCGCCTCGACGTCAAGGTTGCCCGCCATCGTGCGCTGCACGCGCCCGTCGAGATCGAGCGCGTCCACGGCGCTCAGCGTCTGGTCCACTCCCGCCGCCGCATCGAACAGAATGTCGCGCCCGATGAGCTGGAGCGTGCCCGCGGTGGTCTTCGTCGCGTCGCCGCCGAAGCGGATCTCGTGCGGGAAGCCGCCGCCCACCGAGACGACCTGATGCGCGCCGCCGTCGAAGACGGCGTTGCCGTCGAAGTCGATGTCGCCGCTGAAGGTGGTCGTGTCGCCGCCGCTCGTAATCGTGCGGCCGCGCAGCCCGAGATCGCCGTTCGTGGTCTTCTCGAGGTCGCCGCCGAATGCGAGGTCGCCGTCGCTCGAATCGAGCTGCTGGTTGCCGGCGCCGTCCGCCTCGACATCGCCGCCGAAGGTCGCGTCACCCCGGGTGACCACGTCACCGCCGACCACGGCGTCGCCCGACACGTTCAGCGTTCCGAGCCGGCTCTGGCCGCCGACCGTGCCCTCGAACCGCGCGAGGTCGGACTGCACGTCGAGCGCGCTCGCGCCGTCTCCGCCTTCTTCCGGATCGCTCGTGCCGTCCACGGTCGAAACGAACCGCACTTCGTCGGCCGTCCCGTCGAGACCGCGGATCGTGACCGCGCCGCCGACGTACGTCGCGTCGTTGAACTGCGCCACGTCGGCGTCAACGTCCGTGTCAAGCTGGATCGCGTCGCCCGTCATGGCCACGTCGGACGCGTGGATCGCACCGGCGTGCAGGACCGTACCGCCGAGGGCGGTCGCCTGCACGGAGCCCCCGCCGCCGAGGGCCTCGATCGTGCCGCGGTTCGCGATCGCGAGACCGGCGAGGTTGCCGGCCCCGAGGACCACCTGGCCCCCGCCGCCGTTGACGCGGATCGAGCCGGTGTTCTCGACACCGACGTCGCCCGTCAGGTCGGGAAGGCCGCTGCCTTCGCGCACGAGATCGCGCGTGAGCTCGTCCATACCGATGCGGACCGAGATGCGACCCTCCATGTCCTCGCTGATCGTGATCGAATCATGCGCCGCCACCATCGTCACCACGCCGCCGCCGCTGAACGCCCCGGAGGCGCTGATCGATCCGTGATTCGCGACCCGACGACCGATCAGGTGCACGACGTCCTGGGCGAGGATCTGTCCGCCCTCGACGACCTCGACGAGGCCGCCGTTGACGCTCGTGTCGAAGACACTGTTGCCGAGCAGGTACTGATCGACGTCGATGTCGGCGGCCGCGGCGTAGAAGCCGTCGGCGACGACGCGCGAGTTCGGTCCGAAGACGACGCCCGCGGGATTCACGAGATAGAGCGTGCCGGTCGCGTTGAGCGGACCGTTGATCATCGAGCCGTTGAGGTCGTTGACGCGCGCCAGGATGCGCGCGTCGGTGCCTCCGCCGGCCCGGACGAACGTGACGCCGTCCGGTCCCATGATGTTGAACCGCTCGCACGTCAGGACCGTGTGCACGTCGTTGAACGTGAAGAGGACGCCGGCGCCCGCCGGCGCCATCGACCCCGTCGTCCCGTGCGTGAACGCGCAGTCGACGTCGACCTGCCCGCGGGCCGCGTCCGTCGTCAGCACGCCCGCCGCCACGATCGCGATTGCGTTCGCAGCCCCCACCAGCCCCCGGCCGCGGCGCCGCGTCCGCCCACTCTTCCCGTTCGTCATGGCCTGTTTCTTCCGATTGGAGGTTACGGCGCCGGACTACTCCCGTTCCGGCGCATCGCCAAGCATCTGTCCGTACAGCACTTGCAGTGAGTCTACCCCCGCTTAACCGGCGGTCAAAAACTATTCGGGCGGTCGTTCGATTGCGGGAACCCCCAGATTGCCACCGGTGGCAGACCGGGCGGTCGGGGCGGTCGGCGTCGCCGCGATCCGGCGGGCGCACGTGATCGGACGCGGCCGGTAGACTCCGTTCCGCACCCATGATCTCCATCCATCACGGCGACAACCTGCCCCTGCTGCGCGCGATGGAGACCGATCGCTTCGACCTCATCTACGTCGATCCACCCTTCAACACCGGCCGGACGCAGACGCGGTCGCGCCGGCGGACCGTGCGCGACGCCGGCGGGGACCGGACAGGCTTCAAGGGTCATCGTTATCGCACCACGACGATCGGGTCGCACTCGTTCGAGGACTCGTTCGACGACTTCCTCGCGTTCCTCGAGCCGCGTCTCGTGGAGGCGCGGCGCGTGCTCAAGCCGGACGGATCGCTGTTCGTCCACCTGGACTTCCGCGAGGTGCACTACTGCCGCGTGCTGCTGGACGTGCTCTTCGGCCGCGCGTCGTTCATGAACGAGATCATCTGGGCCTACGACTACGGGGCCAGGTCGCGCCGGAAGTGGTCGGCGAAGCACGACAACATCCTGTGGTACGCCAAGGACCCCCGCGCGTACACGTTCAACTACGAGGAGATGGACCGGATCCCGTACATGGCGCCGGGGCTCGTGACGCCCGAGAAGGCGGCGCGGGGCAAGACGCCGACGGACGTGTGGTGGCACACCATCGTGAGCCCGACGGGCCGCGAGCGCACCGGTTATCCGACCCAAAAGCCGCTCGGCATCCTGGAGCGGATCATCCGCGTCCACACCCGGCCGGGCGACGAGGTTCTCGACTTCTTCGCGGGCAGCGGCACCCTCGGCGAGGCGGCGGCGAAGCACGGCCGGCGGGCGGTCCTCATCGATCAGGACGAAGAGGCGGTGCGGGTCATGCGGGAGAGGCTTGGGGTCGAGGCTCGAGGTGTCGGCCCGGTGCCCTGAGGCTCGAGGCTGGGGCTCGAGGCTCGATCCTCGGAGACTTCCCGCTCACGCCGCCGCGACGGCGAACCGTTCGTCCGCGACGACCATCCGCTCGGCCGCCTCCAGGTCCACCGGCTCCGCGAAGAGGGCGCCCTGGGCGAAGTCGCACTCGAGCGCCTGGAGCAACGCGAGCTGATCGGGAGTCTCGACCCCGTCGGCGACGACCTTCATGTCGAGATTGTGCGCCAGCTCGACGACCGCGTTGACGATCGCGCCGTAGTCGCGACGCCTCCTGACGGCGCTGATGAAGTCGCGGTCGATCTTGAGGAGATCGACGGGGAAGCTGTGCAGGCAGGCGAGCGACGAGTGCGCGGTGCCGAACTCGTCCACCACGAACCGCACGCCGGCCCGGTCGAGCTTCTTCATGATCTCGATCGAGCCGTCAGCGTCCTCCATGATCGCGCTCTCGGTGATCTCGAGCCGCAGCGTCCCCGCGACCAGGCCGGTCTCGGCCACGAGACGCTCGACGAGCGGCACGAGGTCGGGGTGGTGCAGGTGCTGCTTCGACAGGTTCACGTGGAGGCCGAGCGGGCGTCCGGGGAAGCGCTCGCGCCACGTCTGGAGATGCCGGCACGCCGCGCGGAGCGCCCACTCGCCGATCGGAACCGTCAGCCCGAGATCCTCCGCGAGGCCGAGGAACTCCGAACCGGACAGCGTGCCGCGCTCGGGGTGCGGCCAGCACGTCCTGACCTCGAACCCGCTGAGCAGGCCGGACTCGAGATCGACGATGGGGTCGAACCGCAGCTCGAACGCCATCTTCTCGGCCGCTTCGCGCAGCTCCTTCTGGCGGTTCGCACGCCCGACGACCTCCTCGTGCATGGTCTTGTCGAAGACGACGTGGCGGGCCTTGCCGGCCATCTTCGCCTGGTACATCGCCATGTCGGCGTCGCGGAGGATGTCATCGGCGCTGTCGTAGCCGAGGTCGCTGCAGACGATGCCGATGCTCGCGGTGGAGACGGCCTCGTGCCCGGAGAGATCGTGCGGCGCCGACAGCTCGACCTGGAGCCGCTCCGCGACCCGCACAGCGTCCTCCACGCCCTGGATGTTCTCCAGGATGATGACGAACTCGTCGCCGCCCAGGCGGGCGGGCAGGTGCTCGCCCTCGCCGATGTGCGCCGGCGTGTCGATGGACCGGAGGTTGGAACGCAGACGCTCCGAGATGCCGGTCAGCAGGAGGTCGCCCGCCTCGTGCCCGAGCGTGTCGTTCACGAGCTTGAAGCGGTCGAAGTCGAGGAAGAGGACGGCGAACTTGTAGTCCGGGAACCGCTTCGCCCGGTTGACGGCCTGGCCGAGACGCTCGGTGAAGAGCGCGCGGTTGGGCAGACCGGTCAGCGTGTCGTGGTGGGCTGCATGACGGAGCTGCTGCTCGGCGCGCTTCCTGTCGCTCGTGTCGGCGAACGTCACCGCAAGACCGTCGCTCAGCTTGACGGCCACGAACTGGTACCACCGGCCGTTCCTGTCGTGATTGAACTGGCGCTCGTTCCGGAACGGCAGCCCGGTCTCGATCACGCTGACCATGTGTCCGAGGAGATTCTCCTGGCGGATGCAGGCGAACTCCTTGAGCACGCCCTTGCCCACCAGGCTCGTCGAGGGGCGTCCCAGGATCTGCTGGGCCGCGTCGTTCATCAGGACGACCTCGAAATCGAGGATGTCGTTCCCGTCGTCACGGATCGCCTTGAACACCATGACGCCGCTCAGCGAGCTCTTCAGCACGCTGATGAGCATCTCGTGCGCGGAGTGCTCGGTGCCCGCAGTCACTTCCACCGGCTGCACGCGCGCGGGCGGCGGCGCAGCGGGCCGCGCGGCCGGCCGGGGCTTTCCGGTCACTTCGGGCAGCCACCGCACCAGTCCCGTCGTCAGCAGAACGAATCCGAGACAGAACCCGAGCACTTCCTGGACGAGGCCCTTGACGAGGATCGGCACGCCGAGCGTCCCGGGATCCATCATCTCGAGGACGCGTCCGGTGAGCAGCAGTGCGAATCCGGAGAGAACGAAGGGCCACACCGTGCGCGGGACGGATCGCTGCTGACTGTTCGACCGGTTCAGCACGATCAGTACGAGCACGCCGGCGGCAGCGAGGATGATGTCTCGAATGACGTCGATCAAGGCCGGTTCTTCTGTGGCGAGATACGTTGGCGAAACAGGCCCCTGCGAAGCAGGCGCCATGGGAGACTCCTGCGTCGTAAATCGACCAGCGGGGGGAGCGAGGTTATTCGTATTCCGAGCTTATGGAGCTTCGCCGATGGGCCGACCGTCCCATAAGGCCGTCAATCCCCGCCGTCGGCGAGCTCGTAGAAGCCGCGCCCGGTGTGACGGAGCTTCCCCTGCGCGACGAGCGTGGTCCAGATCTCGGGCCGGTACCCGTAAGGCGGCATGATCGCCACGACGCCGGACTTCTTTCCGGACGTCATCGGGCTGCGACCGAGCTTCGACTCCTCGTTCAGCTTCGTCAGCTTGAGACGCTTCCGGAACGCGCGCATCGCCTTCTTGAGCTCGTCCGCGGACGGCTCCGGGCCGCTCGCTCGCGCCGGCGTCGCGGCCGGCGCCCGGGCGGGCCGCCGCGCCGTCCCCGGGGCCGGCGCCGGAGCGTCGCCGCGGGTCCCCTCGAGGCCGCGCGACCGCAGGTCCTCGACGAAGCGCGTCAGCGCGACCACGCTCCGCCGGCCGATCGCGCGGTCCACATGGGTCGCGTCCGCGCCGGCCTCGTTCAGCGCGTGACGCGCGCGACGCCAGAGATCCTGCCGGGCGATGTCCGTTCGGGCCTCGTTCAGGCCGACCGCGATCGCGGCAAGCCTCGCGGCGAGGGTCGCCGGCGTCGCGGGGCCGTCCGTCGTCGGATCGTCGGTCATCGCATCGTCGGTCATCGGATCGTCGTTCGTGGCGTCGTCGTTCGTGGCGTCGTCGTTCGCCGGATCGTCGTTCGTGGCGTCGGCCATGGACGCACAGTATCGGGCGGCGTCAGCGGCGCGGCAACCGACCACCCCGCGCGGGGCCGCCGGCGCATCGCCGCAGCGCTCCCACCGGCGTCCGGGCACGCCCTCGGGATCCTCCACCGCCGGCGCGGCGGGCGCCCTCCCTGCGTCTCATGAATTCCGGCCGAAGTGCCGATACCAGCGGAACGCTTCCGTCGAGTCCCCGGCTCGCCTCGACGACCATGCAGCCAGAGAGCAACGAGTGGCGGCGATCGCCGCGATCCGGGGGCACGCAATCCGAGACGGAGCGTTCTGGAAATGGAGACGGTGACTCTCGATCGGGTCCTGGCGCGCCCGGACCTGCCGTCGTTGCCCAGGGTTGCCATGGAGCTGATCGAGCTCACGCGTGATCCCGACGTCGACGTCGGCGAGATCGCGAAGCTCGTGCAGTTCGACCAGGCGCTGACCGGCAAGGTCCTGCGCACCGTCAACTCGAGCTATTACGGCCTCGCGCGGCCGTGCACGTCGCTGCGACGCGCGACCGCCTACCTCGGCATCAACACGGTGCGGTCGATCGTTCTCGGCTTCAGCCTCGTCGATCTCACGCGGCGAGGCGGCTACGGACTCGACCTCGTCGATTACTGGCGACGCTGCGTCTACTCCGCAGCCACCGCAAGACGCATCGCCGCGCGCACCGGCCGGTGCGATCCCGAGGAAGCGTTCATCGCCGCGCTCATGCAGGACATCGGCATGCTCACGCTGCACACGGCGGCGACCCAGGCCTACGACGACGTCGTCAGCAGCACGCGCGGCGACCACCGGCAACTGCCCGGCCGCGAGAAGCGGCGCTTCGGATTCACCCACGCCGACGCGGGCGCAGGCCTCGGTTCGCGCTGGCGTCTTCCGCAGCGCATCATCGAGCCGATCCGCCTGCACCACGGCGGCGACCCCCGCGACGACCCCCGGGGCGACCCCCGGGACGACCCCGGCGACGACCCTCGCGACGACCCCCGCGACGACCCCCGCGACGACGCGGGCGCGGCGAACGCGGGCCTCGTGCACACGGTCTCCATGTCGTATCACCTGGCCGCGGCGATCACGGACGAAGGCGCCCGGTCGGAGCTGTTCACCGCCTACAGGATGGGTGACCGGCACTTCGGTCTCTCGACCGCGGACGTGCAGGCCCTGCTCGCGGAAGCCTCGGACGACGCCCGCTCGCTGTCGCAGCTCCTCGAGGTGAAGATCGGCGAGCACGTCGATCCGGAAGCTGTCCTGTCAGCCGCGCGCGCCGTGATCGAACGACATCCGCCCTCCGCCGCCGAGACGGCGGCACTCCCGCTCGACGATGACGCGTCGGAGGAGACGTTCCGCACCGCCCTGAAGGACGTCCTCGCCGACGCCGCGCAGAACGGCGGCGACGTCGGCCTGCTGCTGATCGAGCTCGATCCGCACGCGGCGCTCGACGACGGGCCGGCGGCGGGCGTGGTGACGAGCGAGATACGGCGCCGGATCGAGCGATTCGCCGGATCCGACGTCGCGATCCATCGCGTCGCGCCGCTCCGGCTCGCCATGGTCGTGCCGGGCGCCGACCGCCGGCACGCGACGCGGCTCGGCGCCGGGATCCGGACGCGCGTCGCGCTCGCGCCGTTCGCGGTGTCGCTCGCGGACGATCGGCCGCCCGCGCGGGTGCGTCTGACCGTGAGCATCGGCATCGCCGCGTTCGAGCTCATCACGCGCCGCGTCTTCAACCGGCCCGAGGTGCTCACCGCCGCGGCGGAGCGGGCGCTGACGTCGGCCCGCACCGCGGGAAACACGGTCGAGGCGTTCGTCCCCGGTTGACGGGCGGCCTGACGGCCGTCGCTCCAGGCGCCGCGCGCCGCAACCTCATGTCGTGACGATCTGCGCGCGGCGCCGGGGCCGCGGCTCAGGAGCCTTCCGCCGCGTCCGCGCCGGCGGCGATCGCCGTCCCGGCCGCTTCCGCGTCATCGGCCCGGCCGCTTTCGATCGGCACGCTGCGGATGAACGCGCGCACCGTCCCGTCGGCGAGCGTGACCTGCTCGAGCACGGCCTTCTGCGTCGGCTTGCGCGGCTCGACCGCGACCCCAACGGGCACCATCTCGATGTCCTCGCGGGTCAGCCGTTCGGGACGCGGCGGCGGCGCTTCCTGGATGATGTAGATCGGCTGGATCGCAGCGGACGGCGCATACGACGCATACGACGCGTACGGCGCGTACGGCGCGGCGTGCGACGCGTAGTGCCGCCGGTACGAAGACGGGTACGGCCGGATTCGCTGGTTCGTGTACCCGTGGTGAAGCGGACGGCCCGTGTAACGGATCGAGTCCTGCGAGAGATGCCGGCCGCGGTAGTGGAAGTCGTAGAGCTGACGGCCCAGCCGCGCGACCTCGCCGCGCGCGCCGTACGGATAGTCGGCGGTCGCGGGCGTGGCGGGTACGAGCCACAGGGTCGCGACGGCCAGGAGCGCTCCGACGCCGATTCGATGCCTCATCTTCGTGCCTCCGTCAGAAACGTATTGACTGTAGGTGGACCCGCAAGCCGGCGGCGGTATTCCCGGCCGTCATGATCCGTGGCGACGTGTGAAGATGGAGAAGCCTACTTCACGCCGTCCAGCGTCGACTCGATCCGTCCGTCCCCCCACTTGAGCCTCACGCCGCGTTCACCGCTGAGCACCTGCTCGAGCAGCGTGCCGACGAGCTCGCCGCGCCAGCCCGTCGCCAGCGGTCCTTCCGGCGGCCGCCCGGCCCGGCGGGCGAAGTAGTACTCGGCGACACGGCGGCGATTGCCCGCGAGCCCGGGCGCGATGCCCTGGCCGAGGGCGTAGCTCGAGACGAGCGCCCACAGGCTGTCGATACGCACGGTGTCCACCGGGCGCTCCTCCGGCAGCGCGTACTCGGCGCGCGACGGAGGCGGCGCCGCCATCGCGCGGGCGGTTGCCTCGATGATCCGGCCGCCGTGCTGCTCGGCGAACGGACGCGGCAGCCCCTTGACCGCGAGCAGACGGTCCATCGACTTCACGTGCTCCTTCGCGATCCGCACGACCACGTCGTCCTTGAGGACGGTGCGCGGCGGCAGATCCTCGTCGCGGGCGATCTCGTCGCGCAGCATGATGATCGCGCGGAGCACCGCGACGGTCTTCGGCCGGAAGGCGCGGTTGCCCAGCAGCCGGGCGACGCGGGCGTCGGCGTCGAAGTCGTATCGATCCAGCTCCGAGAGCGTCGCGCACTCCTCGACCGCCCACGCGGTGTGCCCGTACCGCTCGAGCTCCTCGCGGAGCTGCTCCCGCGCCGCGGGAAGGAAGCGCACGTCGTCGCTCGCGTACCGCAGGTGCACGCCCGACAGCGGACGCCGGTCCCACTGTGTGAACGTCAGCCCCTTGCCGAGACGCAGGCCGACCAGCTCCTCGACGAGCCGGCGCAGCCCGAGCGGGTACGGCCGCCCCACGAACCCGGTGGCGAGCTGCGTGTCGAAGACGTTCACGGGCGGCCGCCCGAGCAGCCGCGCCGCGGGCTCGAGGTCCTGGTCGCCGGCGTGGACGATCGTCTCGACGTCGGGGTCGGCGACGAGCTCCCAGATCGGCGTGATGTCGAGTGCGTCGTGATCGTCACCCGGGAGCGGATCGACGAGCGCGACGCGCTCCGTCGTACCGATCTGGAGCAGGCAGATGAACGGGTTGTACGTCTCCTCCCCGATGAACTCGGTGTCGAAGGCGAAGCTCCCGACGGCGCGCACGTGATCGACGAGCTCGCGCAACGCCCCGGCGTCGGTGATCGGTCTGGGATGGTTGCACGGAATCAGCGGGTGCTCGGGCACCTCCCCGATCGGCGCCTCCTCCGCGAGCGCCTGCGCCGCGTCGTGACCGGCGCGGCGGCGCGACGAACGGGAGTTCCGACCCCGGGTGCGGGATGGCTTGCGCGAAGGGCTCAAGGAAGATGATCGTAAGCGATCCGGGCCGCGGCATCCCGGGTCGGACCGGCGGCGGGCACGTCGGACCGGCCGCGCCGGCGTATCGGACCTCGCCTTTGCGGGATGATCAGGGTTATGGCGCTCGCGCCCGACCAATGCGCCGGTCTCCCCGGCTGCGCCCGGATTCGCGGCCCCATGCGGCCGATGCCCCTCCCTGCAGCGTGAGGAGAGGGAAAAGATGAGCACCAACCGACCGACCGGCAGCAGGAAGCCCACGACCCGCACGAAGGCCACGGCAAAGACGTTGCCCGCGAAGGAGACAGGCAAGAAGACCGCGGGGAAGTCGCCGGCGAAGAAGAAGCCGGCCGCGAGGAAGAAGGCCGGCGCGAAGAAGACGCCGGCCGCGAAGAAGACGTCGGCCGCGAAGAAGACGTCGGCCGCGAAGAAGACGCCGGCCGCGAAGAAGACGCCGGCCGCAAAGAAGACGCCGGCGAAGAAGACGCCGGCCGCGAAGAAGACGCCGGTCGCGAAGAAGAAGGTCGCTCCCCGTGGGAAGGCGACCACACCGCCGCGGCCGAAGCCCATCGAGACTGCGCAGCACTTCGGCGCCTCCGCCGGCAGCGCAAACGGCACCGACGCGCGTCACGACTCTGCCAACGCGAACGGCCATGCCCATGCGGGGCAGCCGGGCTGGCTCGACCGCTTCAGGGACTTCGTGCGGCGGCTCTATGACGTCTGAGGGCGGCGTCTGACCCGGAACCCCTTCGGACTCAGCCCTCCTCCACCTGCCGCCGCAGCCGCGACATCACGTGCGCCTCGATCTGCCGCACGCGCTCGCGCGTGAGGCCCACCTCCCGTCCGACCTCCTTGAGCGTCATCGCCTCGCGTCCTTCGAGGCCGAAGCGCAGGCGGAAGACGCGGGCGTACCGCTCGTCCATCGCCGCGAGGAGCCTCTCGACCTTCCGCATGTCCTCGCCGGCCGCGATCGACCGCTCCGGTGCGAGCTGAGGCGGCGTGGCGTCCGGGCCGGCGGCGCCCTGCGTGTCGAGCAGCTCGCGGGGACGCCCCTCGTGGGCGCGCACCGCACGACGCAGGTACTCGACCTGGCTGCGCGACAGGTCCAGCTCCTTCGCGAGCTCCGCCTGCGTCGGCGGTCTTCCGAGCGCGTCGGTGCGCTCGCGCTCGGTCGCCTTCCACCGCGTGATCAGCTCGATCATGTAGGCCGGAATGTGGATCGGCTGCCGCGCGTTCATCAGCGATCGCTTGATCGCCTGCTTGATCCACCACGACGCGTAGGTCGAGAACCGCGCGCCGCGGGAGGGATCGAAGCCGTCCACGGCACGGATCAACCCGATGTTGCCCTCGGCGATGATGTCGGCCATCGCGAGCCCGCGGTGGACGTAGTGACGCCCGATCGACACGACGAGCCGGAGATTCGCGTTCACGAGCCGCCCGCGCGCTTCGGGATCGTTGTCGTTGACGATGCGCCAGCCGAGCATCTTCTCCTCGTCCGCGGTCAGCAGCTTGTAGCGGTTGATGCACTTGAAGTAGAGGTTGAGCTCGGACTCGACGCCGCTGGTGCGCGGGGCGGTGGCGATCCGCGTCGCGCGGGCCGGAGCGCGGCGGGGGTCATCCACCGAGTCCCGGCGTGCTTCCGTAGGGCGGGCGCCGCGTGTTTCCCCCGCGCGGGCCCCGCGCGGCCTGGACCCCGACAGCGTGTTGCGCATGTTGCCTCTCCTCCCCCCCCAGCCCTGTCTCGTCCCACGTCGGCGCCCCGGGCCCCTCGTCCTTGTCGCAAAGAGCCTGCCAGGGCATGGCTGATTCGCGGATTGGCGCGCAAATCGCCTTGAACAAGAGTCCTACGCAGCTGCCTCCACCAGGGATCGCCCCTTCCCCGGAAACCATGTGGGGTTCCGCCCCCGCCCGATCGGGGCGGAGACCCCAATCGGGGCCCCGGACCTCGTGCCGCGGGCTGCCGGGCTCATCCTGCCGCGCCCCGGCCCCCGGGCATGCGGTCGAGCAGCCGGTACTGCACGGCCTCGGCGACGTGGTGGGTCTCGACGCCCTCACGGCCCTCGAGGTCGGCGATGGTGCGCGCGACGCGGCGGATCTTGTCGTAGGCTCGCGCGCTGAGCCCGAGTTCCGTCAGCGCCTGGCCGAGCAGCGTGCGCGCCGACTCCGGGAGCGCCGCGCAGCGGTCGAGCACCTTCCCGCGCAGCTCGGCGTTCGTCAACGGTCCCTGGCGCCGGTGCTGCACGGCCCGCGCCGCGACGACGCGTTCGCGCACCGTCGCGCTGTCGGTGCCGCCGCGCGGCGCGGTGAGCGCGCGGAACGGAACGGCCGGCACCTCGACGTGGATGTCGATGCGATCGATGAGCGGACCGGAGAGCCGCGAGAGGTACTGCTCCATCGCGCGGCGTGACGCGGCGTCGGAACCCGCGTCGCCCTGCGCCGTCGGGTTGAGCGCGGCGACAAGCATGAACCGCGCTGGAAAGCAGACGGAGCCGCGGGCGCGGGCGATCGTGACGCACCCGTCCTCGAGCGGCTGCCGAAGCGTCTCCAGGACGGCGCGGCTGAATTCCGGCATCTCGTCGAGGAACAGCACGCCGCGGTGGGCGAGCGTGACGTCGCCGGGACGCGGCACGGTGCCGCCACCGATGATTGCCGCCGCCGAGGCCGTGTGGTGCGGCGCGCGCACGGGACGCGTGAGGACCAGCGGATGATCGCCCCGCGCGAGGGCGAGGCCGGCGCTCGAATAGATACGCGTGACCTCGAGCGCTTCGGCCGGCGTGAGCGGCGGCAATACGCCGGGCAGCGCCTTGGCCATCATCGACTTCCCGGTGCCGGCGGGCCCGATCATGAGGACGTTGTGCCCGCCCGCCGCCGCGATCGTGATCGCCCGCTTCGCCGCCTCCTGGCCTCGGACCTCCCCGAGATCGACCGGCGCGACCGCCCGGGCGATGGCGGCGCCGGTGTCCACGCCCGGCGTCGGCGCGATGTCGTGGACGCCGTTGAGAAATGCGACGACCTCCTCGATGCGCGCCGCGGCGTACACCTCGATGCCTTCGACCACCGCCGCCTCGCGCGCGTTCCCGAGCGGCACGATCACGCCGCGTCTGCCCATCGCCCGCGCGAGCATCGCGAGGCTGACGACCCCGCGCACCGGCCGCACGCGTCCGTCGAGGGCGAGCTCGCCGGCGACGAGGAACTCGCGCACGCTCGGCCGGGTGCGATGCCCCCCGGCGGCGCGGGCCTCGCCGGCGCCGCCGGCGTCATCGGCGTCATCGGGGCCGTGGACGCCATCGACCGCGGCCGCCGGAGCGATCGTCCGGTTCGCGTGCAGCATGGCCAGGGCGATCGGCAGATCGAAGACGGGCCCCTCCTTCCGGATATCCGCAGGCGCGAGGTTCACGGTGATCCGCGCGTACGGATAGCGGAAGCCTGCGTTGACGATCGCGGTGCGCACGCGGTCAATCGACTCCCGCACCGCTGCATCGGGCAGACCGACGACGGTGGTCCTCGCCAGCTCCGCCGCGGTGAGGGCCACCTCCACCTCGCAGGGCACGGCGTCGATGCCCTGGAGCACGAAGCTGTCCACCCGGGAGATCACTTGCGGAGGTTACGGCCGCATCGGGGGATCACCGCAATCGCGGTGAAAATACCGCAGGATCCGGTTCAGGCAGGAGCCGCCTGCTCCGGGGACACGTGCCCCGGGGAAGGGCCGGTCGCCGCGACGTGCGCAGGCGGGCAACGTCCCCTCAGGCGCTCTCGCGCAGGGCGAGGATCAGCTCGACCTTGCCGATCTGCTCGTCGAGCGTCTGGGCGATCGCGACCGGGTCGTGGCCGCCGTCCGCGAGCTCGTACACCTGCGTGGTGAGCGGGTCGAGCGGGATGCCCGCCGGGACCGGCGTCGCGCGGGCGGGCGTCTCGTCGTCGGGCGCAGCGGCGTCGGGCGCGGCGTCGTCGGGCGCGGCGTCGTCGGACACGCCGTCGGGCGTCGTGTCGTCGGTCGCGAACGCGGTCGCGAGCGGGATCGCGCCTCCCCCGCTCCGGCGCAACGTCGCGATGCGCTCGTCCGCCTGGACGATGAGCTGCTCGAGCCGCGCGGCCTTCACGTCGAGCTGGGCGGCGAGGCGACGTGCCGTGTCCACGAGCTCCGCCCGGGCGCCCTCGACGCTGTCCCGCGCTCCCGCGCTCGCCTTGATCCGCTCGATACGCTCGTGCGGCGTCGGCGTCGCGGCCTGGCGCCGCGCGATCTTGCCGCGGATCGACCAGATCAGGATGAGCCCGAGCACCAGGACCCCGACCACCAGCATGACCACAGCGAGAACGTTCGGCTCGACCGCTTTCGCGCCCGTCGCGCCGGTCGTGGTCATCACAGTGGCTGAAATCACGTCCATCCCTGGCCTTCATCGGCAAGATACCATCAGTCCATGGCGAGTGTGTCCCCCCCCGCTTCTCCCCCGGTCGTCGCCGGGCCGGCTCTCCCGCTCGCGGCGCGGCGTCATCCGTTCGTCGCCCGCGTGGCGATCCGGCTGCGGCGGCGGTGCGATGTTCGGGGCGGGGCGACCGTCGCCGTCGGGCTCAGCGGCGGGGCGGACTCCGTCGCCCTGCTCGCGGCGCTCGCCGTCATCCGCGGTCGTGGCCGCGCGCGGTGCCGGGTGACGCCCGTCGCCGTGCACGTCCATCACCATCTCCGCGGCGCGACCGCCGATGCCGACGCCGCGTTCGCGCGGGATCTCGCCGCCCGGCTCGACGTGCCGTTCGCCAGGCGCGACATCGACCCGGGCCGCGCGCCGGGCAACACCGCCGCCGCCGCCCGCGGGCAACGCTACGACGCGCTCCTCGACGCCGCCCGCGAAGCCGGCGCCGCGCACGTCGCCGTCGGTCATCACGCCGACGACCAGCTCGAGACGATGCTCATCGCGCTGTGCCGCGGCGCGGGTCTCGCCGGGCTCCGCGGCATGCCGTGGTCGCGTCCGCTCGGCGGCGACGTCACGCTCGTGCGGCCGCTGCTCGATCGGCGCCGCGCCGAGTGCGAGGCGTTCTGCGCGGCCGCCGGGACCGGCTGGCGCGACGACCCGGGCAATACCGACCCGGCCAACCTGCGCGCCCGCGTGCGTCGCGACCTGC
>CAZXBB010000056.1:0-8150 GCA_964638815.1 uncultured Isosphaeraceae bacterium
CACCGCGTTCGATCTCGGCCCGGGCGGCGAGGACAACTCGTACGGGTACGGCATGGTTGACGCGTTCGAGGCCGTGCAGACCGTCATCACGGGTCTCCTCTTCGACTTCCCGGACGGGCGGCCGGAGCTGATCGACCCCGCCGGCGGCACGACCGTGCGCGTCGTCGTCACCGGCACCGCGGGCGACGTCCCCGAGCCGGGGACGGGTCTGCTCTACCACAGCGCCGACGGTGCGCCCTACACTGCCGTCGCGATGAACGAAGTCTCCGACAACGTCTACGACGCGGTCTTCCCGACCTTCGCCTGCGGCGCCGTCGTCAGCTACTACTTCAGCGCCGAGACCACGGACGGCGAGCTGGCCCTCAACCCGCGCGCGGCGCCGGACGCGTTCTACGCCGGTGACGCCTATACGTCGATCGAGGTCGCTTTCGTGGACGACTTCGAGGCGGACACCGGCTGGACGGTCGAGAGCTTCGATCTCGACACCGGCGAGTGGGAGCGCGGCGTGCCCGCCGGCGCCGGCGATCGCGGTGACCCGTCGGCCGACGCCGACGGCTCCGGAAGCTGCTACCTCACGGACAACCGCCCCGGCGACTCGGACGTCGACGGCGGACCGACCGTGCTGACCTCGCCGCGGCTCGACGCGACCGGTCTGCTCGACGCCGGCATCAGTTACGCCCGGTGGTTCGACAGCTACAACGGCGACACCGACACGCTCGAGGTCGAGATCTCCGACGACGACGGCGCGACCTGGACGCTGATCGAGAGCGTCGCGGGCGCCGGGGGCTGGTCGGTCCAATCGCATCGCATCTCCGATTACGTCAACGCCACCGACCAGATCCGTCTCCGCTTCACCACCAGCGACAACCCGAGCGACTCCGTGACCGAGGCGGGCGTGGACGCCGTGCGCATCACCGGCATCCTGTGCAAGGGCGGCGGGAACCCGGGTGACGCGGACGGCGACGGCGACGCGGATTTCGAGGACGTGCTTGCCGTGCTCAAGGCGTGGGGTCCGTGCGGCGGATGTCCGGAGGACCTCGACGGCGACGGCTTCGTCACGTTCCAGGATCTCCTCCTCGTGCTCGGGAACTGGACCGGCTGAGCCTCGCCCGGCATCGTGTGAATCGAGCAAGCCCACGGACCCCGCGGTCCGTGGGCTTTTCGCCGCGGGGATTCCGCCCCGAAGCCGACCGATCGCCGCGACGTCTCATCGGAATCCGACGTGGTGACGGTATCGTGAGGGGGCTACCCGGAGCCAACACGATGCAGCCAGCACCACCGAGTCGTTCCTACTGGCACCAGGTCGGCGCCACGCCGCTCCTGGGCCACACCATCGACGCTCACTTTCGCGCCATCGCCGCGCGCTTCCCCGGGCACGAGGCGGTCGTGTCCGTGGCACAGTCGCGCCGGCTTTCCTACGCCGGTCTCGACGCCGCCGTCGAGGCGGTCGCGCGGGGACTTCTCGCGATCGGCATCGGACGCGGCGATCGCGTGGGCATCTGGTCCACCAGCAACATCGAGTGGGTGCTCCTCCAGCTCGGAACCGCGCGCATCGGCGCCGTCCTGGTGAACCTCAACACGGCGCTGCGCATCGCAGAGCTCGAGCACGCGCTGCGGCTGGCGCGCGTGCAGACCCTCATCATGATTCCGTCGTTCCGCTCGTCGGACTACACGCGGATCGTGTGCGAGCTGTGTCCGGAGGCGCGCGACCTCGCGCCCGGCGAATTCCGCTCCGCCCGTTTCGAGTCGCTGCGGAACCTGATCGTGTTCGACCCCACCGCGCCGAACGACACGGCGCGCCCGGCCCGCGCGTTCCTCACCTGGCCGGATCTCGTCGCCGCCGGCGCGTCGCTGCTGGCCGACGCGACGACCGTCCGCGGCGCGGAGCTCGACGTCGACGATCCCGTCAACATCCAGTTCACCTCCGGGACGACCGGCTTCCCGAAGGCCGTGGTCCTGACGCACCACAACATCCTGAACAACGCGTACGCGATCGGCGAGGCGCTGCGGTTCACGGCCGCGGACCGGCTCTGCGTGCCGGTCCCGTTCTATCACTGCTTCGGCATGGTCGTGTCGAACCTCGTGTGCCTCGCGCACGGCGCGACGATCGTGATCCCAGCGCCGTACTTCGACGCCGGCGCGACCTTCGCCGCGATCCGTGACGAGCGTTGCACGGCGGTGCACGGCGTGCCCACGATGTTCATTGCCGAGCTCGAGCACGAGGACTTCGCGGCGCGCGACCTTTCGACGCTGCGCACGGGCATCATCGCCGGCGCGCCGTGTCCGCCCGCGCTCATGCGACGCATCATCGGCGACATGGGGTGCCGCGACATCCGCATCGCCTACGGCCAGACGGAGTCGTCGCCGGTGACGCACCTCACGCGGGCCGATGCGTCGTTCGGGGACCGGATCGAGACCGTCGGCATGAACCTCCCGCACCAGGAGACGAAGATCGTGGATCCGGAGACGGGCGCGACGGTGCCGTTCGGCGTCCCCGGCGAGGTCTGCTTCCGCGGGTATCACGTCATGCGCGGCTACTTCGAGCAGGATGACGCGACGGCCGAAGCGATCGACGAGGCGCACTGGCTGCATTCCGGCGACCTCGGCGTGATGGCGGACGACGGCTCCCTCCGGATCGTCGGGCGTCTGAAGGACATGATCATCCGCGGCGGCGAGAACATCTACCCCGCCGAGATCGAGGCGTACTACCACAGGCATCCGAAGGTGTCGGAAGTGGCGGTGTTCGGCGTGCCCGATGAGCGCATGGGCGAAGAGGTGTGGATGTGGGTCAAGCCCCAGCCCGGCGTGACGATCGACCAGGAGGAGCTGCGCGACTTCGGCCACGAGGGCCTCTCGCGTTTCAAGGTTCCCGCGGTCGTTCAGAGCGTGGACGAGTTCCCGATGACGCCGAGCGGCAAGATCCGGAAGCACCGCATTCGCGAGATGGTCATGGAGCAGGCGGTCGAGGCGTGACGCCGGCGCGGGACGCCGACCGGAAGTCCGCGAATTCCCGATCGCGCGCCGACATCACCCGGGGCCGCTCCGGCCACGCGACGGCGAACGTCGGATCGTTCCACCGGATCCCCCGGGCGGCCGCGGGAACGTGCGGCACAGACACCTGGTAGAGAACCTCGGTGGCGTCGGCGAGCGTCAGGAAGCCGTGCGCGCAGCCGGCGGGGACGTAGAGCATCGCGGGCTCGTCCGCGGAGAGCGTGACCGCGTGGTGCCGGAGGTACGTGGGCCCGTCCGGACGCAGGTCGATGATGACGTCGTGCAGACGGCCGCGCGTGCAGCGGACGAGCTTCGCCTCCGCGTGCGGCGCGGCCTGGTAGTGCATGCCGCGCAGCGTGCCGCGGAGGCGGTTGAACGAGGTGCTGCACTGGCTGAGACCGGAATCCAGCCCGCGTCCGGTGAACTCCCGCTCGCACCAGGTGCGCGCGAAGAATCCGCGCTCGTCCTCGACGCGCTCGGCGGTGATCAGGTATGCCCCGGGAAGAGGGGTCTCTCGAAAGATCACGGGCACACCTCGAGCGCGGGGATCGGCACGACGAATCGCCCGCCCCAGCGACGCACGGCCGCCATCTGGCCGACGATCTCGTCGCGCAGGTTCCAGGGCAGGATGAGCACGTAATCGGGTTTCGTCTCGATGATCCGGTCGGGGGCGAAGACGGGGACGCGGGTGCCCGGGAGGAAGCGGCCCTGCTTGCGGGGGTTGCGATCGACCGTGTACGCGAGGAGGTCCGGTCCGACGCCGCAGCCGTTGAGCAGCGCGCTGCCTTTCGCCGGCGCGCCGTAGCCGGCGACGGACCGCCCGTCCCGCCGCGCCCGCTCGAGGAACGATCGGAGCTGGCGGCGGACGCGTTGCACCTGGGCGCCGAACGCGCGGTAGCGTTCGAGCCCGGTGAGCCCGGCGGTCGCCTCGCGGGCAAGCAGCGAGGAGACGCGACCGTGCACCGGGCGATGCTCCGCGCGGGCGCAGGCGTAGATGCGCAGCGAGCCGCCGTGCGTCGGAAGCTCCTCGACGTCGAAGAGCCGCAGGCCGTGCGCGGCGAAGATCCGCCGCGCCGTCGTGAACGAGAAGTACGAGAAGTGCTCGTGGTAGATCGTGTCGTATTGCGTCTCGTCGATGAGCCGCATGAGGTGCGGGAACTCGAACGTCGCGACGCCGCCCGGCGCGAGCACGATTCGAACGCCGGCGAGGAAGTCGAGGAGGTCCGGCACGTGGGCGAGCACGTTGTTGCCGATGAGGAGGCGGGCGCGTGTGCCCTCCGCCACGAGCCCGCGCGCCGTCTCGCGGCCGAAGAACGCGACCCGCGTCGGCACGCCCGCCGCGATCGCAGTGCGGGCGACGTTCGCCGCCGGCTCGACGCCGAGGGCGGGGATCCGGCGCTCGACGAAGTGCCGGAGCAGGCAGCCGTCGTTGCTCCCGATCTCGACGACGGTGGTGGCGGGTCCGAGGGCGAAGCGCCGGCACGCCATGTCGGCGTACGCCCGCGCGTGCTCGAGCCACGTATCGGAGAAGGACGAGAAGTAGGCGTAGTCGCAGAACAGCGTTCGCGGATCCCGGGATTCGCCGAGCTGGACCAGCCCGCACTGCGCGCAGACGAATGCGTGCAGCGGATACCGCGGTTCGGCGCGCTCCGGCGACCCGGCCGCGGGGTAGGCGTTCGCCAGCGGTGCGTCGCCGAGATCCGCGAAGGTGTCGCGCAGCGGGGCGGCGCAGAAGCGGCATGGAGCGGGCCGCGGGAGCATCCGGGGTTCATCGGCGCGCCGGGGCGCGGGGCTGCACGGTCTGCGGCCTCCGTGCCGCCGCGCGGCGAAGCACCTTCGACTCCGGCGGATGGATGGCGGAACGGGAACCCGGATCCTCGCCACGGCGGGGCCGGCGGCCGTCCGCCGGGGAGGGACGTCGCTCGAGGCGCGGCTCGAGGCGAGGCTCGAGGACGGCTCGAGGGGCGAGAGATGACAGGCCGGTCAGGGAGGGCGAGGGGGGGCCGAGATGGCGGGGCCGAGATGGCGGGGCCGAGAGCGGCCTCGCCCGCGGCCCCCGGGGCCGGGTCCCGACGCGGGAACGGCGCTTTCGGTTTGCGTTTGCCGCGTCCGGGCTTAGTCTGAACGCGTAGAGAGTGGAAAGAAGGGTGTATGCCGCGACCCGCGGGCTTCCACGATGCGATTGCCCCGGCCGCCACGGTCCTTGCGACCGTCCTGGCGACCGCGGTCGCGCGCGCCGACGACTTCTACGGCTACCCCCAGATCTCGGCCCTCGGCGCCTCGCCGCTCTCACTCGCTTCGGGCGACATGGACGGCGATGGGGACGTGGACCTCGTCGCGGTGGGTTACGACATCGTCGCCATCGGGCTCAACAACGGTGACGGCACGTTCTCGCCCGGCGCCAAGTGGCTCGGGCTCACGGACATGAAGTCGGTCGCCGTCGGCGATCTCGACGCCGACGGCGACCTCGACGTGGCGGTCGCGGGCGACTACGTGGCCTTCCTGCTGAACCACGGGGACGGCAACCTCGTGTCGGGACAGGTCGTGTTCGTGGGCTCCGTCGCCAAGGCCATCGCGATCGGCGAGATGACCGGAGATGAGCACGTTGACGTCGTAGTCGGCACCGCCGCGGACAGCCGGCTGACGATCTGGCGCGGCGACGGCACGGGCATGTTCTTCCCCGAGAACACGGCGGCGATCGCCGTCAATCCTGAGTCCATCGCGCTCGCCGATCTCGACGGCGACCTCGATCTCGACGTCGTCGTGGGGCACGGGTTCGGCTCGGCCGTCTCGGTCGTGATCAACGAGGGCGGCGGGGTCATCGCCGACGCCGTCACCTGGCCGGCGACGACGCGTCCGGCCTCGCTCGTCATTGCCGACTTCGACGGCGACACGTATCCGGACATCGCCGCGGCGGGCACATCGTCCAACGCATTCGCCGTGCTGCGGAACGACGGCACCGGGCAGTTCGGCGATCTCGCGGTGTTCCCGACCGGCGGCCGGCCGCTTTCGATCGGCGCGGCCGACATCGACGGCGACGGTGATGTCGATCTCGTCACGTCCAACCGGAACACGCTCGAGGTCATGGTGCACCTCAACGACGGGGCGGGCGTCTTCGACGGCGGCAGCGCGTTCGGCGTCTCGCGGTCGCCGGGCGCGATGGCGATCGACGACTACGACGCCGACGGCGACCCCGACATCGCGGTGGGCAGCGCGGCGGAGACGCTGGTGTCCGTGCTTCACCAGTGCCCGGCGGACTTCGATGGCGACCATGTCGTGACCGTGGGTGATCTCATCCTGCTCCTTTCTGCGTGGGGCTGCGGCACGGGGGATTCGGACTGCCGCGAGGAGATCGACGAGATCGAGCTGGACACGGTCGGCTTCACGGACCTGCTCACGCTCATCACCAACTGGGGGCCGTGCCCCTGAATCGGACGCCGCTGGCCCGCAAGCACGTCCACGCACAGGACTTGTGCCGGCGCGTGCGAAGCGAGGGTGCGATCGACCACCGTTCCCGCGGATCGTTGTCGTTGTCGTCCTCGTCATCCTCGCGGTCGTGAGCGAGATCCTGCGTTGCTGCCCCGTCGTCGACGCCGACGCCGCAGCGGCGGCGAGCTTTTGCCGGCGCCCGGCTCTACACTGCGGATCTTCGCCCGAACCCCGGAGATTCCCGACGATGAGCGCGACGCCCACGATCATTTATACGTACACCGACGAGGCCCCGGCCCTCGCGACGCACTCGTTCCTGCCGGTCATCCGCACCTTCACGGGCGGAACGGGCATCAACGTCGAGACCCGCGACATCTCGCTCGCCGGCCGGATCCTCGCGAGCTTCCCGGATGCGCTGAGGGGCGACCAGCGCGTCAACGACGCGCTCGCCGAGCTTGGTCGCCTCGCGCAGACACCGGAGGCGAACATCGTCAAGCTCCCGAACATCAGCGCGTCGATCCCGCAGCTGAAGGCGGCCATCGCCGAGCTCCAGGCGAAGGGCTACGCGCTGCCGGACTATCCCGAGGAGCCGCGGAGCGACGCGGAGCGCGAAACCCGGACGCGGTACGACCGGGTCAAGGGCAGCGCCGTGAATCCCGTGCTGCGCGAAGGCAACTCGGATCGCCGGGCCCCGAAGGCTGTGAAGGAGTACGCGCGGAAGAACCCGCCCCGAATGGGCAAGTGGTCCGCCGACAGCAGGACGCACGTGGCGAGCATGACCGACGGCGACTTCCGCGGGAACGAGCGATCGGTCACCGTGACGGCGGCGACCACCGCCCGCATCGAGCACGTGGGGACGGACGGCGCGGTCACGGTGCTGAAGGGCGATCTCGACCTCGAGCCGGGCGAGGTGCTCGACGGCACCTTCATGAGCCGCAAGGCACTCATCGCGTTCATCGAGCGCGAGGTCGAGGATGCCCGCGCGACGGGCGTGCTCTTCTCGCTGCATCTCAAGGCCACGATGATGAAGGTGTCCGATCCGATCATCTTCGGGCACGCGGTGCGCGTGTTCTTCAGGAGCCTGTTCGAGAAGCACGGCGCGACGTTCGATCGGCTCGGTGTGGACGTGAACAACGGCTTCGGCGATCTCGTCGCGAAGATCGCCGCGCTGCCGGCGAACGAGCGAAACGCCGTCGAGGCTGACATCAGGGCCGTCCTCGCCGAAGGTCCCGCCCTCGCGATGGTCGATTCCGACCGTGGGATCACCAACCTGCACGTGCCGAGCGACATCATCATCGACGCGTCGATGCCGGTGGTGATCCGCGACTCGGGCTGCATGTGGAACGCCGAGGGCAGGCTTCAGGAGACGAAGGCCGTCATTCCCGATCGGTGCTACGCGGGCGTGTACCAGGCCGTGATCGACGACTGCAGGACGCACGGCGCGTTCGATCCGACCACGATGGGCAGCGTGTCGAACGTCGGACTGATGGCGCAGAAGGCCGAGGAGTACGGCTCGCACGACAAGACGTTCGAGATCGCGGCTGCGGGAACGGTGCGTGTCGTGGATCGGTCCGGTAACGCTCTGCTCGAACACGTTGTCGAGGCCGGCGACATCTGGCGGATGTGCCAGACCAAGGACGCCGCGATCCGGAACTGGGTGGAACTCGGCGTCGGTCGTGCGCGCGCAACCGGGTGGCCTGCCATCTTCTGGCTCGACGAGACGCGTGCCC
>CAZXBB010000057.1:0-2487 GCA_964638815.1 uncultured Isosphaeraceae bacterium
TCGGCGTCGCGCGCCGACGGCGTCGGCTGCGCGGCGATGTAGAGCGCCTTGTCCAGCGCGCTCTCGAACGCGAGCTCGTAGTTGCGGGCGCCGTATCCGTAGCGCGGTGTCGCGGCATCGAGGTCGCGCGGGAGCGTGAATAGTGTGGAGACGCGCGTGCCCTCGGTGGCGGTGTTCAGGTCGAGCACCGGCTCGACAGGTCGTGCGGGCGGCGCGTCGGCGGGCGCCGGCGCCGCTTGTCCGGTGAACTGCGCTGGCATCGGCATGCCCTTCACGAAGGGTTCCCGCGCGGCGATCATCTTCTCCGTCCCGTCCGCGAGCTTGACGCGCAGCGTGCGGAACCCGCGATCGTCGAGGCGTGGGCTCTGCACAATCTCGGCGGGCCCCTGGTTCGTGTCGATGCGCGAGCCGACCGCCCAGTACGCCTGATTCGCGTCGATGAAGGCCTTGGGATACTTAGCGACGCGCGCCATGGAGCCAGCGAGATGTGAGACGTACAGGTTGTCCGCATCCTCACCGACGACGCGTCCACCATCGCCGCCGGTCGTGTAGACCTGGCGCTCCCACTCCGGGCCCTTCGGTAGTTCGCGGTAGTCGACGGTGCCCGTGCGCGTGAACCCGCGCGGGGCCGCCGCTGGCGCTGGGGCCGGCGCCGGCGCGGGCGACTCCGGCTCTCGGGCCGCTGCGCGCCCCTTCGCCGTCAGCAAGATGATCGGGTTGTCGGCGGTCTCGGGATTCGGCCGCGACGCGATGTAGCCCTTCTCGATCAGGCCGTCGAAGACCTGGCGTCCGTGCGTGAGCGCCCGGTTGCGCTCCTCGTTCTGGCGCCGGAACGCGTCACCCTTCGCCTGCGGGTTCCAGCCCGGTGCGAATGCGTCGTGCACCTGGCCGACGATCGTGCTCTCGCCCTCGCGGTACTTGGGATCGCGGTAGCGCCCCGGCTCGGCCTCACGCCGGATCGCAGCGGCGAAGCTGCGAAGCGCGCGCTGCTCGTCCGCCGAAAGGTCGGACGGTGCGGTGGCGGTGCCGATCTCTGTCTGTTCCGGACCGGGGCGCTCGAACAGCGGCCCCGTCTCGTCGGCCTGCGTGCCGGTCGGCCGACTCCGACCCGGCGGCTGCGTGCGCGTCGGCGTGCCGGGGACGAGCACCTGCTCGCCGGCGGGCGTCGGCTCGGTGCGGGGCGAGGCGGGCGGCGCCGCTGGCTCCGGCGCCTTGCCGCGGATCGACTCGCGGAGCGCGGCGTCGTGCGCCTTCTTGAGCTTGTCGCGCCGCTCGGTCCACGACTCGAGCGTCTTCTGCGCCCGCGAGATGCGGCCCTTGCTCACCTTGTCGCGGACGAGCTTGCGCAGCTCCTTCGTGTAGCGCTTGACGAGCCGCTCGGCCTCTTGGAGGTCCTTGCCCTGCTGGACGAGCCGCGCGTTTTGCTTCTCCTCCTCGGTCTTGACGCGCGGCAGCGGGGGCGGCGGCTGAGCCGCCTTCTCCTCCGCGGCGCGCCGCTGCGCGTCCTCCGACATCTGCCGGCGATGCTCGGCGACGGCGCGGCGGCCGCTCCGCGTCTCCATCTGCCAGAGGTCGGACGCCTCGCGGGCGCTCCGGACGGGACTGTCGGCCTTCTCCTCCACCCGCTCCCACAACGGCTCGCGGTCCGGGTGGCCGGGCCTCGACTCCTCCGACGGCCGCTTGACGAACACTTCGCCGCGCGCGGTGGCGATCCTCGTGCCGACCGGTGCGATGCGGAGGTCCTCGAGGTTCATCGTGGCGAGCGGACGCTCGACGTCGGCAAGCGGCAGCTCGATCAGGCCCGCCTTCGGGTGGCGGACGGTCACGCGCCCCTCACCCGCCGCGCCGTGGAAGTCCACGACGCCGCGCGAGGTGACGACCCTGTCGCCCTTCTTCCAGCCGCTCGTCGGGCGGCGCTCCTCGGCCGTCTCGGGGCGCAGATGGTCGAACGCCACGAACATCGTGTGCCCTTCGTCGTACTCGACGCTGACGCCGCGCAGGGCGGTCCCCTCGCCGCCGTCCCGGATCTCGACGACGTCGCCGCGGCCCTGCGGGCCGATCACGCGGTCGCCGACCTTGTAGTCCGTCCGGGCCGCCGGCTTCGTCGCCTTCGGCTCCTCCAGCGCGGGCGCCGGCACCGTCTCGATGCCGCGCGCGCTCGCGTCGACCGCCTTCGGCGCCGGCACCGCCACCTTGCCTTCGACGTCGCCCTTCCCCTCGACGCGCGTCTTGACCTGGTCGGCCCGCTCGCTGCCGACGGCGTCGCGCAGCTCGGACAGCATGCCCTCGTAGACCGAGCGCTCGCTGGCGATCCCCTCGCGGAGGGTCTTGACCTTCCTCTCCGACAGCAGGTCGGCCGTCTCGTGGGGCTTGCCGGCGGCCTTGGCCTTCTCCGCTTTCAGGTGGTCGGCCAGGCGCTGCCGCATGCCCACGATGGCGCCCCAGAGGCCGCGCATCTCCTCCTCGGCGCCCCCCATGAGGTCCTCG
>CAZXBB010000058.1:0-5005 GCA_964638815.1 uncultured Isosphaeraceae bacterium
CGCGTGACGGGCAAAGGTGTGACCGTCACGCCAACGACGCCGACCCTCCCCCTGCCCCCTCCCTGGAAGGGAGGGGGTCCTGCACGACGCAGCCCCCCGAACGTCGAGAGGCCCCCGCACCACGTGTTACACCCCCATTGCTAGGCCTGCTCGTCCACGCGCATGACCAGCAACGTCTGATCGTCGGCCGGGCGCCGCCCGCCTTCGTGCGTCTGGAGCGCGCCGGTCACGTGGTCGATCACGCACTGCGGATCGCCGGAGCACTCCGCCAGGGAGCGCTCGATGCCGGCGACCTCGAACATTCCGCCGTCGGGGTCCATCGCCTCGGTGATGCCGTCAGTGTAGAAGACGACCGTCTGGCCGGGGCGCAACTGCACGGTGTGCTGCTCGTACTCGCCGCCCGCGACGACGCCGAGGGGCACCCCGCCGACCTCGTCCAGACGTCGCATCTCGATGCCCTCCTCGTGACGCGTCATCAGGAGCAGGGGATTGTGCCCCGCGCGGGCGTACGTCAGCCGGCGCGACGGCGGGTCGTAGCGGGCGAGGACGGCCGTTACGAACGTCCCCTCGAGACGCTTGCGGCAGAGATGATCGTTCGCGAACGTCAGCAGCGCCGCGGGGTCGCGGTTCTCGTCGGGCGACGCGTGCAGGATGGCGTTGAGCATCGCGACGATGGTCGCCGCGGCGGGCCCGTGCCCCGCGGCATCGGCGATGAGAAGCTCCCACGGCCCGTTCGGGTCGTGTTTGCCGGGGCATCCCTCGGGGAAGCGCAGGGGCATGACGTCGTACAGATCGCCGCCGGCGCGATCGAAGGTCTCGAAGCTCACGCCGAGCGAGACGCCGGGGATGTCCGGCAGCCTCTCGGGCAGCAGCGCGCGCTGGATCCGCGCGATCTGCTCCACCTCGCGATGCGCCCGCTCGTTCGCCTTGCGGAGCTGCCGGGCGGCGATGACGTTGCGCACGCTCGTTCCGACGAGGTTCGCGCGAAGAATGGCGTCCTCGAGATCCTGCTCCGAGTAGCCGTCGGCCTCGCGCTTGAGGAGGATCGCCCAGTTGAGCGCCCGTCCGTCGTCGAACAGCGGGATCGCCATGACCGAGCCGTAGCCGCTCAGGCGATCGCCGACGACCGGATCGCCGCGGAGG
The DNA here is from genome assembly GCA_964638815.1 of uncultured Isosphaeraceae bacterium. Classification (GTDB taxonomy): domain Bacteria; phylum Planctomycetota; class Phycisphaerae; order Phycisphaerales; family SM1A02; genus CAZXBB01. The sequence goes on from CAZXBB010000058.1 coordinate 1,144, forward strand.
AAGAAGTTGTGGATGATGCGCGGCTCCTCGGTGCGGATCACGTCGGCGAGGAAGCCCTCGTCGTGGATCGGGATCCGGTCGGCGTCGCGCCAGGGATCGCCCTCGTCGATGTCGTCGAACTCGCCGACGAGCAGACGCGTGATGCGGTACGCGCCGGGAGCCAGACCGCGCGTCGAGAGCGAGATGTAGCCGCGCGGGCCCTCGAGCTTCCGCAGTCCGGCCGAGAACTCGCGCAGCACCTCGTGCTGGTCCGTCGCCCGGCTGAGCGCGCGGACCATCTCCATGACGATCGGGACCCGCGGATTGGCCGACGTGTCAAGCACCTCGGCGGCGGTCGGGCTTACGGCGGGGTTGGTAGTCATTGGGGGGATCATAGCGCGACCGACCAGTCGCTCCCATCGCGCACGATCGGCCGGTACAGCGTGTCGCGCTCGACCGGACGGAACCCCGCCTCGCGGATCGCGCGGCGCAGGTCGCCGACCGTCGTCTCCTGGTGGGTCGTCGGTCCGCCGAGCTTCGTGATGTCGTACCACACCACGGTCCCGTCGATGTCGTCGGCGCCGTTCTGGAGCATGAACTGTGCCATGTCGAGGGTCTGCATGATCCAGAACGCCTTCACGTGCGGGAAGTTGTCCAGCATGAGACGCGAGATCGCGAGCGTGCGCAGGTTCTCGAGACCGCTCGGTCCCGGCAGGTGCTCGAGCGCGCTGTCGTCGGGGAAGAATGGCAGCGGGATGATCGTCTGGAAGTACCCGTTGCCGCCGCACGTCTCCGGACGGGGCAGCCGATCGCCGGGATAATGATCGTCCGGCCCCGAGAGCACGACCGCGTCGGCCCGGGCCCCGTCGTGACGCGCGTGCGGCGTCGGCGCGATGCCCTGCGTCGCGGCCCACGCCGCCAGCGTCACGTCCTGCTGCTCGCGCAGCATCATCATGTGCCGCACCCGGTCCGCGCGCTCCTCGAGGTGCCCGTAGAGCATCGTGGCGTTGGAGTTCAGCCCGATCTCGTGCGCGGCGCGGTGCACGTCCAGCCACTTGCCGGCGCGGATCTTCCCCTTGTACGCCTCGTCGTGCACGCGATCGTCGAAGACCTCGGCGCCGCCGCCGGGGAGCGAGCCGAGACCGGCGTCCTTGAGATCCTGGAGCACGGCGCGGATTCCCGCGTAGCCTTCGCGTCCGCGTTTCGCGATGCGGGCGAGGTGCACGATTTCGACCGCGGTGAACGCCTTCACGTGCAGACGCGGCGCCGAGTCGGCGATCGCCCGCAGCATGTCCGTGTAATACGAGAGGGGCAGGTAGGGGTGCAGACCGCCGACGATGTGGAGCTCGGTTGCGCCGGCCTCGGCGGCCCTGATCGCTTCGTTGCGGATCTCGTCCACCGAGTACTCGTACGCGCCGTCGTCGTCCTTCTTCCGGTAGAACGCACAGAAGCGGCACGACAGCGCGCACACGTTCGAGTAGTTGACGTGCCGGTTGACGTTGTAGTAGGCGACGTCGCCGTGCAGGCGACGCCGCACGAGGTCGGCCAGAGAGCAGACAGTCCAGATATCCGGCGTCGCGAACAGCAGCGCGCCGTCGGCGGCCGACAGCCGAACGCCGCCGTGCACCTTCTCGGCGATCCCGGTCAGACGGGGGTCGGATGCGGTCGCAGCGGCGAGCGTGGACATGGGCGTGGACATGGGCGCCAAGTGTAGCCCCAGGCCGGCCGGGCCCGCCGATAACCGGCGTCATCCGGTCAGACCGAACGGGCGCGGCGGAGGAGATCCGGGGATTTCCCGGCGCCCCGTCAACGCCGCGCGCCGCGGAGCCGATGACCATGGTTCGCGAGGGCCCGCGCCCCCGCTCCATCCATCATGAACCACCCGGACCCGCCGCAGCCCGACCCCAACGACCGATCGCCCGAGTCTCCGCGCGCCGAAGACGAGCATCCCCGCGGACCCGAGGTCCACTTCGGGCAGATCCTCTCGAACGTGGAAGGGCAGATCGAGCAGCTCCATCGCGTCCGGAACGAGCTGGACGATCACGCGCTGTCGATCACCGAGCGTGAGCGGGGCCTCGCGGAGCGCGAGGACCCGGCCGGCGGGCCGCGCGACGAGGCCCTCGCCGCGGTCGCGGAGAAGCTCGAGACGCGGATCCGCGACGCGGAGACGCGGTACGCCCGGCTCGTCGACGAGCAGGAGGCCTTCGACGCGGAGCGCGAGCAGTGGCTCGTCCGCCGGCAGGAGGCGGAGTCGAAGCTGCGGGAGCGGGAGGAGGAACTCGCTCAGCAGGAACGCGACTTCGCCGAGGAGCGCGAGCAGCTCGCGGCCATCGCCGCCCGCGTGGCGGAGGAGCGCGCGCAGCAGGTGCGGGACGCGCAGCAGGGCGGCGCGCGGCACGAGGACCTCTCGTCGCGATGCGCGGAGCTCGAGCAGCAGCTCCAGGCCGAACGGGAGCGGGCCGAGCAGGCCGAGGCGGAGCGGGCCGCGGCTGCGCAGAAGCTGGCGGAGCAGGACCGGCCGACCGATCCCGCGAAGGTGGGAACCGACGTCCGCGTGCGGGCGATGAAGCAGAAGATCCAGAAGCTCGAGGCCCTGTTGGCCGAGAAGCACCCGCAGCTCGTGGCCGCGCCGCCGCCGCCGGACCACCAGGAGCAACTCGACGACATGCGTCGCAAGGCGCAGCGTCTGTCCGACGTGGCTGAGCACCTGCGACGCCGGCACCACCGGCTGCGCAAGGTCCGGAACCTGATGAAGGACCGGAAGCCGCGCCCCGTCCGGACCGGTCCGGATCCGCGGCGCGCCGCCGTCGCGGCCGAGCAGTACGCGCAGCAGGTGCGCCGGCTCGAATCGCAGCGTGTCGCCCTCGGCGAGAAGACCGCCGCCCTGGCGAAGGCCGAGCGGCGCATGGTGCGGAAGTGGGCGGCCACGCGCGCCATCGTGCTGGTGGGCTGGATCGTCGCCGTCGGGGCGGTGGCCGCCGCGTCGAGCTGGCTCGCCGCAAGCGGGATCGTGCCCCCCGAGCGAGCCGCGTCCGTGACGATCGACGCGCGGGCGCGCGACCGGGGCGCCCTCGGCGAGGAGCAGGCCGCGAAATGGCGGGCGTGGCACACGGCGCTGGTGGCCGACGACGGTTTCCTCGACGCCCTGATGATCCGCCTCGACGAACGCCAGATCGAGACGTTCCCGGACAAGGCGGCGATCAACCGGCGTCTGGCGAGCGACCTGACCTTCGCCGCGGTGGACGACGACTCGCTGATGCTGACGCTCTCGGGGACCGAGCCCGACGAGATCGTCACGCTGCTCGACCTGGTCGCCTCGACGATCGTCGTCGAGTCCGGCGAGCGGCTCCGCAAGCGGACGGCCGACCCCTGGGCGACGCTCAACGGCGCGACCGCCACGCTCAACCCGACGCCGCTGAACGACCAGCGTCTGCCGTGGGCCGGCGGCCTCTTCGGCGGGCTCTATCTCGTCCTCATGCTGCTCGGCGTGCTGATCTACTCGAAACTCGTCCGCGTCAAGCGCGAGTTCGACGCCGACGGCACGCTGTTCGACGAGATCAAGCCGCTGAGCGACGGCGCCGTGCAGAAGGTCGCGGTGATCCCCACGGGTCGTCCCTGAGGGGTCGTCCCTGAGGGGTCGTCCCTGAGGACTTCCGCCTGAGGAATCCCGCCTGAGGAATCAGAGCCCGACCGTTCCCGGCGGTCCGTGCGGCGGCCGTGATGGCGGTCGTTGCCGCCGCGGACAGTCGTCGCCTGCGCCCCGCTGCATCGCCATGTGCGGCGTCGATCCGCGTGCGCATTGCGACGACGCCGGCCGGCTCCGTGTCCGGCTCCGCGTCCGCGGCTCTGCGTCCGACTCCCCGGGTCTCTCAGGTTCGTGACC
>CAZXBB010000059.1:0-11282 GCA_964638815.1 uncultured Isosphaeraceae bacterium
GCCCGCGCACGCGCCCGCGCCCGCGCACGCGCCCGCGCACACGGTCGCGCACGCGCCCGCGCACACGGTCGCGCACGCGCCCGCGCACACGGTCGCGGTCGCGCACACGGTCGCGGTTGCGCACGTGCACGCGGTCGCGCACACGAGCGAACGATCGCGCCGAACGTCCGGCACCGCAGGGACGACCGGTGCCGTGTGCCCCGGTCTTGTCGAAGACAAGGCCGGGTGGCGCCCGCACGCTCGTCGGCTATCCGGAACGCGCGGGTGTCCCGGACACGATCGTGCGCGTGCGAGACCGCGTGCGCGACCGCGTGCGCGTCCGTGTGCGCGTGCGCGTGCGCGTGCGTGTGCGCGACCGCGTGCGCGTGCGTGTGCGCGACCGCGTGCGTGTGCGCGACCGCGTGCGCGTGCGCGTGCGCGACCGTGTGCGTGTGCGTGTGCGCGACCGCGTCCGCGACCGCGTCCGTGCCCGCGTCCGCGACCGCGTGCGCATCCGCGCCCCACGTCCACGTCCGCTGCTGGGGCTAAAGCCCCAGCAGCAAGCGCTCCGGACTCTCCAGGCACTCCTTCACGTGCACGAGGAATCGCACCGCCTGCTCGCCGTCCACGATGCGGTGGTCGTAGCTGAGCGCGAGGTACATCATCGGGCGCAGCACGATCTGCCCGGGATTCGCGGCGTCCTCGACGGCGCGGGGCATGATCCTGTGCATGCCGAGGATGCCCGATTGCGGCGGGTTCAGGATCGGCGTCGACATGAGCGAGCCGTAGACGCCGCCGTTGGAGATCGTGAACGTGCCGCCGGTCATGTCGTCCATCGTCAGCTTGCCGTCGCGGGCACGCGTGGCGAGGTCGGCGATGCCCTTCTCGATCTGCGCGAACGTGAGCCGTTCCGCATTGCGCAGCACGGGCACGACGAGCCCCCTGGGCGTGCCGACCGCGACGGAGATGTCCACGTAATCGTGGTACTCGACCTCGGCGCCGTCGATATACGCGTTGACGCCTTCGTACACCTGGAGGCCCGACACGCACGCCTTCACGAAGAAGCTCATGAAGCCCAGCCCCACGCCGTGACGCTCCTTGAACGTCTCCTTGTGCAGCTTGCGGAGGCGGATCACCTCCGACATGTCGGCCTCGTTGAAAGTCGTGAGCATCGCGGCGTTCCGCTGGGCCTGGACCAGACGCTCGGCGATGCGCTGTCGCAGCCTGCTCATCTTCTCGCGTCGCACGCCACGGGTGCCGATGGCCGCGATCTCGTCCGGCGGAAGGACGGCAGGCAGGCTGGCCGCATCGGCCGTGGCGTCCGCATCGGCGGACCGATCGGCCGGGGCCGTCGCCGTCTGCGACACCGCGAGCACGTCCGACTTGCGGATGCGGCCCGCCGGCCCGGTGCCGCGCACGTCGGTCAGGGGAACGCCCCGGTCCGCCGCGACACGGCGTGCCAGCGGCGTCGCCCGCGCCCCTTCGCCCTGATCCTCGTCCGCATCCGCCCGGGCGCTCGCCCGCGTCGCCGTCGCCACTTCGACCGCCGCCGCACTGGTGCGCTCGTCCGACGCGCCCTCGCTCTTCTTCTTGTTCCCGTCCTTCTCGCTGCTTCCGGCAGACGCCGCGCCCGCCGGCTTCGCTTTCCGGGAGTCGTCGCCGCCGGACTTCCTCTCTCCGTCGGGGTCGATGCGCCCGATGACGTCGCCGACGCTGAGCTCCGCGCCCTCCTGCGCCGTGATCTCCAGCACGCCGGACTCCGCCGCCGGGACCTCCAGCGTCACCTTGTCGGACTCGATCTCGACGAGCGGCTCGTCCTTCTCGACCCAGTCGCCCGACGACTTCTGCCACGGCCCGAGCACGACCTCGCTGATGGACTCGCCGGGGCTCGGAATGGTGATGTCGATTGCCATCTACGCCCTGGCCTCCGTGACGGATTTCGTATCCGTGTCCGCCGCGGCCTTCTCCGCGGTCGCGTCGGCGCCTTGCGTCGCGAGGCCGAGGGCGTTGATCATGATCCGTTCCTGCTGCTGAAGGTGCATCCGCATGGAGGCGACGGCGGGGGATGACTTCGGCTCGCGTCCCACGTAGGACACGTTGAGGTCGAGCCTCTCGCGGAGCATATCGGAGATGAACCGGTACGCGCCCATGTTCTTCGGCTCCTCCTGCACCCACACGAACTCCTTCGCGTTCAGGTACCGGGCGAGCAGAGGCGCGAGGCTCGCCGTCCGGAACGGGAAGAGCTGCTCGATGCGGACGACCGCGACGTCGTCGCAGCCGACCTTCTCGCGGTGCGCGATGAGATCGTAGTACACCTTGCCGGTGCACAGGAGCAGCCGGTCCACGCGGGCCGGGTCGGTGATTCGGGGGTCGTCGAGCACGTGGTGGAAGCGATCGTGCACGAGGTCGTCCACGGTGCTGACGGCCGACTTGTGACGAAGCAGGCTCTTCGGCGTCATCACGATGAGCGGCTTGCGGAAGTTGCGCTTCATCTGCCGCCGCAGCACGTGGAACATCTGAGCCGGCGTCGTGGGATAGACCACCTGCATGTCGTCGTCCGCGCACAGGACGAGGAACCGCTCGAGCCGCGCCGACGAGTGCTCCGGCCCCTGGCCTTCGTAGCCGTGCGGCAGGAAGCAGGTCAGCCCGCTGTGACGCTGCCACTTCGCCTCGGCGCTGGCTATGAACTGGTCGAAGATCACCTGGGCGCCGTTGGCGAAGTCGCCGAACTGCGCCTCCCAGATCACGAGCATGTTCGGATCGCCCAGCGAGTAGCCGTATTCGAAGCCGAGGCACGCGGCCTCGGTGAGCGGGCTGTTGTGAACGCACATGCGGCCCTGCACCGGTGCCATGTGGTTGAGCGGGTCGTGCGCCCGGCCCGTCTCCTGGTCGAAGATCACCGCGTGGCGGTGGCTGAACGTGCCGCGCTCGACGTCCTGGCCGGTGAGCCGGACAGCGTGCCGCTCGAGCAGCAGTGTTCCGTAGGCGAGCATCTCGCCCGCCGCCCAGTCGAGCGGCTTGTCCTCGCTCACGCAGGTGCGCCGGTACTCGAGCAGCCGTTCGAGCTTCTTGTGCGGCGTGAACCCTTCGGGGACGCGCCCGAGCGCCTCGCTCGCCTGGAGCAGCAGCGGGCGCTCGACGCCGGTCTCGACGGGCTGGTCGTTGTACGCCTCGGTCAGCCCCTCCCACGCCGATCGGAACGCCCGCACGCTCGTCTCGACCGGCTTCTCCCTGATGCGCGTCTGCGCCTCGTCCATCGCCTGCCGCGTGTCGTTGTACCGCTTCTCAAACGCGTCCTGCGTCAGCACACCCTCGTCCACGAGCCGTTTCGCGTAGAGCTGGACGGTGGGCGTGTGCTCCCTGATCTTGCGGTAGAGGATCGGCTGCGTGAACGTGGGCTCGTCGCCCTCGTTGTGACCGTGTCGCCGGTAGCACCACAGGTCGATCACGACGTCGTTCTTGAAGGCCTGCCGATACGCGATGGCGAGACGGGTGGCGAACACGCATGCCTCGGGGTCGTCGCCGTTCACGTGGAAGATGGGGGCCTCGACCATCTTCGCGAGATCGGTGCAGTAGTGGCCGCTGTGCGCGTCTTCCGGGTTCGTCGTGAACCCGATCTGGTTGTTGACGACGATGTGGATCGCGCCACCGACGTTGTAGCCGTCGAGCTTCATCATGTTGAAGCACTCGGCCACGATGCCCTGTCCCGGGAACGACGCGTCACCGTGGATGAGGATCGGCACGCACTGCTCGCGTTCCGTGTCCTGGCGCAGACGCTGCTTCGCGCGGGCGCGCCCGAGCACGACCGAGTTGACGAACTCGAGATGCGACGGGTTTGGCGACAGCGTCAGGCGGATGTTGTGTCCGTCGGCGGTCGTGAAGTCGCCGCTGTAGCCCCGGTGGTACTTGACGTCGCCCCCGCCCTCGACGAAGTCCTCGGTCCACGCTTCGTCGAACTCGGTGAAGATCTGATCGTACGACTTGTGCAGGATGTTGACGAGCACGTTGAGCCGGCCGCGGTGCGCCATCGCCAGCGTGTACTCGCGGACGCCGTGCTCCGGTCCGTACTCGGCGAGCTCGTCGAGGATCGGGATCAGCGTCTCGCCCCCGTCGAGGCCGAACCGCTTCTTGCCGCGGAACCGCGTGTGCAGGAAGTTCTCGAACGCGTCCGCCTCGATCAGCTCGCCGAGGATGCGCAGCTTCTGGGGATTCGTGAAGGGCGGCGCGTTGCGTGTCGGTTCCATGCGCGACTGGAGCCAGCGCCGGCGATCGCGGCGCTGAATGTGCATGTACTCGACGCCGATGTGGCCGCAGTACGTCGCCTCGAGCAGCGCCATGATGTCGCGCAGACGCGAAGGGCTCTCGAGCGGGAGGAACCCGGGATCGAACGTCGCGTCGAGGTGCTCGGCCCGCAGCCCGAAGAAGTCGAGCCGGAGGAACTCCGGGAGCGGGCGGCTCGTTCCGAGCGGGTCCAGGTCCGCGGCGAGGTGCCCCACGTCGCGGAAGTGGTAGATGAGTGCGTCCACCTGGCCCTGGGTCGTGTGGGCGAGATCGCCCGCGTCGTCGGCGCGGGCCGGGGGGGCCGGCGGGGCGCCGTGGGCGCCGGGGGGCCGATCGCCAGAGGGAAGGCCGGCGGGCCGGTAGCCGAGGTCGAAGCCCAGGAAGAACATCCGCCACCCGGGATCCACCGACGACTCGTCGGCGCGCCACCGTTCGTACATCTCCTCGACGTACACGGCGTTCCATCCGTTGATCGAAAGGTCGGCTTCGGGGGGCGTCGACATTGCGTCCTAACCTGCTGAGAACACGCGAGTTGGATCCTCGGGTGGCCGGGCCGCCCGGCGGCGCCGGGCGGGGTTGGAATACTACCGCGCCACCGACGGGCGGGAGCGTTCCGGGACTGACGCCGAGGAACGGCATCGGGCGACGGCCGCGTCGCTGCCTCAAAGCAGCGAGACGGGGTCGACGTCCACCGCCACCTGCACCCCGGGGCGGAGGGTCCCGTCGTTCCGGGCCCTCGTGATCAGTTGCTGCATCTCGAGCGCGGTCGGGGCCAGCAGCTCAACCTGCCGGCGGTGGCGACCTCCGATGCGGGCGATCGGGCACGGGGCGGGGCCGCGCACCCGCACGGCGCCGGCGTCGCGCGCAAGTCCGGCGGCGATGCGCGCTGCGACCTCGTCGCAGCGGCGGTGATCCTCGTCGCGCACCACGATGCGCGCCATCCGCGTGAGCGGCGGCAGGTCGCACGCCGCGCGGTCCGCGATCTCGCGCGCGGCGAACGTCTCGAAGTCGTGGGCGGCCGCGAGGCGGATCGCCGGCGCGTCCGGATTGAACGACTGGACGATCACGATCCCCACGTCGCTCCCGCGGCCGCACCGGCCGGCGACCTGGCTGACGAGCTGGAAGGTGCGCTCCGAGGCGCGAAAGTCCGGGAGGTTGATCGCGGTGTCGGCGTTGACGACGCCCACGAGACGCACGCCGGGGTAGTCGAGCCCCTTCGCGATCATCTGCGTGCCGACGAGCACGCGCACCGTCCCCGCGCCGAATCGCTCGAGCAGGTCGTGGTAGTCGCGGGCCGAATGCATCGTGTCGGAGTCGACGCGCACCATCGTCTCGCCGCTGACGAGCACCGGGAACTTGCGGGCGAGCTCCTCCTCAACCCGCTGGGTGCCGAGTCCGAACGTCGTGATCCGCCGGCCGCAGTCCGGACACGCGCCGGGGAGCTTCTGCTCCCGCCGGCAGTGATGGCACTGGACGTACCCGCCCGTCGGCAGGTCGCGGCTCTTGTGATAGACCACCGTGACGTCGCAGTCCTCGCAGTTCATCACCCAACCGCACCCGTGGTCCGGGCACGCGATGTAGTTGGCGTAACCGCGCCGGTTGAGGAAGAGGAGCGCCTGCGCGCCCTGGTCGAGCGTGCGGGCGAGCTCCGCCTGCATGACCGGTCCGAGCAGGTGAACGTGGCGATCGTGGTGCCCGCGTCGCTGCTCGGCGAAGTCCAGCACGCGGACGTGGGGGAGGCTCAGCCCGGGCACGCGTCGCGGCATCCGGTGGAGCCGGTAGAGGCCGCGGGCGTTCGCGTTGTGCCAGCTCTCGAGCGACGGCGTCGCGCTGCCGAGCACGATCGGGCAGTCGGCGAGCTGCGCGCGGCGCACCGCGACGTCGCGGCCGTGGTAGCGGGGGACCTGGTCCTGCTTGTACGACCCGTCGTGCTCCTCGTCGACGATGATCAGGCCGAGCCGCCCGTCCGGCACGGGCGCGAACACCGCCGAGCGCGCGCCGAGCACGATCGACGCGGCGCCGTTCGCGACGCTCGCCCATTGCTGGTGACGCTGCGCCGCGGTGAGGCCGGAGTGCAGCACCGCGACCCGCTCGTCCGGGAAGCGCCCGATGAGTCGGCCGCCGGTCTGCGGCGTCAGCGCGATCTCCGGCACCAGCAGGACGGCGGTGCGCCCCGCCGCCACCACCTCGCGGATCAGCCGGATATAGACCTCGGTCTTCCCTGAGCCGGTGACGCCGAAGAGCAGGTGCGCGGAGAACCCGGCGCCGAGGGCCGGGGCGAGGTCGTCGAGGACCTTCTGCTGGTCGGGCGTGACGGATGCCGGCTCGCGCGTATCGACGCCGCGCGCCGCCCACTTCGCCTCGACGCTGCTGCGTCGCGAGGACACCACGAGGCCGTGCGCGAGCAGACGCCGGATCGGGCCCGTCGTGCGGATCCCGGCCGCGTCGGCGAGCCGCCGCAGCTCGACCGGGCGTTGCGTCGCGGGCATTGCCGCCAGGGTCTCGAGGACGCCCTTCTGCTGCGCGGACAGACGCGGGGGGGGCTCGCCCTCGCCCGGCTCCCGTGTCGGGGCGAGATCGACGAGGGTCTTCATGACGGAGCCCACGTTGTGTTTCACCGCGGCCGGCAGCATCGCCGTCAGCGTCATGCCGATCGGCGCACAGTAGTACCCGCTGATCCACCGTGCGAGCGCGAGGAGTTGCCCGGGCAGCCGCGCGGCGGCGGCGTCACGCTCGTGGATGAACTTGAGCCGGTCCGGAGCCCCGCGCGCGGTCCTGGTGACCTCGATGACGTAGCCCGCCGCCGTCCTGTCGCCGCGCCCGAGCGGCACGAGGACGCGATCGCCTGGGGTGAGGTCCGACAGCCCGGCCGGGATCGCGTAGGTCAATCCGTCCGGGAACCGGTCGATCCCGCGCTCCACCGCGACGCGCGCGTAGCCGGCAGGTTCGTCCGATCCGAAGAGCGAAGTCACGACGGGAGTGTAGAGCAGCGCGAAGCCCCGAACGGCCGGGGCCGCGCGAGTGCCGAACGCGGACGGCCCCCGCGCGACCGCGGCTATCATGCGAGCCATGGCAGATCCGATCCACATGGACCCGAGGCACACAGGTCCGAGGCACACACCGAGCCACGCAGGCCCGAGCCACGCAGACCCGAGCCACGCAGACCCGAGGCCCGGAGGCCCGATCCCGGCCGCCCGCCTCGCCCTCGAGGACGGCGTCGTCTTCACCGGTCGCGGGTTCGGCGCCGCCGTCTCGCCGCGGACGAGTACCGGGGAGGTCGTCTTCAACACCGCCATGACCGGCTACCAGGAGGCGCTCACGGACCCCAGCTACGCCGGGCAGATCCTCACGATGACCGCGACGCAGATCGGCAACTACGGCATCTGCCGCGAGGACGCCGAGTCCGCGGCGCCGACCGTGGCGGGTTTGGTCATCCGGGAGCTGGCCCGCGTGCGGTCCAACTACCGCTCGTACACGGACCTCTCGACGTGGCTCGCCGAGGCGGGCGTGATCGGCATCGGGGGCATCGACACGCGGGCGCTGGTGCGCCGTCTGCGGATGACCGGGGCCATGCGGGGCGTCATCAGCAGCGACCCGGGGCTCACGGACGCCGATCTCGTCGCGATGGCGCGGCGGAGCCCGCCCATGGCCGGCCGCAACCTCGCCGAAACGGTCAGCCCGCGGGAGGCCTTCGACTGGGCGGAGGATCTCGGCGAGTGGGGCACGGGGAAGCCCGCGACCGGCGCCGGGCGCCCCCTTCGCGTGGTCGCGCTCGACTGCGGGGCCAAGCGGAACATCTACCGGCACCTGACCGGGCTCGGCTGCGCCGTCCGCGTGCTCGCCCACGACGCGACGGCCGAGGAGATCCGTTCCCTCGACCCGGACGGTCTGTTCATCTCCAACGGACCGGGCGATCCCGCGGCGGTCGAGCGCACCGTCGCCACGCTCCGGGAGATCGCCGGCGAGATCCCGACGTTCGGGATCTGTCTCGGCCACCAGCTTCTCGCGATCGCGCTCGGGGCGACCACGTTCAAGCTGAAGTTCGGCCACCGCGGGGCGAACCAGCCCGTGCGCGGCGAGCTCACGCACCGCGTGGAGATCACGAGCCAGAACCACGGGTTCTGCGTCGATGCCGCGTCGCTCGAGGGCATCGACTGCGAGGTTACCCATCTTCACCTCAACGACGGAACCGTGGCGGGGTTCCGGCACCGGTCGAAGCCGATCCTCGGCGTGCAGCACCATCCGGAGGCGTCGCCGGGGCCGCACGACTCGTCCTACCTGTTCGCGTGCTTCATCGAGATGATGCGAACAGGCCGGCCGCTCGACGAAGCGATGGTCAGACGCGCGATGAGCCCGACGGCGCCGGATCCGATCGGGTCGGCGTGACCGTGCGGATCGGCGGAACGGCCACGGGTCACGGCCGCGGGTCACGGCCGCGGGTCACGGCCGCGGGTCACGGCCGAGGGTCAACGAGGGTCACGGCCGAGGGTCACGGCCGCGGATGGTAAGCTGCCTGCTTGCCAAGGATTTCCGACCGAAGTAGTCTCTTCCCCTGTCTCAGTGGACTACGACCGTACCCCGGCGCTTGTCTGCCTCGCTGGGGTGTCTGATCTGTCCTCGGTCAGCGTACCCTCCCGGCGTTTCGGTTCCGAGACCGGCCGCCGGAGTCGGGAGAATCGACGCTGTCCCGCCCGCCCCTCGGACGACCGGCCCCGGCCGCGCGATTTGGGAGACCTGAAGTGAAGCTGTTCGCAATGCGACGTGTGGGGGCCCCTGCGTTGAGTGCTGCTGTCGCGCTGGCCATGGCCGGTGCAGGTGTCGCCGCCCCGGCGCCGGATCCGGCGCCGCAGAACTTCGTGAGCCAGGACGAGGGCGAACGCGCACTCGCGGCGGCTCGCGCCCACATGGATGCGGGGCGATGGGGAAGCGCGGCGCAGTCGTACGCCGAGGCGCTTCAGTACCTTCCGGGGAACCAGGAAGCGATCGAGGGCCTCCGCGAGGCCGAGACCCTGCTCAACCGCGGCTCGACGGTCGAGGGCGTGTCGCAGACCACCGACGTGCTGCGCGACCAGGCTCGCGTCGAGTTCGACGATGCGATGTCCCGCTCGTCCGAGATGCTCCAGCAGGACGACTTCGACGGCGCGATGCAGGTCGCGTTGACCGGCCAGATTCGCCTGCGGCAGGCCCGGAATCTCTTCCGCGAGGGCGAGTACAACCAGCGTCTGCGTCAGGCCGAGGACCGCCTCGCCGAGATCGAGCGCGGTCGCGAGGTCGCGCGGCTCGAGCGGGAGCGGGAGGAGCTCGAGGAGGCGTCGCGGTCCCAGGGCGATGCCCAGAGGGAGGAGGAGCAGAGGATCGCCACGGAAATCCGCGAGCGGCTCAAGCGTGTTGGCCAGCTCCAGCGCGCCCGCAAGTACGACGAGGCCCTCCAGGTCATCGACGAGATCCTCTTCCTGGACGAGCTGGACCCGACGGCGCTCATGATGAAGGACGTGCTCGAGCAGTTGAGGCTCGTCAGCGAGTACACCGACATCCAGCGTCAGAAGGAGCTCGGCTACTCCTACAACCGCCTCGATATCCAGAAAAAACTCCAGGTTCCCCGGTCGAACCGCTCCGGTCCCGGCCCGCGGGGTCTGAACGAGCTCATGCAGTACCCGGAGGACTGGCCGGGCCTGAGCATCATGCGGACGAGCGACGGCGGCTTCACCGAGTCGGCCGAGGATCGCGCCGTCTTCCAGGTGCTCAGCACCACGAGCGTCCCGGTGGACTTCACGAACAACACGTTCGAGCAGGTGGTCAGCTTCATCGAGCAGGTCACCGGCCTCACCGCCTACGTGGACTGGAAGGCGCTCGATCTCATCGGCGTCGACCGCGAGGACGAGATCACCCTGCGGCTGAACGACGTGCCGGTGGCCACGGCCATCGAGCGCGTGCTCGAGCAGCTCGGCGACGACGTCGATCGCCCGCAATGGGCCGTCCAGGACGGCATCCTCGCCATCTCCAGCGACGAGGCGCTCCGCAAGCGCGTGAGCACGATCGTCTACGACATCCGTGACCTCCTCTTCGAGGTGCCCTACTACGACAACGCGCCCGACCTCGACCTTGACAGCGCGCTGAGCCAGGGCCAGGGCGGCGGTCAGGGTGGTGGCGGCGGCGGTGGCGGCGGCGGCTTCGGCGGCGGCGGCGGCGGCAGTGGCGGCGGTGGTGGCGGCGGTGGCAGCGGCGGCTCGCTGTTCGGCGACGCCGCGGACGACCCGACGCGTCTCTCCCGCGCGGAGCTCGTCGAGCAGATCGTCGGCATCATCCAGGAGAACATCGACCCCGAGGGCTGGCGCGATCTCGGCGGCGAGACGGGCAGCCTCCAGGAGTTCAACGGCAACCTGATCATCACGAATACGCCGCGGTCGCACCGCCAGATCGACGGGCTCCTCTCGCAGTTGCGCGAGATCCGGGCGTTGCAGATCAACATCGAGACCCGCGTGCTCAACGTCAGCACGGACTGGTTCGAGCAGATCGGCGTCGACCTCGACCTCTTCTTCAACACGAACAACACCACCCGCCAGCAGCAGCTTGCCGTGGACCCGCTCGGCCAGCTCGGCGACTTCTTCAATGGCGACGGCACGTTGAAGGACCCGCTCATCTTCGGCGGCGGCCCGTTCCAGGCGAACCAGGACTTCGACGGCGACGGCCAGCCCGACGGGAACAACATCAATACGGTCCCGTACGGCGCGTATTTCGGCACTCCGATCACGCCCCCGACGTTCACGAACAACTTCCAGGACGTGCTCTACAACACCGGCCCCGTCGGCCGCCCGATCCGCTCGACCCAGGGCTTCACGCCCATCGGTGTCTCGCAGGACTCGATCGGGCTGCTCGATGCGATCGGGGCGGGCACCCAGTTCGGCGCGCTCATCGCGGGCGGGACGCCGGCGCTCGTCACGGGGCTCCAGTTCCTCGACGACATCCAGGTGGACCTTCTCATCGAGGCCACCCAGGCCGACCGTCGCTCGATGGTGCTCACC
>CAZXBB010000060.1:0-5037 GCA_964638815.1 uncultured Isosphaeraceae bacterium
CCGGGGCACACCGGAACCGCGACGGCGCGTGGGAGACGGGCTGCTAGCCCGCGGACATTCTGCACGTTGTCACAATGCGCGCGACTTCGTGCACGTGCGGCGGTTCCAGCAGGTCGGCGTGCCGGCAGGCGATCCGGCGGATCTCGGCGCCCGACGGCAGGTACGCGCCCCAGCCGTGGTCCGCGCCGTGAGCGTCCCAGCCCGGCTCCGCCGTCGCGCGGATGATCACGACGCGGGCGTCGAGCGCCGGCACGACGTAACGCGCAAACGCCCGATCGCCGGCGCGCTGCACGCGCTCGATGATCTCCGGCACGGACGGCGCGTCGGCGCTCGCCGCGTCGGCGCGCGGCGCGTCGCGATCGGACCTCCCGGCGCGGCGACCCGAGAGGCGTCGCGCCGACTCGGCCGCCATGCGCCAGTCGATCGCGCCCTTCGCCGGTGCGGGCGGCCCGGTGCGCGCGGCGAAGCGCGGCGAGGCGTTGAGCAGGAAGAGCACCGACACGCCGGCCCCCGCCTCGACGAGACGCCGCGCGAGGTCGTACATGATCACGCCGCCGTTGCAGAACCCCAGCAGCGCGTACGGGCCCGAAGGCTGCACCGCCCGCAGGTGCGACAGGGCGACGGCGGAGAGCTCCTCGACGCGGTCGCGCGGCGGCGTGACGCCGTCGAGGCCCGGCGCCTCGAGCCCCCAGCAGGGCATGCCGGGGCCGTCTTCGCCGAGCGCATCGACCAGCCCGCGGAAGCAGAACACCTGGTCGCCGGCCGGCGGGGCGAGGAAGAGCGGCGCGCCGACGCCCTCCACGCGGAGCGGCACGGCGCCGGTCGTCGCGGCGTCGCCACGCGTCCCGTCGATCACCCGCGCGAGGGCCTCGACGGTCGGCGCGCGGAAGAGACTTGCCGGCGATACGGTCACGCCGAGCTCCTTCCGGATGCGGGCGAAGAGCTGGACGGCGAGGAGCGAGTGCCCGCCCAGCTCGAAGAAGTCGTCGCGGACGCCGATCCGCTCGATGCCGAGAACGTCGGACCAGAGCCCGGCCAGCGCGGCCTCGGCCGGCGTGCGCGGGGCGACGTACGACCCGGCGTCGGGCCGCGCGGCCTCCGGCGCGGGCAGGGCCGCCCGGTCGACCTTCCCGTTCGAAGTCAGCGGCAGCGCGTCGAGGAGCACGAACGCCGAGGGCACCATGTAGTCGGGCATCCGTGCGCCGAGGAAGGCGCGCAGCTCGCGCGCCGACGGCGCCGCCGCGTCACCGCCGGCGACGACGTAGGCGACGAGACGCTTCGGCCTGTCCGGCCCGTCCGCGTTCGACCCGTCCGCGTCCGGCCCGTCCGCGCGAGCGATCGCCACCGCGTCGCGCACGCCCGGATGCGCCCCCAGCGCGGCCTCGATCTCGCCCGGCTCGATCCGGAACCCGCGCACCTTCACCTGGAGGTCGATGCGTCCGAGGAACTCGATGGTCCCGTCCGCGGACCAGCGCACCCGGTCGCCCGTGCGGTAGAGCCGCGGCGCGGGAGCGGCTTTCGCCCGCGCGTTGAACGGGTCCGGCACGAAGCGCTCGGCCGTGAGTCCGGGATCGTTGTCGTACCCGAGCGCCAGGCCGTCGCCGCCGATGAAGAGCTCGCCCGCCACCCCCACCGGCACGAGGCGCATCCGCGCGTCCAGAACGCAGACGCTCGTGTTGGCGATCGGGCGGCCGATCGGCACGGGCGCGACGACGTCGGACGCGTCGGTCATCGCGTGGCAGCACGTGAACGTCGTCCCCTCGGTCGGACCGTAGCCGTTGATCAGCGTGGCGCCGGGCAGCGCTTCGAGCGCGCGCCGCACGTGCCCGGCCGAGAGCACGTCGCCGCCGGCGAGGAGCTGGCGCACGCCGCGCAGCGATTCGACGTCGGCCTGCACGATCTCGTGGAACAGGCCCGCGGTGAGCCACAGTGTCGTAACCCCGTGCCGCGTGATCGTCTCGCGCAACACGGCGGCGGTCGGAATCCCGTCGGGGAAGACGACCAGGCGGCCCCCGTTCAGGAGGCTCCCCCACAGCTCGAACGTGGAGGCGTCGAACGAGAGCGGTGCGAGCAGGCCGAGCACCTCCGCGGCGTCGAGCCGCGCGAAGTCCGTGTTGCGCACGAGGCGCGTCACGGCCCGATGGGGAACCACGATGCCCTTGGGCACGCCCGTCGAGCCGGACGTGTACATGACGTAGGCCGCGTCGGTCGCCGCCGAGTGGCACGGCGGATTCGTCGCGGGCGACCGATCGATGTCGTCGCGATCGCGGTCGAGGCAGATCGCCCCGTCGTCACCGAGCGCCTCAAGGAACGTCGATCGCGTGACGACCGTCGTCGCGCCGGCGGCCTCGCGCATCAGCGCGAGACGCGTCCTCGGATACGCCGGGTCCAGCGGCACGTACACGCCCCCCGCCTTGAGCACGGCGAGGATGGCGACCACCGCGTCGAGGCAACGCTCGAGGCCGACGCCCACCCGCATGCCGGGCGTCACGCCGCGGCCCCGGATGTGGTGGGCGAGCCGGTTCGCCCGCCGGTTCAGGTCTTCGTAGGTGCACTCGCGCGCCGCGTCGGTCACCGCCACGGCATCGGGCGCGCGCTGCGCATGCTCCTCGAAGAGGGTCTGGATGCACGCGTCGCGCGGATAGACGCGCGTCGCGCCGTTCCACTCGACCAGCAGGCGGCGCCGCTCCGCCTGCGTCAGCACCGGAACGTCCGCGAGCCGCGGCGCGGCGCCCGCGGCCATCGCTTCGAGGATGACCCCGAGGTGCCCGAGCATGCGGTCCACCGTGGCGTCGCGAAACCGGCTGCGATCGAAACCGATCGTGATCTCGAGCTCCGGCTTGAGCATGGCGAACACGGTGAGCGGCTGGTGCACGTTGTTGATGAACTCGCCGGTCGCGTCCGCCACGATGCCGCCGGCGGCACGCAGATCCGCGACCCAGTCGTGCGGCTCGAAGTCGACGATGGTCTCGAAGAGCGGGAGGTGACCCGGCACGTCGGTCCACGACTGGATCGCCGACAGCGGCACGTGCTCGTGCTCGCGGAGCTTGACCCAGTTCGCGCGGATCTCGCGCAGCCACGGGCCGAGGGCCTGCGCATCGGGGAGCCGGACGCGCACCGGCGCGACGCTCATCAGGAGACCGATGATCGCGTCCGCGTCGGCGAGGTGCCCGCGCCGGCCGGCCCGCGTCGCGCCGAAGACCACGTCGTCCTCGCCGCCGTAGCGGCCGAGCAGGATCGCCCACGCGCCCTGGACGAGCGTGTTCACCGTGACGGCCTCGCGTTCGGCGAATGCGCGGAGGGCGTCCGCCGTCCCGGCCGGGAGCCGGAGTGTCCGTCGCCCCGCCGACCGCCCCTCCTCCCGACCGTCGAGCCCCGCGCGGTCGACGCCGATCGGCGTGGGGGTCCGGAACCCGGCGAACGCCTCGCGCCAGTACGCCTCCTCTGCCGCGGGATCGCGGCGGGTCACCCATTCGACGAAGTCCCCGTGGGGCCGCGACCGCGCAATGGCCGGTTCGCGGCCTTCCGCGATCGCCTCGTAGCTCGCGAAGACCTGGTGCAGCACTGCGTAGATGGAACGCCCATCAACGAGCGCGTGGTGCACGGTCCACACGACCTCGCGCGGCGCACCGTCGCTCCGGAGGACCGCGACGCGCATCAGCGGCGCGCGCGTGAGGTCGAAGCCGCGCCCGCGCTCGCCGCGGAGCCAGGCCGCCCGCGCCTCCCGCCGCCCGTCGGATGCGAGGTCCGCGTCGTCGCTCACGGCGAACGGCACCTCGACGTGCCGGTGGACGCGCTGCTCGGGCTCGCTCAGTCCCTGCCAGTGCAGGCTGACGCGCAGCGCCGGGTGCAGATCGACCACGTGCTGCCACGCCTTCCGCAGCACGCCGGCGTCCACGGGACGCGAGAGACGCACCGCGATCTGCGGCACGTCGCAGTCCGAATCGCTGACGTAAAGCGAGTGGAGGAGCATCGCCCGCTGCATCGCGGTCAGCGGATACGTCGCCTCGATGTCGTCCGTCGATCGCCCGCCTCGCGACGCTTCGTCCACCTCAACGCGCCCCGGTCAGCGTGCGGAGCGCCGCAAGGATCGACTCCGGCGTTTCGAAGGTCGCGGGCACGAGCATGTCGTCCGGGAAACTGACCGAGAACGACTCCTCGAGATCCAGCATCAGCCCGATCGCGCCCGCCGAGTCGAGCCCGAGGTCCTCGAGACGCGACGTCATCGCGAGCGTCTCGTTCGGGCCGAGGAAGGCCAGGTGCGGGCGAAGGCACTTCAGCAGCGAAGCGGTGAGCGCGTCGTCCGTCATGGGTTGGCTCCGCCTTCGAGGACCTCGGACAACGGGCGGTCGGGCGACGCGAGCAGACGCGTCGCGGTCCCGATGAACCGGCTCATGAAGTCGTCCGCCTCCTGCGCGGTGACGTTGTCGGCGTTGCGCAGCAGGTGCATCGTCAGCCGGTCCCGCGATTCGACGAAGCGCAACTGGAGATCCATCAGCTCGGAGATCTTCGGCGGCGGCTGGTCCTCCTGGTGCGCGTCGTACCGGCTCACGGCGACCGACCCGAGGTTCGGCAGGTCCTCGTAGCCGGTGAGCCAGTCCACCGCCACGCGCTCGACGGGCATCTCGATGCGTCCCTCGGAGACCAGCGTGTCGATCAGCCGGTGGATGTTGACGTCCGTGGCGGTCATCGCCTCGCCGAACGACCGCCGCACCTGGTCCACGATCGCGTCGAACGTCGGATCGCCGGAGAGATCGGCGCGGACGAGCGCATATCCGTGCAGCGGGCCGATGAGCCGCCGCGTCTCCGGACGTGTCCGGTTCGCCATCTTTGATTCGAAGCAGAGATCCGTCGCGCCGGTGTAGCGCCGGCAGACCGCGCAGCACGACGCGAGCACGAGGATAAAGAGCGTCGCGCCGGACGCGGCGCGATGATCGCGCAGCGCGCCGACGAGCGCGTCGGGGAAGTCGCGGCGCACCCACGGCGGGGCTTCGGCCGGCGGCAGGGGCTCGTCGCGGAAGAGCCGCGGCGCCTCTT
>CAZXBB010000061.1:0-4459 GCA_964638815.1 uncultured Isosphaeraceae bacterium
CACACGCACACGCACACGCACACGCACACGCACACGCACACGCACACGCACACGCACACGCACACGCACACGCACACGTACACGTACACGACACGCCCGTCGCGCAAGACCTGCGCCTCGGCGCCGGCCCCTCTCCCAGCCCTCCCAACCCCGATCCCTTCGCGCCGGCGCACCGCAATGACTACGGCCGCGCGGCCCGCATTCCGATGCACTTATAGAGCGGGGGCGGAGGCACGAGCCATCTGCGCTCGCGGAACGAGAGGGAGAGACGAAGACATGGGGCGCCCGCGCAACGGCCGACGCCGTGGTTCATCCGTTGATGCGCTGCTCATCGCGCTTGCATTGCGCGCGCCCCGACGGATCCGAATCGTGCGCCGCGGACGCCGACGGTGACCGCATCGTCGACGACGCGGACCTCGCGCTGTTCCTCGCCGCCTGGGGCACCGACTGATCGCAGCACCAACCGGGAGAGAGACCATGTCGAAGACGATTCACACCACGGCCATCCTGAGCGTCCTGGGCACCGCCGGCGCCGCGCCGACGAGCCCGGATCCGGCGCCGCCGCGCGAAACCATTGCGCTGAAGCTCGAGCAGATCGAGGAGGTGCGGCGCACGGACTTCACGACGAGCAGCGACTCCGGCTTCACCATGTTCGAGACGCCCGGTCTCGAGCTGCGCTTCGCGATCCAGGCACCCGCGGGGCGTCACATCATCGAGGTGAAGCAGCCCGCGACGCTCGACGCGGTGGACTCGATGGGCACCGACCTCAGCGTGCTGCCGCCGTCGGACTTCGGCCAGGCGCGGTACGTCGAGACGGTGAGCCTGTGGGAGAAGCCGCCGCACGAGCTCACCTTCCGGCTTGCGCTGCCGGCCCGTGACGCGGAGCACTTCTCGCTTACGTCGCGCATGGACGCGATCACCTATCTCGACCTCGAGACGGGCACGCTCATCTTGACGCCGCAGTGGCAACCCGTCCCCGCCGGCCTGTTCGGCGACGCGGGCGTGCGCGTCCGCGCCGAGCGCAAACGCGGCAACGTGCACGTCGCCTTCCAGCCCGGCACGGTGCGGGAGATGATCGAGAGTGTCACGCTCCGGCAGTCCGGCACGCCGCTCGGGCACGAGGGCGCGATGTGGAACGATCTCCAGGCCGGATACATGTTCACGGTGGGTCCCGACGCGAGCGGCAGCGACGACTTCACGGCGGAGGTCCAGGTGCGTCGGGGCCTGAAGTCGCTGCCGATCCGGATCGAGATCCGGGAGATGCCGCTGCCCTGACAACCCTGTCCTGGCCGGGCTCACGACACGCGAGAGCGCCGGAACGCACAGGTGCCCCGGTCCCGACCCCTCTCGCGCAGAGCCGAAGACCGGGGCACCCGAATATCACGCCGTGAGGCTTACTTCTTCCGCATGCTCATCAGCTTCATGTTCATGAACCACGAGCCGTCCGGCTGCTTCTGGAACATCTCGAAGACGCTCTCGTCGTCGTTGATCTTCTTGTTGATGCACTTGAACTTCATCGTGCCGCCGGTCATCGGGTCGGGCAGCTGGCTCGTGTAGGTGATCTCGTTGGGGGCGGTCTCCTCGCCTTCACCGGTCATCACCATCGTGCCGAAGTTGTCGGCCCACACGAAGAAGTGCTTCTGCTTCATGTTGTCGAAGCCGTGCAGCCCGAAGCCTTCGAAGTCGTGCATCTGGCCCATCATCTCCATCTTGCTCTTCGTCCGCTCGATCAGGAAGCGTCCGCCGAGGATGGACTCGTACGTGGCCATGCCCTCCGCGGTGGTGGGATCGGCGCCGGGGTACTGCCAGTGCTTGCTCGTCTGGCTCCACTTGCCGGCCATCTTCGCCAGCTGGGCATGCTCGGGGCCGGGCTGTGCATATTTCATCCACTCCTGCATCATCTTGTCGTGATCCGCGGCGCCGCTGGCGTCGTGGTCCTGCGAGACCACGCGCGTCGTGACGAGCGTGGTGACGGCGACGAGCGCGCACGCACCGATGATGTTCTTCCACACGGTCTTCATCTCTTGTTGCTCCTTGTTCGTTTCGTCCGTTAAGGGGTTCCCGGACCCGCCGATTCGGGATCGGCATCGGGGTCCGGATGGGTTCGCAAAGTGGGCGTCTCTGCGAGGGGGGTCGCCGGCGCGGGTGCGTGACCCTGTCTCCAGTGCGCCGCGCGTGGGGGGATTCCTTCAGGCTCCCTTCGGGCTCCCTTCACGCTCCCATCGGGCTCCCCCCGGGGGGGGTCCCGAACGTGACCATAAGGATACGCACCGCCCGTCGGCGCACAACCGGGCTGGCGGGCCCGCCACGGGGGTTGGCGCGGGCGGCGCGGGTGGCCCGACCGGCCGGAGGCCCGGCTTTTGCCGTGGTCGCTCGCGCGCCCGCCGTTAGCATTGGGGTCGATCGACTTCCCAGCCGGCACCCGTCCGCGGCGCGCCGCCGACGACGCCGCGGCACCACGCACCAAGCCCATGCCCCCGCCCATGCCCCCGCGCACCGCCATCCAGGTCACGGCCCTTCTCGCCGGTCTTCCCTTCGCGACCTCGCTTGCGCGCGGCCCGATCGACCCGCCGGTCCCGCCGGAGAACCCGATCACGGAGCCGAAGCGCATGCTCGGCAAGATCCTCTTCTGGGACGTTCAGCTTTCGACGGGCAACACGATCGCGTGCGGCACCTGTCACATTCCCGGCGCGAACGGCGCCGACCCCCGCTTTGCCGTGAACCCCGGACCCGACGCGGTGTACGGGAACGCGGACGACGTGATCGGATCCGGGGGCGTGATCCGCACGGACGCGAACCTCGACTACGTTCCCGACGCCGTGTTCGGTCTCGACGTCCAGGTGACGAAGCGCGCGTCGAATCCGTTCTTCCTGTCGCACGCCGCGGAAGCCATCTTCTGGGACGGCCGCGCGGGCGGCGCGTTCATCGATCCCGAGACGCAGGACCTGAGCATCCCGAGCGGCGGCGCCCTCGAGACGCAGGCGCTCGTGCCGATCCTGAGCGCCGTCGAGATGGGACACGAAGGGCGCGACTGGGATCACGTGCGCGCGAAGCTCGCGACGGCCCGTCCGCTCGCGATCGCAACCGATCTTCCCGGCGACGTCACCGCGAGGCTCGACGGACTCCCGCATCCGACCTATCCCGATCTCTTCGCAGACGCGTTCGGCGACCCGGCGATCACGGCGGAGCGCATCGCGTTCTCGCTCGCGACGTACCAGCGCACGCTCGTTCCGGACGAGACGGCGTGGGACGCGTTCATGAAGGGTGATCCCGGCGCGATGACGGAGCAGCAGCGGCGCGGATGGGAGCTGTTCCGGAGCCCGCAGACGCGGTGCGACCCGTGCCACGCGCCGCCGCGGTTCACCGACGACACGTTCCGCAACATCGGCCTGCGTCCCTGGAAGGAGGACCCCGGCCGCATGGCGGTGACGGGCGACTTCGCCGACCGCGGAAAGTTCAAGGTGCCCGGCCTGCGCAACATCATCCTGAAGCCGACGTTCATGCATACCGGCCGCGTGGACGGCGTGACGAGCGTGCTCGAGTTCTACGCCGGCGCGAAGGGCACCGAGCATTTCGAGGAGAACCGCGATCCGCTGGTGGAAGCGATCGAGATGACGCCGCAGGAGCAGGATGACGTGAACACGTTCCTCCGCAACGCCCTGATCGACCACCGCGTGCCGGACGAGCTCTTCCCGTTCGACCGCCCGACGCTGCACACGGAACTCGCGAAGCGCGGGGAGGCGAACCCGAAGGTGATCGGCGCGGGCGAGCCGGGCACGGGCGGCGTCGCGCCGCGGATCATCGCGGAGACACCGCCGAACATCGGCAACGGCGATTTCCGCATCGGCGTGCGGGACGCCCTGGGCGGCGCGGAGGCGTACGTCGGCTGGTCGAACCTGCCGCCGGGGGCGGACGGGCGGATCGAGCCGCGCGGGCTGTCCGGGCCGATCGTGCTGGCGACGCGTGGCGCCGGCGGAGACGGCAGTGCCCACGGTGCCCGCGGTGTACGGGCTCGCAATAGCGGAGATCGCGAAGGCGGGGATCGCGCAGGCGGGGATCGCGAAGGGAGCGATCGCGCAGGCGGAGCTCGCGAAGGCGGAGATCGCGCAGGGAGCGGCGTCGCCGGCGCGGGCTACGGCACGTGGAAGTCGCCGATCGCGCCGGGCGACGCGGGCCTCCGCGGCCGGCGCGTCTATCTCCAGTGGTTCGTCACGGATCCCGCGGGGGCGAACGGCGTGGTGACGAGCGACGTCGCGCGGGTGACGTACTACCTCGCGGATCCGACGGAATGCGACACGTGCCCGGCGGATCTCGACTGCAACGGCACGATCGTGTTCAACGACGTGCTGCGCGTGCTGGAGCGCTGGGGCCCGTGCCCGGACTGTCGCGAGGACGTGAGCGAAGCCGACGGCATCGTGGGCGTCGCGGATCTCCTCGCGGTGCTGGCGGCATGGGGTCC
>CAZXBB010000062.1:0-7890 GCA_964638815.1 uncultured Isosphaeraceae bacterium
CAAGCCGCCGGCCGCAGCGCCCGGGACCGCCCCCCGCCTACACTCCCCCGCCATGGCCCCACCGCGTCCGCCGATCTATTACCACGCCATGGCGCTCGCGACCATCTGCATCTGGTCGTTCAGCTTCCTCTTCATCATCAGGCTCAACCGCGAGCTCACCTCGACCGGCGTCGTCGTCCTGCGCTTCGACATCTTCGCACTGTTCGTCCTTGCCCTGCTCTGCGTGCGGCGTCCCGCGATCGGGGGGCGCACGCGGCGGCAGTGGGCGATCGTCGTCGCGTTGAGCCTCGTCGGCGGGCCGCTCTACCACATGATCTTCTCGTGGAGCGCGGGGATGGGCGCGTCGGGCGAATCGCGTATCGATCCCGCGCTGCTCGGGCTCATCCTCGCGACGGTGCCGGTGCACACCGGCTGGCTCGGCTGGGTGTTCCTCCGCGAGCGGCTCACCCGCGTGCGGGTCGCGGCGCTCGTCCTCGGGCTCGCCGGCGTTGCGATCGTGATCGTCGGACGTCACGGCCGGATCGACCTGCTGCCGACCGAGCAGCTCGAGGGACCCGCCGGGGCGACCGTCGCGGCGATGTTCGGGGCAGGGATCGCGGTGCTCACGCGCGCCGCCCGCTCGGTGTTCCGGCCGTCGGACCTCGTGATCGTCACCGGCGGGATGATGGTGGCGTGGACGGCACTCCTGCATCCGTTCGCCGGAATCGATCGGGTCGCCGACCTCACGACGGGCGGTTGGGTGGCCGCGATCTTCCTGGGGATCTTCGGACTCGGCGTCGCCTTCTTCACGTGGGCGACGGCGCTGTCGGGGCTGCAAGCGGTGACGGCGGCGATGTATCTCTTTGGAAGCAGCGTGCTCGCCGCCCTGTGGGGCTGGCTGTTCGACGGGAAGGCGGCGGGGTGGCCCTTCGCGGCCGGCGCGGTGCTCGTCGCGGCGGGGCTGGGGCTGAACGCGCGCGGGTCGCGGGCGGTCGTCTCTCCGGCGTCACGCCCGGGCGCTGCGTCTTCCGCGCCGGGCGCCGTGCCGATGGATCAACCGCCCCGGTAAACCGGACGCCGCCCGGTCCCCTGCGTCAGCGCACGCTCGCGTACAAAGCCCGGATCATCGGAAGCTCCAGCCGCTCCGGACGCATGTCCGGCGTTACGCCCCGGGGCCAGTCGCGCTCGCGCCCGAAGATCGTCCCGAGCTGCTTGCGTCGCGTGCCGAAGAGCTCGTGCACGAAGCGCGCGAAGTCGGCCGGGTCGTCGAGGCCGACCTCCGCACGCGGCACGATCGCGACCATCGCGCTGGTCACCTTCGGCGCCGGCCAGAAGCTCGCCGGCTTGACCGTGGCGATCCGCCGCACAGTCGCGAGCGTCTGCACGATGATGCCGAGCGGTCCGTACGCCTTCGTGCCCACCGCGCCGGTCAGCCGGTCGGCGACTTCGCGCTGGATCGTGACGAACTGCCCCGTGCACGCCGGATGCCCGAGCAGCAGCGTTGCCATGAGCGGGCTCGCCACGTTGTACGGCAGGTTCGCGACGAGCCTGAACGGACGGCCCGCGAGCGCCGCCACGACCGCGTCCGCGAGCCGGCGCTGCCGCGCGAGGCAATCGCCGCGCACGAGCGTCACGCGCGGGCCGAACCGATCCTCGATGATCCGCGACAGGTCCTCATCGATCTCGCACGCGACGACTTCGGCGCCGGCGTCGAGCAGGGTCTCGGTGAGCGTGCCGGTCCCCGGGCCGATCTCGAGCACGACGTCTCCCGGCGTCACCCCGGCCGCCGCCACGAGCTTCGCGAGCTGGTTCTTGTCGTGAAGGAAGTTCTGACCGAATCGCGACTTGGGGCGGAGGCCCCGTTCGGCGAGCAGGGCGCGGATCTCGGAGATCGTCTGCATGGGCAAGGCGCCGCACCGCCGTCACGCCTTCCCCAGGTATTCTCCCGTCGTCGGATTGATCCGCACCACCTGCCCGATCTCGATGAAAGGCGGCACGCGGACACGCGCGCCGGTCTCCGTCGTGGCTTCCTTGAGCTGGTTCGTGGCCGTCGAGCCCTTGACCTGCGGGGTCGTGTCCGTGATCTCGAGCTCGACCGCCGCGGGCAGGTCAACCCCCAGCGGCTTCCCGTCGAACACCATGACCGTGGCCTCGCTGTTCTCCTTGAGCCACTGGCTCTGCTCCTTCGGGAGCACTTCGCTGTCCACCTCGAGCTGCTCGAACGTGTCGTTGTCCATGAAGACGAACGGGCCCGCCCCCTGCCCCGAGCTGTCGTAGAGGTACTGCATCGACTTGCGGTCGATCGTCGCGTCCTCGAGCTTGTCGGACGTGCCGAGCCGGTTGACCTTGATGGTCCCGGTCTCGATGTTCTTCATCTTCGCCTGCACGTATGCGGGCCCCTTGCCCGGCTTCACGTGCTCGGTGTCGATAACGAGGTGGAGCTGGCCTTCCCACATGAGGGCCTGGCCGCGTTTGACTTCGGTGGCTTTGATCGGCATGGCGGGAGTATATCCGGCCGGGAGGTTCTGTCTGACGGATCGAGCGATCGCCCAAGCTCTTCAACGGGCTGCTACCGTGCCACTGCCTCGGCCCGCACCTCCCGCAGGACCGTCACCTTGATCTCGCCGGGGAACGTCATCTCCGCGGCGACGCGATCGGCGATGCTGCGGGCCAGGGCGAAGGCGTCGGCGTCGGAGGACTTCTTCGCGTCGACGATCACGCGGACCTCGCGGCCGGCCTGGAAGGCGTGCGCCTCGCTCACGAGGTCGCTCTCGCGCGCAATGCCCTCGAGCTGCTCCAGACGCTTGATGTAGAGCTCCATCGACTCGCGGCGCGCGCCCGGGCGGGCGCCTGAGATCGCGTCCGCCGCCATCACGATCGGCGTGTACTGTGTCGTCGCCTCGATATCACCGTGGTGCCCGCCGATGGCGTTGAGCACGGCCTTCGATTTCTCACCGTGCTTGCGGCAGAACTCCATGCCGATCGCAGGGTGACCGCCCTCGAACTCGTGGTCCATCGCCTTGCCGATGTCGTGCAGGAAGCCGCAGCGGCGGGCGACGTCGCCCTTGAGGCCGAGCTGGTCCGCGATCATCTGGCTGAGGTACGCGACCTCGATCGAGTGACGGAGCACGTTCTGGCCGTAGCTCGTGCGGAAGTGCATCTTGCCCATCGCCTCGACGATCTTGGGGCTCAGGCCGCGCACGTTGGCTTCCATGACGGCGTCGTTGCCGGCCTTGATGATGCGCTCGTTGAGGTCCTTGCGCACGCTCTCCACGATCTCCTCGATGCGGGCCGGATGGACGCGCCCGTCGGCGACGAGCTTCGCGAGCGATTCCGCCGCGATCGTGCGCCGGATCGGGTCGAAGCAGGAGACCGCGATCACGCCCGGCGTGTCGTCAACCAGGATGTCGACGCCGGTGGCCCGCTCGAGCGCGCGGATGTTGCGACCCTCGCGGCCGATGATGCGGCCCTTCATGTCGTCCGACGGGATGCGCACGCTGCGCACGACCGAATCGGCGACGTGCTCCGCCGCGAAACGCTGGATGGCCTGGATCGTGATCTCGCGGCTGCGGGTGCGGGCCTGGTTCTCCGCGTCCTCGATGATCCGCTGCGTCAGGGCGTGAGCTTCCGGCTCCGCCTCCGCCCGGACCTCTTCCATGTACTGTGCCCGCGCCTCGTCGGGGGAGAGCCCCGAGAGCTGCTGGAGCCGGTCTTTGATCTGTTCGCGGTCGCCCGCCAGCCGCTCGCGCTCGCCCTCGAGCTCCGTCTCGAGCGAGGTCAGCCGGGCCTGGGTCTCATCGAGGCGGGCCTCCGTCTCGTTGATCTTCCCGAGCTTGTTGTCGAGCATGTCCTCGCGCTTGTCGAGACGCTGCTGGTCTTTCTTGACCTGCCCCAGCGCTTCGGCGATCTCGTGGTCGGCCTCCTCGCGTCGCTTGGCCGCGCGCTTCTCGGCTTCGAGCTCGATCCGCTGCCGCGAGACCTCGCCCTCGGCGCGGGCCGTCTGGAGGATCTGCTCTGCGTCCTTCCGCGCGCGGGCGACCGTGTTCCCCGTCAGGGCGCGCAACAGCACCCACACGAGAACCGCCCCGGCGACGGCCCCGAGGGTCGCCGCGAGGCCGGGGTGAAGACTTGCTGCCAGGCCGTACATCGATACCACCGCTCGAGTGTCGGTCGGCCGCGGACATGACGGGCCGTGACGACAAGGCGATCACGGGCCGGCAGACCTGCACGACGAAACGGCGGAGAACGCAACCAGTTATGGCAAGACCAGCGTTACTGCGGCGGAAACCCGGCGAGCGCGACTCCGTCGGTCGGCCCGCGCCGGTGGCCCGCGGTCACCTGCCCCCTGTGTCCCCCACGCGGGGTTCGGGGCATCCTCCTTGATCGAAGTGCGGAGCCACCACGGCCCTCGGACTCCCTAAGCGCCGAATCGCGATCGATCGGCCTGAAACACACACGAACACGCTGGCTCTGACCTTTGGTAGCTGCTCAATCTATCCAGCCATCGGATCCGTGAGGATCCGTGACCGCCGGCCGCGATCGAGGCGGCCGGAAGAAACGGGAACGCCCGTGTCGTCGAACGGCAGACCGTGGGTTTGGGGACCACGGCCCGGTGCGCGTTGCACCATGCCATCTATAAAGGATTCCGATGAGATTATTCTCGCTCCGTGCGGGGGTTGTCAAGATCGGCCTTTCCACTGCCCTCCGTTTGCCCCGGGAGGGTCCACCGATAGGATCCTGCCGCGATGCCGACATTCCTGAACTGGCTTCTCAGGCTCCTGCCCACCAACCCGATCTGCATGCGGCTGGTCCAGGGCGGCTCGCGCCGGATCCGGCACCTCTACATCCGGGCCGGCTACCTGGCGGTGATGATCATCGTGCTGCTCTTCGTCCTGCTGTCCTCGGTCGGGGGCGGGTCGCTGTCCATGCGGCAGCTCGCCGGGGCGGGCGCCTCGATGTTCCAGATCGTGAGCTATCTCCAGGTCGCCCTCATCTGCCTGCTCACGCCTGTTTTCATGGCCGGGGCGATCGCGCAGGAGGCGAATCCGCGCACCTGGGACATCCTGCTCACGACGCCCCTCAACAGCCTTCAGCTCGTGCTGGGCAACTGCTTCGGGCGCCTCTTCTTCGTCATCGCGCTGCTCTTCTCGAGCCTGCCGCTCTTCGTGATGACGCAGTACTTCGGCGGCGTGCCCGGGGAATCCATCTTCGCGAGCTACGCGATCGCGGGCACGAGCGCCCTGCTCGTCGCCGCCATCGCCGTGACCCTCAGCGTCACCCGCACGGCCGGACGCCGCGCGGTGTTCCTCTTCTACGTCAGCGTGGTCATGTATCTCTCGGTGACGGCCGCGATCGACTACGGCCTGCGCGAACCCGTCGGGATCGGCGCCTCGGAGGTGCACACGACGCTCGTGACGCCGCTCAACCCGTTCCTCGCACTCGAGGTGCTGCTCGACTCGAATCGCTACGTGCGCCATGACTTCACCGGGGCCGGCGCCTCGTGGATCACGCGCATGTGGCTCGGGCGACCCATCGCCGCCTTCTGCTGGTCGTGCGCCTGGATCAGCGTGCTCCTCCTGCTCTTCTCGACGCTCCGCCTGCGCGTCATCGGCGCGAAGGTCGGCACCGTGCCGTGGTACCGGCGGCTCCTCGGCATCGGAGCGAAGGGCGCCGCCGAGCGCCCCGCCCGTCACGTGGGCCGCAACCCGATCGCGTGGCGGGAGTCCGTCGCCCGGGGCAAGACGGTCACCGCGATTGCCGGCCGCTGGGGCTTTGTCACGATCGGTGTCGCCATCGGCATCACGATCATCGCGCTCTACCACATCGGCTCGCTCGACCATGCGCAGGTGCAGCTCGCGTTCGCCTCGGTGATCGCCGCCGAGATCGTCATCGTCGCGCTCGCCGCGCTCAACATGAGCGCGACGGCCGTGAGCCGCGAGCGCGAGGACGGGACGCTCGACCTGATCCTGACGACGCCCATCCAGCCCGGCCCCTATATCCGCGGCAAGCACCGCGGCCTCTTCCAGTACCTCGTCCCGATGATGCTCGTGCCGGTGATCTCGCTCGGACTCATGGCGCTCTACGTCGCGTTCGACGGCCTCGGACGCGAGGACGGAACCCTGCTCTCCAACGTGCCGCTTCGAGATTCGACGACCACGCTCGACACGCTTCCCGTCATCCTGCCCGAAGGCGCGATCGCGCTGCCGCTCGTGCTCGCGCCGTTCATCGCGTTCTGCGTGATGGTCGGTCTCCAGTGGTCGATCAAGAGCAAGGGCACGATCGGCTCGGTGATCGCGGCGGTCGGCATCGTGCTCGTCGTCGTCGGCGTGCTCAGCCTGTGCGCCATGCCGGCCGGACGCAGCCTGCACCTTCCGGGCGCGGTGATGACCGCTTTCAGTCCGGTGAATCTCGTCTTCTCCATCGTGTATCCCGCCGAGACGATCCCGAGCGCGCTCGACGGCAGCGTGGCCTCCGCCCGCACGGCCCTCGTGATCGGCGCCCTCATCGCGGCCGTCGCGTACGCCGCGATCTCGTACGGCATGCACACGACCATGAAGCGAACGTTCATGATGACGGTGCGACGGCTGGCGGGGACGAGCTAGGCCACGCGACGAAGAGCCTCGCACGCGGGCCGGTCCTGAGCCGTCAGGCGGGGCCCGAGCCCCCCGGATCGGGGCCGGGTCCCCTCGCCCACGAGCATGCCGCCGCGGGTATACTCGCCCTCACGAGACAAGACCTCACGAAACACGGAGGGCTTCACCGTGAGTAACGCGTCCATGACCGAACAGAGTGCGCGACTGTACGAAGACGACGGTGACGACCTGATCCAGGCGGACGCGAGATCCAACCGCGTGATCCTGCTGCCTTCGGGCGACCCGAAGGTGGCCTCCGTAGATCGTGACCGCATTCGCATCCTGTGGGGGCAGCACCTCCTCGCGGACCTCGTCGCGGAGCGCTACCGCACCGTGATCTGCGGCCTCAACGACGAAGACAACGCGCGCGGCATCCTGGGCGAGCTGCTCGGCGGTGTGGTGTCGACGAGCCAGTGGACGGTCAAGAGCGCGACGAGCTACGCGAAGGTGTTCCACGAATCGGTCGCGCTGCACGCGGCGGAGGACAAGGAGCCGTTCATTCTCAAGTTCGATCTCGACCGGCTGCTGATCCTCGGCATCCTGCGTCCGCGCGGCCGCGATCACTTCACGATCGAGGACATCGGCCGCGGTTTCCAGAC
Source organism: uncultured Isosphaeraceae bacterium (assembly GCA_964638815.1). GTDB lineage: Bacteria > Planctomycetota > Phycisphaerae > Phycisphaerales > SM1A02 > CAZXBB01. The sequence continues at coordinate 7,211 of CAZXBB010000062.1, forward strand.
CGTCTGCAAGATGCTCTCGGGCCGCCGCGAGCGCGGCCCGGTCGCGAGCGTCTCGTTCCTCGGTGCGAAGTCGAACCGCCTCGTCGGGCCGGACGGTCGCGAACCCGCGTTCGAGTCGGTCCTGCGCACGATGTTCGAGTCCGGCTACCGCGGCGACGCCTACCCCCCGCTCTCGATGTGGGAGCTGGCGCCCACCGGCGTGTTCGCGAGCTATCCCTTCCCGGAGAGTCTCGACGTGATGCGCACCGGGGGGAGCTAGATCCCGTCGGCGAGGCCGCGGGCGACCGGGCTGATGCGGACACGCTCTACTGCCCGATCGCCGGGGAACGGATCATCAGGAGCAGCATCTTGAAGGGGCTCATCGCCTCGATCGCGTGCGGGACCGTGGCCGGCAGACGGATGATCTCTCCCGCCGTCAGCGCGTGACGGACCGCGCCGACGGTGATCCGCGCGCTTCCGTCCACCCCGAGGATCAGTGCGTCGTACGGCGCCGTGTGCTCGCTCAGTCCCTCTCCGGCGTCGAATGCGAACGCGGTGACCGTGCCGGCGGGGCTCTTAGCCAGCGTGCGGCTGACCACGGCTCCCGCGGCGTATGCGACGAGGTCGGCGACGGATATCGGCGTGTCCGGGAGAGCTTCAGATTTGCTCATGACAACTGGTCAGGATGTCGGGCCGCGGCC
>CAZXBB010000063.1:0-22478 GCA_964638815.1 uncultured Isosphaeraceae bacterium
ATCACCGCTCCGGGCCCGAATGGCCGCGCGAGACAGAGGCGGACGACGAGCTCGACGACTTCGGCTACGGCTTCGGCGGGATCGCAGCGTAGGAAGGGCTGTGTGCCCCGGTCCTTGGCCGATGAGATGGCCGTTCACTTCAGCCGCAAGTGTCTGGCGTTTCCCGTTTCCCATTTCCCGTTGTTCAATTGACCGTTCCCGGGTTCCTGATTCCCCGTTCCCGGTTCCCCATTCCGCCGGATCAACCCGACTGCAGCCTTATGCCGTTCGGCCGATGTTGCCTGGGCACGCGGGAGTCGGTGGAAACACGTACCGAAACGGGGAACGGGGAACGGGGAATCGGGAACCTCAAGATGGTCAATTGAACAACGGGAAATGGGAAACGGGAAACGCCCGCCACTTTGCGGCTTAAGTGAACGGCCACCTCATCGCGGTTCCGGTTTGCCCCGGTCCTGTGCTCTGACACGGTCGGGCGGCGCCCGACGACCCGACGGTGGTGGAGGCTCTCGGCGCCACCCGATCCTTGCCGAGCCAGGGCCGGGGCACCCGGCCTTGCCGAGCCAGGGGACCGGGGCACACAGACCTGACCGAGGCCCCCACGCCTTTTCACTTGCCACCGATTCCCCGTTGAGAGTACGCTTATCGGTATTGGCGGGCCGGATGCGGGGCCCGCCGCCGGCCCCGAAGCGCCGTGCCGGGACGCGTTCGCGCGTGCGGATGGCGGCTTCGTGGGCATCCTCCTCCGGTTGCGACAATGAGCCAGATCATGCCCCATCAGACCACGCAAGGCTACTCGCCGCCGAGCGTGAGGCAGTTCAGCGTCTTCCTTGAGAACAAGGTCGGGCGGTTGCTCGACCTCGTGCGGATGTTCGACGAGGCTCCGGACGTCCACCTGTGCGGACTCAGCGTGCTCGAATCGTCGGACCATGCCGTGGTGCGGCTGATACCGAACAACGGTGACGCCGCGCAGGCGCTGCTGCGCGATCACGGCGTCACGTTCGCGGTGCTCGATCTGCTGGTCGTCGAGCTCCACGCGGGTCAGTCGATCTCGAGCATGTGCCTGTGCCTGCTGGGGGCGGAGCTGAACATCCGCTTCGCCTATCCGCTCCTCCTGGGGAGCGTCGACGGCACGCCGACCATCGCGCTCGCCGTGGACGATCACATCCTCGCCGGCCAGATCCTGCGGAAGAAGAACTTCCGGCTTCTCGGCGAGCAGGACCTGGCCTAGCCTGGAAAGAACAACGCCGACCCTTGCCGGCCGGCGTCGCTCATCGCTCTCTCTCTCTCTGCTGTCCTCTCCGGCGCCTCAGGCCGCGCTGCGGATCCGGCGGTTCTTCGACTTGGTCGTCGGGAACTTGTAGGACTTCGCCCGCGTCGTGGACGTCGGGTTCTTCCGGGTCCGGCCGTTGAGCGTCGTGGACTTGCGCGTCTTCGTCTTGCGCGTCTTGTTCGACGTCGTCGTGTTGCCCGTGAACTGCTTGCCGAAGTACTTCCGGCTCCAGTTCATGAAGTCCTTCTGCGAGCCGCAGTTGTTGTTGAACTGCTCGGGGGTCGCGAAGCCGCAGCCGATGCACCACTCGGTGAACCACTGCCAGCTGTTGAACTGGCTGTTCTTCCAGTTCGTGCTGTTGGTCTTGCCCGCCTCCCAGGGGAAGTAGATCCACTGGCCGTTGAACTTCTGACGGAAGCAGAGGTTCGCCTTGAAGAGGGACTGCCAGACCTGCTGGGGGGTCGCGTTGTTCCGGCTCGCGATGTTCTGCACCGCGGCGGTGTACGAGGTGCCGCGCTTCAGCGCCGACTTGAACGAAGCTGCATAGGGTGACGTATACGTGCTGGCCATGATCTGGAACTCCACATGCCTCTCGTTCCGGCGAGCGGGGGAGTCCGATGAGAGGCCCCGCCGGACCGGAACATGGGTCCGATGTCGTCCGGCGACTCTCGCCGAACCATACAAGGGCCTGCCATCGGCAGCCGGCAGGCGGTGCATCAGGCAACCCGTAGAGTTTTTCGAAAATCGATCTTATCGGAGAGCGTCGCGCGGACCGGATCAGCCGGCCGTCGGGAGCGTCGTCGGCTCGTACGCGTGGTCCCGCTTCCGCAGCACGCGCGCGGCGAGCACCTCGTCGTCCTTCCGCAGCGACAGCACGACGTCGCGCCCCTCGATCACGCGCCCGAACACGGTGTGCTTGCCGTTGAGCCACGGCGTCGGGCGGTGATTGAAGTAGAACTGGCTCCCGCCCGTGTCGGGCTGGGTCGTCTTCGCCATCGCGACGCTGTCGTGGAAGTGGACGCGGTGGCCTTCGAGCGTGTGCTCGTCGGGGATCTTGTAGCCCGGATCGCCGAGGCCGGGGGTCCCCGTCTCGCCCGGTTTCGTGAACGGATCGCCGCCCTGGATCATAAAATCGGGCTCGAACCGGTGGAACTTCGTGTTGACGTAGAACCCGGATTCCACGAGCGAGATGAAGTTGGCCACGGTGTTGGGCGCCTCGTTCTCGAAGAGCTCGATCACGACGCGGCCGCGGGCGGTCTCCACCTCGACCCGCGGCAGGTCGTCCGCCTCCACCTCGGCGGTGCGCAGCTTCTGCTCCGCCTCCCAAAGCTGCGGGTACTCCTCGAACGCCTGGCGCTGACGCTGGATCTCCGCCCGGACCCGCGGGTCCCCCGTGTCGGGGATCTCCCTGAAGACCTCGAGGGCCTGCTCGAACTCGTGCGTCACGAACAGGCAGTCGGCCAACGTCAGCATCACGCCGGGCATGGCGGTGAGATCCCGGTCACCGGAACGCAGGATGTCGATGACCTCCGCGTAACGCAGACGCTGCTTGAGACGCGTGGTCCAGCCGCCGAGCAGATCCAGATCGTCCGGGAACCGCATCGACATGCGCTCGTATGCCTCGAGCACCTCCTCCGGGTCGGCGTCCTCGAGCCCCTCGAGGTGCCCGAGCCAGGCCCGTGCGACGGTCGCATCGTCCGGCCGCAGCCGCATGAGCTGCTGCCACAGGTCCGCCACGCGATCCGCCTCGTCGAGCCACATCGAGATCTGGAGCGCCATCGCCACGCTCTTCGCGTGATCGGGATTGACGCGGCTGAACGCGGCCACCCGGTCGCGGAACGACTCGAGCACCGGCCGGTCGTCGGCGCGCAGGCCGCGGTTGTTCTGAAGGGAGCGGAAGAGGTGGCCGAACTCGCGCTGGAGGGTCTCGAACCCCGCATCGGTCTGCCCGGCGGCGGGCGCCGCGGCGAGCAGGAGAACGGTCACGGCAAGGATCGTTGGAAGGATCGTTGAGAGGATTCGCATCGCACTAGGTTAGCATGAGTGGGAATCCGACGTCCCGAGGGGCGGCCGGACTCTCCCCGCCCCCCCGCCCGCCCCCTCCGCCCGCCCCCGCTCAGGGCAGCACAGGAAACGTGCAGCTCGTCTTCTCCGTCTCCCACACCGTCACCGGCTCGAGCCGTCCGCCCGCCCGCGCGATCGGGTCGCGCAGGAGGTCGTAGCAGACGCGGGTGATGTGCTCGACCGAGGGATTCAGCCCGGCGAACTCCTCCGTGTCCTCGTTCAGGTGCGTGTGGTCGAACCGCTCGATGACGGTCTCGTGCACGACGCGCTCGAGGTCGTGAAGGGTGAACCCCTCCGCCCGGGCTCCGTCGCCGTCCGGGACCGGGACGGACACCGCGACGGCGATGCGGTAGTTGTGACCGTGACCGCTCGGGTTGTTGCACCTGCCGAAGATCCGCCTGTTCTCCGCATCGTCGAGCCCGGGGCAATGCAGCCGGTGCGAGGCGGCGAACGAGAACTCCTGACGCAGCAGGACGCGGTTCATGTCACGGGTCTCCATGGTCAGACTGTAGAAGGGCGTGAGTTGCCACGTGACGCTCGCCACCTTGTCGTCGAGCGCCGAGCGCAGGAGGTGCAGCGCGTCCCGAAGGATCCGCGGGGCGGACGCGCCCGGCGTCGCGTGTGCGGTCCGCTCGACGAGGGGGATCACGTGCTCGCGCACCGCCGCGTCGATACGCGAGATGTTCATCAGGTAGCCGCTCATCGGATCGGGGCGGCCGACGCACGCGACGCGCATCTCGTAGAACGCCGCCAGCCCTGGCACGGCGGGCCAGCCGGCGAAGGTGTTGTGACGTTCGGGGGACGGGGGCATCGGCGCAAACGGGATCGAGAACCGAACCGCTCGCGTCAGGGAAACGTCCACCGCCGGCTCCCGGCCGGAGGACGCTTGACCGGCGGTCGCATCGGCCGTGGCATCGATCCTGGCATCGACCCTGGCATCGGTCGTCGCATCGACCCTGGCTGATGGGATCAAATTCCCGGTTTCCGATTCGGGCGGCGGGCCACTTGATTTCCGGGGATCGCCAGTTACCATCTTCGTGTTCGATCCATTTGCCCCCGGAAGGGCTCGGTATGGAGTTTACTCCTGCCGGGCCTTTTTTCTTGTCGTGACTCATTTCGCGTGAGCCGTTTTCGCGTGACCCATTTTCGCGTGACCCGTTTCGCGTGACCCGCTTTCGTGCGTTCGCCGTCGCGGCGCGGGGGGATGCGGTACCCTCCCAGGACGCCGGCCCCCCGTCGGCGATCCGAGGAGACCAGGGAAATGGTACGAATCGCGGCCGCGCTTGCCGTCACCGTTCTCGCCGGTGCATGCAGGGTTCCGCCACCGGCCGGCCCCCCGCCCGCTGCGCCGGCAAACGAGACGCCGCCCGCGCGCGTCCTGGAACCGTTCCCCGGCATTCGCGTGATTCGGGAGGGCGACGATCCGCGCGTCGAGCTCGACGCTCACGTGTGCATCGAAGCGGGGTGGCTCGAGCAGGTCGCGTGCGGTCCGGGCTCGCGCGAGCACGAGTCGCTCGTCGTGCCTGTCGCCACGCCGGGACAGGTGCATGCGGCGATGCTGCTCGCGGGATTCGAACCGGGCGCGCCGGGGATGTGGTCGTACGAGGACCAGCGTTACCGGTACAGCCCGCCCACGGGCGCGGCGCTCTCGATCGGCGTGCGGCGGCCGGCCGGGGCCGGCGGGACGAGGGAGGAGCCGATCCGCGCGTGGATCCGCGAGCACCAGGGACGGCGGGAGTTTCCCGACGACCCGTGGATCTTCGCCGGCTCCCGCATCGAGGAGACACCCGAGGGCGACATCTACGTCGCCGACTACAGCGGCTCGATCATCGGTCTCGTGACCTTCGGCGACGAGGTCATCGGCTTCTCGCGCGTCTTCGCCGACCAGGACAGCGTCCAGCCGGCGGAGTGGGAGGCGAACACCCGGGTTCTGCCGCCGGTCGGCACGCTGGTGACGCTCATCGTGCGCGCGGCGGGGGAGCAGCGCGCGGCGGGGGAGTAGAGCGCGGCGGGGGACCAGGGCACGGCGGGGGAGTAGCGCGCGGCGCCCGGCATTCGGCTCCAGCAAACCGGACGGTCGAGTCGATGTACGCATCAGCCGATGCGCATCCTCGGAATCGATCCCGGTCTCGGCATCACGGGCTACGGCTGCGTCGAGCTCGTCGATGCCGACCCCGAACCGCGGCTCGTCGAGGCCGGCGTCTTCCGGCTGAAGCCCGGAACGCCGATGCCCTTTCGCCTGAAGCAGCTCTACGGGGAGCTGACCGCCCTGATCGACGAGCTGCGACCCGATCGAATGGTCGTCGAGCAGCTCTTCAGCCATTACCGCCACGCGCGCACGGCGATCCTGATGGGACACACGCGCGGCGTGATCCTGCTGGCCGGTGAGACGCGCGACGTGGAGCTCGACGAGCTCGCTGCGACCGAGGTGAAGCGCGCCGTGGCCGGCAACGGGCATGCGACCAAGCAGCAGGTCCAGATGGCCGTGATGACGCAGTGCGGTCTGAGCGAGATGCCGGAGCCGTCGGATCTCGCGGACGCGATCGCGATCGCCCTGTGCGCGGCGCGGCGGGTGAACGCGGTCGCGGTGTGAGCCGAGCGTCGTTCCCGGCCCCCCGGACGTTCGGCGACGCGCGGCGACTCTCGCCGGCGCGCGGCGCTATCGCAGGTCGTCCGACTCCACCTCGCCGTCGCGGAGGCGAACGGTGCGTTCGCAGCGGTCGGCGACCTTGGGATCGTGGGTCACCATGAGGATCGTCATCCCCTGGCGGTGCAGCTCGCCGAGCAGGTCGAGGATGGCGGTGCCGGTCGCGGAGTCGAGGTTGCCGGTCGGCTCGTCGGCCATGATCACGGAGGGGCCGGCCACCAGCGCCCGCGCGAGGGCGACGCGTTGCTGCTGGCCGCCGGAGAGCTCCACCGGGCGGTGCGTGAGGCGATCGCCGAGCCCCACCGCGGTGAGCTGGTCGATCGACCGCTGCCGGCGCTCGCCCCGCGGCACCCCCTGGTAGAACAGCGGGACCTCGACGTTCTCGACGATCGTGAGCTCGCTGATCAGGTTGAACGCCTGGAACACGAAGCCGATCTTCCGGCCGCGGACCGCGCTCAACGCGTCGTCGTCGAGATCCGCGACGTCCACGCCGTCGAGGAGGAAACGCCCGGTCGTCGGCTGGTCGAGGCAGCCGAGGATGTTCATCAGCGTGCTCTTGCCCGAGCCGGAAGCGCCCATGATCGCCACGTACTGGCCCCGCAGCAGCTCCATGTCCAGCGGCTTGAGCGCTTCGACGAGGACCGAGCCGTCCGGCTTGTAGTAGGTCTTGCTCACGCCGCGCAGATCCGCCATGACGCCGTTGGCGGTCGATGCGTCGGCGATGTGTGGTGCGGTCGTTGGGCGCATGGTCTTTCCGGCGGGAGGCGAAGCGGGGGGACGATTGTACCGATCACGACGCCGGGGGATCCACGGATACACTTGCGGCTTCCCCTTCGACCCGAACGCATGATCACCCCCGACCGCGAAACTTTCCGCCGTCTCGCCTCGTCCGGTAACGCCGTGCCGCTGGTCCGCCGGCTGATGAGCGATCAGCTCACGCCCGTGCTCGGCTACCGGCGTCTCGTCTCGGCCGACGATCGCACCGCGCCGAGCTTCCTCTTCGAGTCCGTCGAGGCGGGCGGGGCGGTCGGACGCTACTCGTTCATCGGGAGCGCGCCCTCTCTCGAGGTGCTTGCGCGGGCGCACGACGTGACGATCGCCGATCACCGCGCCGGCACGACCGCGACGCGCACCGCCGACGACCCGCTCGATGTGATCCGCCGGATCGGCGCGGCGTGGCGTCCCGTCCTCCAGGAGAGCAGGGCCAGCTTCAACCTGCCGGACTTCGCCGGCGGCTGGGTCGGCTACGCGGGGTACGACGTCGTCCGGTACCTGGAGCCGGAGAAGCTGCCGTTCGCGTCGGCGCCGCCGGACGCGCGCGACCTGCCCGACCTGCACTTCGGCCTCTACCGACAGGTGGGCGTCTTCGACCACGTGCGAAAGGTGCTGTACGCGGTCAACTGGGTGCGCTACGACGAGCACGATTCGGTGGACGCCGCGTGGGACGCGGGCCGCGCCGAGCTCGACGCGTTCGTGACGCGTCTCGAGACCGCGAGCGTCGCGCTGCCGGCGGGTGCGATCGATCTCGACGTCACGGCCGGCTCGGCCGGGGAGCTGGCCAGCAACTTCGAGCCGGGGGCGTTCCGGTCGGCGGTCGGGGCGTGCAAGGAGTACATCGCGGCCGGGGACGCGTTCCAGATCGTGCTGAGCCAGCGCTTCGAGCGGGAGACGCGGGCTGATCCCTTCGACATCTACCGCGCGCTCCGCATCGTGAACCCGAGCCCGTACATGATCTATCTCCAGGCGCAGGACTCGATCCTCGTCGCCTCCAGCCCCGAGATCCTCTGCCGCTGCGAAGGCCGCCGCGTCACCAACCGGCCGCTCGCCGGCACCCGCCGCCGCGGCGCCACGCCCGAGGAGGACGAGGCGCTCGAAGCCGACCTTCTCGCGGACGGGAAGGAGCGCGCCGAGCACGTGATGCTCGTCGATCTCGGCCGCAATGATCTCGGCACCGTCTGCGAGGTGGCGTCGATCGAGCTCGAACGCGTGATGCAGGTCGAGCGCTACAGCCACGTGATGCACCTGTCTTCGACGGTCACCGGCCGGCTGCGCCCGGACCTCGACTGCTGGGACGCGCTGCGCCGGACGCTGCCCGTCGGCACCGTCAGCGGCGCCCCCAAGGTGCGCGCGATGCAGATCATCGACGAGCTCGAGCCGACGCGCCGCGGACCGTACGCCGGCGGCATCGGCTATGTCGGGTTCGGCGGCGACATGGACATCGCCATCGCGCTGCGCACCATGGTGATCCCGTCGAGGGGCTGGACGGGCGGTCCGTGGTCCGTGCACCTCCAGGCCGGCGCCGGGATCGTCGCCGACTCCGTGCCCGAGCGCGAGGACGAGGAGACGTCGAACAAGGCGGCGGCGCTCAACCGGGCGATCGACCTGGCAGAGGCGGCGTTCGGCCCCGATCATTCGTGAAGCGGGCCGGCGCGCCGGCGCGACGCCGGCCCGTCGGCAACCAGCGAACCCGCGGATGCAATGGGCAACTGCCTCACCCCCGCGCGCTCATCACACCGATGAGCTCCCGCAGGTACGCGCGGAGCCCCTCGTGCCCGCGATCCATCGCGACGCCGAGGCCGTGCACCGCGTCCTTCGTGAAAGTGTTCTTCGGCGCCGCCGGACTCCCGAGATCGACGGCCGCCTCGACGCCGAGCGTCTCCGCCACCATCACTGCGAGATCGCCCCACCGCGCGTAGCAGTCGACGAGGTTGTACACCTTGCCCGCCGCGTCCGGATTCCCGAGCGTCGCGACGGTCGCCGCCGCCACGTCGTCGACGTGCACGAACTTGCCGCCGCCGGGCTTGTCGAATCGCGCGGTCTCCCGGATGCCCTCGACGATGGGGAAGCCGATGGAGCGGTCGAGCTTCGGATCGATTCCGTAGACGGCGCAGGGACGCAGCGCGCACGTCGACTGGCCGGTCGCGAAGTGCGCCCACCAGAGATGGGCCTCGACCGCGGCCTTGTACGCGCCGTAAAGCGAGCCCGGCCGGGCCGGATGATCCTCGTCGACGACGCCCTCCCAGCGCGGACGCATGTCGTGGTGCACGGCGATGGTGCTCATGAAAACGAACTGCCGCGGCGCGGCGGTGCGGAGAAGACGCAGCGACGGGGCCAGGTTCGACGCCAGGTGCGCGTCGAGATCGTCACGGCGGATCACGTCCCAGTCCACGGCGTTGTGGATGACGGCGTCCGCGTCCGCGAGCAGGTCGCCCCATGCGTCCTCGTCGGACTGCACGCCGACGACGAAGCGATCGACGAAGGGCTCAATGTGATCGCGCCGGCTCGAGGCGCGGACCAGGGCCGTGACCTCGTGGCCGGCGTCCGCGAGGCGGCGGGCGAGCACGGATCCGATAAAGCCGCTGGCTCCGGTGAGGGCTACGCGCATGATGATGGGTTCACCTCCGGGCCGCATTCAATGCCGGCCCTGCAAATCGTCGAGAATGGGGGAGACCATCGTACCTATAGTGGCCGCCCCGACCGGGAGAGCCGGGAGGGCGACCGACGCCGCCCCGTGACGAGCGAAGCAAAGAATCAACCCCCGCCGCGATCGCCGCGCCGCGTTCGGCGCTGGACGCGACGCGCGCTGATCGTGCTGCTCGTGCTCGCGTCGCTCCCGATGCTGGCGTACGTCGTCGCGACGCGATCGTGGTTCATCGTGGGCCGCGTCGAGCCGGTGCTCGAGGGCCTGCTCGGCGGCGACATCGAGATCGGCGGGGCGCGTTACCGCGGCGACGGCGTCTTCGTCTTCTCGGACGTCACGCTCCAGGCGCCGGACAATCCCGGGCCCGGCGGCGAGGTGTGCCGCGTCGGGGCGATGACCGTCGAGGTCGATCCCCGCCGGATGCTGCGGGGCGACGTCCGCGTCCTCGACGTGGTGGTCAGCCGCGTGCGGGTGCGCATCAGCGAGCGCGAGGACGAGGCCGGCGCGTTCAACTTCATGACGTTGCGCCCCGACTGGTCACGCATCGATCGCTCTCGCTCCTTCCTGCCGCCGCAGGTCCAGATCCGCACGGCCGTCGTCGAGGTCGGCTCGCACGACGCGGAATCGTACCGTGTGACCGGACGACGCACGCTCTCCGGATCGATGCGGCCGCGTCCCGACGGCGATGGGTGGTACGGCGTCACCGCGATCGAGGTGGACGCCGACGGAGCCGTGCTCCAGCGCGACTCGCTGCTCGTCGACGGGCGGTGGAACGTGCGCACGAACGAGCACTCGTTCCGCATCAAGGAGGTGGAGCTGAGCGAGCGGGCGCGTGACATGTGCCCGAACATCGCCCTGGTCTGGTGGGACGAGATGGACCTCAGCGGAAAGGTCTCCGGCGTGGAAGTGCGATGGTCGCCGGAGGAAGGCTTCCGCGTCCGCTTCGACGTGGACGAGGTCGCCCTGACGCTCCCGATCGACACGTCCGGGCTGTGGGCGCGGTACCGCGCGGGCGCGGTCGAGGCCGCCCGACGCCGCGCGCGGATGCGCGTCGAGAAGGGGACGATCGAGCTCACCCGGGACTCCGTCAGCCTCGAGGGGCTGGAGGGAGAGTTCCTCAGCGTCGATTCGGACGACGAGGTCGTCGGCGTTCCGTACCAGGTGACGTTCCGCCTCAGCGACATTCCCGAGGTCGACTGGTCCGACAAGAAGCGATGGATGGATCACGTCCTCGCGACCGCGGCCTTCGAGATGCAGTTCAAGACCGAGGATTTCCGCGTCGAGCGCGGCGACGAGACCACGCCGCCGCCGGTCGAGCTGCCGCTCGCCGTCGCCCGCGCGCTCGAGAAGTTCCGCTTCAGCGACTGGGTGCTCAGCACGCAGATCGACATCGTGCGCGACCCCCCGACCCGCGACGCCGAAGGAACGCTCGCGCCGAGCGAGATCCGGTCGCGCGGTAAGGCCTTCATCACCCACGGTGTCGGCCGCTACCAGAAGTTCCCGTACCCGCTGCGCGACGTCGAGGCGTACCTCGAGTTCGAGAACGAGCTCGTCACCGTGCACAACCTCCTCGGCCGCGGCTCGGGGGACGCCACGGTGCGGCTGGCCGGCACGATCCGTTCCGGAGAGAGCGCCGCGATCGACCTGAAGCTCACGGCGCGCGACGTGCCGGTGGACGACGTGCTCTTCGAAGCGCTGAACGAGGGCCAGAAGAAGGCGTACCGATCCCTGCTGCACGCTCCGTCGTTCGCCGCGCTCTCCGACGCGGGGCTCGTCGGCACGGGAGGCGACGCCTTCACGCTCGGCGGCGTCGTCGATCTCGACCTCGACATCCGCAGGACCGTGGACCCGGGCGCGAGCACGCTCACGACGGGCGTCGTCACGGTCCAGTCGGCCGGTCTGCTCTTCGACGGGTTCCCGTACCCGGTCCGTGTCCTCGGCGGGCAACTCGACTGGCAGCCGGATCGGATCACGATCGTCGAGGGTCCGGACGGCGGGCTGCCCATCGCGACGCCCGGCGGCGGGCGTGGCGTCCTGACCGGAACGATCGACCTGGCCCGCGACGAGGAAGGCCGGATCGTTCCCCGTCCGTCGCTCGGGATCTCGGTGCAGGGCGACGTCATCAACGACGCGCTCCTCGCGGCGATTCCCCCGACCCGCGCTGAGCGCCAGGATCCCGCGATCTCGGAAGGCTGGCCGGGCCGGTCGCTCTCCCGGGGAGCGCGCGGGCTCGCCCAGCTCTCGCTCAGCGGCGTGCTCGGGTACCGGGGAACCTTCGAAATCGACGTGGACGAGCAGCTTCTCTACCAGATCGAGGTCGAGCTCGACGAAGGGCGCGCGCTGCCGGCGGAGACGATCGCCACGCTCCTCGGGCGCGAGGCGATGCCCGACGTCGGCTCCTGGAAGCTGGACGAGTGCCGGGGGCGTCTGGTCATCACGCGCGACGGCGTGACGCTGCGCGACTTCACCGGGCGCCTGGGGATCGGCGGCGCGTTTGCGCGCGTCCGGGTCGACGGTGAGATCGACACGACGCGCGAAGCCGTCGATGTGCGTCTCGACGTGAACCTCGGCGAGATGCCGCTGTCCCGCGAGCTCCTCGACCTCCTTCCACGCGGTCCGGCGGATCGCGTCGGCTCCCTGTGGGATCGGTACCGGCCGGAGGGGGCGTTCGACGCGGGCCTGACCTATCGGCGCCACGGGGAAGCGGCGCCCGATCTTGCGATCACGCTCGTGCCGAAGCACGTCAGCGCGCGGCTCGGCGACGACGTGGTGTCCTTCGTTCACCGGCGAGGGCAACTGCGACTCGTGCCGGATCGCGTGCACTTCGACGATCTCGCGCTCGACGTGGAGGACGGCACCGGCGCCGACGGGTTCATCGAGCTCGCCGACTCGCTCGCGCTCGACCCCGCCAAGGCCTCGCTCGGGACGCCGGTGACCGGGCGATGGGAGGGGGCGGAGCTGAGCTCGCCCATCATCCGCGAGGCGGTGCGGCAGTTCTTTGGCGACGCGGAGCACGGGAAGTTCCTCGCGTTCGCACCGAAGGGCCGGCTCGACGCGACGTTCGCCTACGAGCCGGCGGGGGAGGAGGGGCCCGCGACGTACGAGCTCACCATCGTCCCGCGCCACGTCGCGTTCCAGCTCGACGAGACGCCGATTCACCTCGAGATCGAGGAGGGCGCGCGCGTTCACTTCACCCCGGGACGCGTCGACCTCAGCGACATCCGTGCGCGGCACGTCGCCGGGCTCATCGAGGCGCGAGGAACGATCATCACGAAGCCGCGGCTGGACGCGGACATCGACGTCTCGTACGAGGGGCGTCTCATGAGCGCGCAGGTCGCCGCGTTCCTTCCCCGCCCCGTCGAGCGCGTCCTCTCGGCGATCGATCTCCGGGAGGGCGGACCGAGCACGGTGGAGGGCGGTCGCCTCGAGCTCGAGGAGTACGAACGGCCGGACGGTGGGCTCGACACGAGCTTCTCGTTCGGCGGCCGCTTCAACCTCGACGACGCGTCGATGAGCGCGGGGATCGGGCTGTCGGAGATCTCCGGTCCCCTGGACCTGCGGGTCGCGCGGGATCGACACGGCGCGCTGGCGGTCGAGGTGGACGCTCGTCCCAGGCGTCTCGCCGTCCTCGGTCAGAAGCTGCGCGACCTCGACGCGCGGCTCCGGCTCTCGGACGACGGCACGACGATGCGCCTCGAGTCGTTCCGCGCCAACGCCCGTCACGGCGCCGTCACCGCCACGGCCGAGGTCGGCGTCGGTGAGAACCTCGCCTATTCAGTCGCCGCCCAGTTGGCCGACGTGCCCGTGCAGGACTTTCGCCTCGGGTCAGGAAGGGAGGCCTCGCCCGGTTCGCCGAGGACGGAATCGCCGAGGACGGAATCGCCGACGGCCGGGTCGCCGACCGCCGGGTCGCCGACCGCCGGGTCGCCGATCGCCGACCCGGGGCTGCACGACACCGCGCCGCCCGTGTCCGCCGGCGGGATGTTCGGGCACATCACGCTGAGCGGACGTCGCGGCGAGATCGACGGGCGCGTCGGACGCGGTGTCGTCCGGATGATGGAGGATGGGCTCGTCAGCATTCCGCTCGCGGTCCGCCTGCTCCAGCCGTTCCACGCCACCTTGCCGCTCGGCGAATGGGACTACGGCGATGCGCAGTTCTTCATCGACGGCGGAACGCTCGTCTTCGAGAGCATACTCTTCGAGAGCTCGCTCGACGGCATGTTCGTCCAGCACCTCGAGGGCACTGGCACGCTGGACCTGGCGAGCTTCGAGCTCGACACCCGGTTCCGCAGTCGCGGCGGCGTGCTGCTGCTGCGCGATCTCGTGGGCGGCATCGGCGATCAGCTCGCGTCGCTCGAAGTGACCGGACCGCTCTGGGACCCCAGGGTGCGCGTCATCGCGCTCCCCGGACTCCAGAGCCACCACCCGACCGCCCCCGTGCCCGGGGAGCCGCCGCACATCGCGGCGGTCAAGGAGTGAGGTCGTGACCGAAGACCCGGCCAGGCTGACGCACGTTGACGAGCGCGGGCGCGTGCGCATGGTGGACGTCGGCTCGAAACCGCCCTTGCGACGCGAGGCGGTGGCCGAGGGCTACTTCTGCGCGCGGCCGCAGACGCTTGACGCGCTCGAGGCGGGGGAGCTGCCGAAGGGCGAGGCGCTGGCGGCGGCCCGGCTCGCCGGCATCCTCGCTGCGAAGAAGTGCGACGAGCTGATCCCGCTGTGTCACTCGCTGCCGCTCGACGGCGTCGCGATCGACTTCGAGCGCGCGTCGCCGGAGCGCATGCGCGTCGTCGCCCGCGCGATGATCACGGCCCGCACCGGCGTCGAGATGGAGGCGCTCACCGCGGTGTCGGTGGCGGCGCTGACGCTGTGGGACATGGCGAAGGCGGTCGACAAGGACCTGCGCGTCGAGGGCATCCGGCTGGTGTCGAAGACCAAGGGCGCGCCCGCGGCGCAGGCGGCGGACGGCGCGGGAGTCGATTGACGCTCGCCGCTCGCGGCCCGAACGGCGTCACCGGCTTCCGCCGCCCCGATCCTCCGCACGGACCGCCTCGCAGAAGGCACGCACCAGCCCCTCGTCCTTCACCCCCGGCGCCGACTCCACGCCGCTGCTCACGTCGACGGCATAGGGCCGCACGGTGCGGATCGCGTCGCCCACGTTGTCCGGCGTGAGGCCGCCGGCGAGGATCACCGGCTTGCGGAGACCGGGCATCAGCCGCGCGAGCGCGTCGTGGTCGAAGGTCGTACCCGCCCCGCCCGCGGAGCCGTCGACGAGCAGCGCCGACACGCCGTCGCACGCGGCCCAGCGTTGCACGGCCTCCACCGTGAACCGGAAGCCGCGGGCCACGCGGCGGCGTGACGCAAGGAGCGCGACCTCGTCCTCCTCCACTTCGCCGTGCACCTGGCACCACGCGGGCGACCGCGCGACCAGGCCGTCGTCGAATCCGCCGCGCGCCTCGAACACGGCGACCGGCGTCACCATCGGCGGCAGCGTGTCGAGGATGCGCCGCGCGGTCGCGGTGTCGATCAGCCGCGGCGAGCCGGGGGCGAACACGAGGCCGATCGCGTCCGCGCCGGCCTCCACCGCGAACCGGGCCGCATCGGGCGTCGCGACCCCGCAGATCTTGATCCGGGTCCGCGTGGGCCTTGCACTCACGGGCTGATCTCCCCGAGCAGCTCGTCGGCGAGCGCTTGCTGGGCTGGGTCGCGCAGCGCCGCCTTCGCCTTCGTGATGAGCTCGGTCGCGCGCTCGGGGCGGCCGAGGCGGCGCACGTAGATCAGCCCGAGTATCAGCCGCACCTGGGCCGCGGCCGGACACGACGGGTATGTGCTCAGCAGCAGTTCGTAGGCACGGGCGGCGGTGTCGTAGTCGCCGTCGGCGTGAAGCTGGTTGGCGATGTCGAGCTGCTCGTTCTCCATCAGGACGCTCGCCGGGGCGCGCTCGAGCAGGTCGCGGTAGAGTCGGGCCGCGCCCGTCGTGTCATGCTGCGCGAGCGCGGCGCGGATGACCGACCGCGCCGCCGCGGCCTCCCGATCGGCGTCGGTGAGCGCGGCGTGCGCCGGCTTCGAGGAACGCTTCGCGAGCTGGCGCGCGGTGTCGGCGGACGCCGACTCCCACGCTCCTCCGACCCGACCCCGCGTGGCCCGGCGGAACGCCGAGCGGCGCCGCGACTGCCGCAGGAGATAGAAGATGTCGAACTCCTCGCGCTTCACGATCTGCAGCGCGAGGAGGACGAAGGCCAGCGTGAAGCCGTAGACGCTGCCGGCGATGTGCGCCATGAAGGCGACGTCGCTGTCGCCCCCGCCGAGCAGGTCCGAGACCTGGCTGACGACGTCGATCGCGAAGAAGAGACCGATGAACCAGAGGGCCGGGATCTCGAACACGCCGATGAAGAAAAAGATGACGAACACCTTGATCCGGCTGCGCGGGAAGAGGGCGAGGAAGGCCCCGGTGACGGCGGCGATCGATCCCGACGCGCCGATGACCGGCGCCTCCGGCGCGACGATCATGTGCCCGACCCCCGCGACCACGCCGCCGAGCAGGTAGAACGCGAGGAAGCTGAGCCGCCCCAGCCGGTCCTCGACGGCCGCGCCGAAGATCCAGAGGAACAGCATGTTGAAGGCCAGGTGCAGGATCGAGTGCGGATCGTGCAGGAACTGGTAGGTGATGAGGTTCCACGCGTGGAAGTCGTGCCGCGCGAGGTGGCCGACCCCCGCGAGCCGCTCGAGGCCGTCCCCGGCGCCGACGCGCGACATGACGAGCCCCGCCAGGTAGACGAGCAGGTTCAGGATGATCAGCCCCTCGGTCACGAGGGGCCGTCGCTTCGGCTCCCGGTTGGTGCGAAGGGGGATGAACATCGGGCGTCACTGTAGCAGGGCGTCGCGGACCTGAGTTCTCAACATCCTCCCGGCTCGATTCGTCCCGCGACGATCCGTGTCGTGACGTACTCGTCACGCCACGTGTAGAGCAGCCTCCCGATGAGGTGCTCGTCGGGTACGAAGGGCGGCTCGAGAACGAGCAGGTCGGCCGGGGCGCCCACGGCGAGGCGTCCGGCGCCCGCGAAGCCGAGGGCGTCGGCGTTGCCCTCGGTGATGAGACGCCACGCCTCCGCCGGCGTGGGAACCGGGGCGTCGGTCGCGCCGGACATCGCGCGCATCTTCGCGACCTCGATCATGGCCCGCGCCACGCGCGGCATGGCCACGTCGGGCCCGGCCGCGATGTCCGATCCGAGCGCGAGACGCACGCCGTGGGCGCGCGCGGCGCCGAGATCGAAGATGCCGCTTTGCAGGAAGGTGTTCGCGCCCGGGCAGTGCACGACCACTGCGCGACGCTCGGCGATCAGCCGCCACTCGTCCGCGCCGAGGTGGACGCAGTGGGCGAGGAGCGTGCCCGCGCGGAGAAGCCCGAGGCGGTCGTAGACGCCGGTGTAGTGCGTGTCGTCGGGAAAGAGCTTCTGCACGATGCGGCACTCGCGCGTCTGTTCGGCGAGGTGCGTGTGCACGCGCGCGCCGCTGCGGGCAGTCGCCCCGACCGCGGCGAGGAGCGTCTGCGAGCAGTTGATCGCGAAGCGGGGGTTCAGGCTGAACTCGAGCCGGCCGTCAGGCGACGCCGGGGGCGGGGGGGTGAAGCCGAACGACGTCAGTGACTCCGGGGCGTTCCGGTCCATGAGCGTGCGGCCGACGACGGCGCGGAGCGGCAGCCGCTCGTGCACGCTGTGCACGGCGCCGGGGCCGTCCGGGTGGCTTGTAAGGAAGCCGGCGTAGCCGAGCGTGCCCGCGTGCAGCATGCGGCGGTAAGCCCGCTCGATCTGGCGCGCCATGACGGTCGGATCGGACCAGCGCGACTCGGCCGGAAAGACGACGTCGTCGAGCCAGTCGAGCAGGTCGAGGCCGTCGTACCCCACGACGTCGAACTGCGGCAGGTGGACGTGCGCGTCGATGAACCCCGGCGCGACGAGCGCGTCGGCGTTCCCGGCGTCCGGTCGCGCGGGGGGGACGCCGCCGCCGACGCGCGCGATGCGATGGCCCTCGACTTCCACCCAGCCGGGGGCGGGCGGCTCGTCCGGATCGAGAATGAGGCGACCCTGCACGATCATGAATGCGGTATCATGCGCGAATCCGCACGGCACGCCAACGCACCTTCGGGCCGTGCGGCCCAGGCGAGGCGAACGAGATGACCACCACCATGCCCGAACTACGACGTGACGATGGACTCGCCAACACCATTGCCGCCGAGTCGCAGATGTCGTTCATCGACGGAGCCAAGGGCGTGCTCGAGTACGTCGGCATCGATATCGACAGCCTCGCCCGGAACTCGACTTTCGAGGAGTGCGTCTACCTGTTGTGGCACCGCCGCCTGCCCACCGCGGGCGAGCTCGACGTCTTCACGCGGAAGGTCCGCGCTGAGTACGACCTGCCCGCCCCGATGTGGGACATGATCCGTGCGATGCCGGCCGACGCCGTGCCCATGCACGCGCTGCGGACGCTGGTGTCCGCCCTCGCACTGTACGACGGGGAGGCGGACGACGACTCCGCGGACGCCAATCAGCGGAAGGCCATTCGCCTCCTCGCCGCAACGCCCGCGCTCATCGCCGGCTTCGATCGTCACCGCAAGGGCCTGGACGTCGTCAGGCCCGACTCCTCGCTGTCGATCGCCGAGAGCTTCCTCACGATGCTCCGCGGCGACCGGCCCACTCCGACGATGGCGAAGGCGCTCGACGTGTGCCTCATTCTCCACGCCGACCACGGCTTCAACGCCTCCACGTTCGCCGCGCTCGTGACGATCTCGACGCTGAGCGATCTGTACTCCGCGATGGCCACCGCGATCGGGACGCTCAAGGGGCCGCTGCACGGCGGCGCGAACGAAGCCGTGATGCACATGCTCCAGGAGATCCCCGGCATGGATGCGGTGGAGCCGTACGTGAAGGCGAAGCTGGAGCGCAAGGAGCGCATCATGGGCTTCGGTCACCGCGTCTACAAGGCGTACGACCCTCGTGCGACCTATCTCAGGACGTTCGCGAAGCAGCTCGCCGAGGACACCGGCAACAAGGGGCTCTACGAGATGAGCCGCCGGATCGAGGAGGTCATGGCGGCCGCCGTCGCCGCGAAGGGCATCCATCCCAATGTCGATTTCTACTCGGCGACTACGTACTACTCGCTCGGCCTCGACATCGACCTTTTCACGCCGCTCTTCGCGATGAGCCGCGTCGCCGGCTGGGTCGGCCACTGCATCGAGCAGCTTGCGGACAACAGGCTGATCCGGCCGCGATGCGAGTACACGGGGCCGCACGGGGTCGCCTACGTTCCGATCGCGGAGCGATAGGCACGCCTTCACGTCATCACGCCTTCGCGCGGTCTCCTACTCGACCATCTGCGGGTAAATCAGGATCCGGTCGTGCGCCAGCAGCACGAGGTCGTTCGCCCCGTCCCCGGTGACGTCCACGATGAGCGACTGGCTGGGCTCGAACTGCCGCGCGTCGCCGCCCGTGAACAGCGTGGACTCGAAGACCCGGAAGCCGGTCGCGAAGAGCATGCGTCCGGATTCGCTGAACGTGAAGATGTCGCACATCTGCTCGCCGGCGTCGAGCACCGCAAGGTCGGTGAAACCGTCGCCGTTGAGGTCCCCCGCCTGGATCTCGTGGTGTGTGCGCCGCGGGTCGCTCGTGCGCCAGGTGTCCAGCTCCCTGAGCGCGACGCGCTCGCCCGCAAAGCGGAACACGGCAAAGCCGTCATCGCCGACGGCCATGATGTTCTCGCGGCCGTCGCCTGAGAACGAGCCGGCCAGGATCTCCGTGAACGTGAAGCCCCGGACCGCCAGGGCCTCGACCTCGCCCCACGTGCCGCCCGTGCGGGCCATGACGATGAGGCGGTCGTTCTCCTTGTCCGCCGCCACGATGCGATCGCCGAGGATCGCGAGCGACACGAGATTCGAGCTGCTGTCGTGGGCGTTGATCTGCTCGACGACCTGCCAGCCCGGGCTGACGCCCGGCGCAGGCTCGAGCTCGTAGCGGAGCGCGCGGACGTAATTCCGGTTGGCGATGAGCAACTCCTCCCGCCCGTTGCCGTCGACGTCGAACGTCGCGATGTTGTGCGCCTCGGCCGCCTCGACCAGGCCGAACTGGCCCATGTCCTTCGACTCGAGGAGCTCGAATCCGTCGTCGCGCGCCCACAGCATGGTCATCGGCTTCTCGCGCGTGAACAGCATGAGATCGGTGCGGCCGTCCTGGTCGGCGTCGAGCCCGACGATCGTCTCCGGCGAGCGGCTGAGCTTCCCGAGCGCGATGGTGCGAATGTCGCCCGCCATGTCGATGAGATCGAGGACGTAGTCGCGAGTGTCCTTCGCCACGACGGCGAGACGGGGCCCGCCGTCGAGCGAGACGAGGTTGAGGGCGGTCGGCTTGTGGCCGGGGGACACGTTGATCGGGCGCGGGAATGGAACCTCGATCACGCCGGCGTTCGCCTCGACGTCTCCGCGGGCGACGACGCCTTCCTTCTCGGAGAGAACGAAGAGCTCCGCCGCCGGGTCGTCGTCAACGTTTCCCGCCACGAGATAGGTGAGCTCCGAGAGGCTCGGGTGGATGAGCCCGGCCGCGAGGCCCCGGCCCTCGCGCTGGCGGTAGGTGACGATCGCGTTCGCCTCCGTGTCCGTCGTGACGAGGTCGAGAAGCCCGTCCCCGTCGAGATCGACCACCGCGTGGTCGCGATTCCGGTTGCCGGGGTCGGTGAAGCCGTGCACCCGCATGGCCGCGTCGCGGTCCCCGGCGTCCTCGACCTGCTCCTCGGAGACGGCATAGACCACGATGCGCTTGCTCGCGCGCTCGATGGCGACGAGACGGGCCGCGGGCACGCCGGGAAGGCGCACCGGGGCGAGCTCGATGAGCGGCGGCATGTCGAGCCGGACCTCCGCTTCGAGGATGCCGACCCCGTCCTCGAGCCCGCCGAACCAGATGCGCACGGGAGCGGGATCGTCGGGGATCGCCGCCGCGAGGTCGAGACGCCCGTCGCCGTCATAGTCCTCGACCACGAACGCGACGATGGGCTTGCCCGCGGCGAGCTCGATCATGGGTCCGAGGCTGTCGTTCTCGAGCGGCCAGATGCGGATCTTGCCGTCAACGATCGCGACGAGCTCGGGCGCGGCGTCGCCGATGAAATCCGCGATGGCGAGGCCGTCGCGGCCGGCGGCGAGGTTCTTGACGCGGTGCCGCCGGGTCACCTCGAACACGCCGGGCGTCGCCTGCCGCACGAAGACCAGCTCTGCCGGCAGGCCGGCGTAAATGAGGTCCCGTAGCCCGTCGCCGTCGAAGTCGTGCGCGACGACGGCGCTCACGCGATGCGTGACCGAGAGCAGCTCGCGGCGGAACCGCCAGTGCTCGGGGAACTCGTTGACGCGCGCGGGGGCCTCCACCACGTCGTCCGGCGAGGCCCCGGCGCGCTGGTGGTGCAACTCGATCCGGCTGTCCTGGTTGTTTACCACGACGAGATCGGTGAGCCCGTCGCCGTCCATGTCCGCCGCCGTGAGCGGGCCGGCCCGCTCCCCGATCTTGATGATCTCGAGGCCGTCGAACCCGAAATATCCTGCCAGATTGGAATCTTGCGCGAAACCGCCCGGGGCCGCGGCGCCGATGACGACGATGACGAAGATGCCCGACAGTGCGAGTCGCAGCGCGGGCGGGGACATGCGGAACGCACGAAGACGCATACGGACCTCCTACGCCTCGGGGGAACGCGGAACGGCGGTCTCCCGCACGGATGACCGATCATCCTATACTGGCTCATCGGTCCGTCGTTCGACCGAGCGAGGCGGAATGAACCAGATTGCCCGTCAATTCGTGTCCGGGACGTTCGTGGGTGTGCTCTGCGTCGCCGGCGGCCCGGTCCGGTCCGCCCTCGCCGACGTCGTCACGCTGAAGAGCGGGGCGGCGGTCCAGGGCTCGATCATCAAGCGCGACGACGAGCGCGTCTGGCTCGACGTCGGACCTTCGATCCTGGAGTTCCGCATCGACGACATCCGCGACATCGAAGCGGAAACCGTGGACGCCGCGGTGCCGGTCACGGGCGACAGCCTGTTCCACACGGCGCAGGATCTTCCGGAGCTGAGCCCGCGCGAGCACGCGAAACGCATCGGCTCCGCCGTCGTCAAGATATCGACGCCCAACGGTCTCGGCTCCGGCGTGATCATCAACCGCGACGGCTACGCCATCACGAACGCGCACGTCATCCAGGGCGAGACGACGCTGCGGGCGACGGTCTGGTTTCCCGAACGCGGCGGCACGCTCCGGCGCAGCGAGATCAACGACATCGAGATCATCGCCGTCAACAACCACCTCGATCTGGCGCTCCTCAAGATCACGCATCCCGACGGGGGCGCCTTCCTGGCCGCGCCGCTGGAGGCGGCGGAGAACATCGAGGTCGGTCAGGTCGTGTTCGCGATCGGCAACCCGCTCGGGCTCGAGCGCTCCCTCAGCCAGGGTGTGATCTCCACGACGCAGCGGAGCTTCGACGGCCTCACGTACGTCCAGACGGACGCCGCGATCAATCCCGGGAACTCCGGCGGTCCGCTCTTCAACACGAAGGGCGAGGTCATCGGCATCACGAACATGGGCATTCGCGGCGGCGAGGCACTCGGCTTCGCGATTCCGACGCGGTACGTCAAGGACTTCATCCGGAACCGCGAGGCGTTCGCCTTCGACAAGAACAACCCCAACTCGGGCCATCTCTACCACGAGGCGCCGCCCCGCGTGAACTTCGGCGTTCCGCCGCAACTGCAGGACGCGACCGGCGATTCCGGCCAGGCTCTCCACAGGAAATGAACCAGTGACCAAGCATGCACCGACCGTCGTCAGACCGACCGCCATCACATCGACGGCCATCACACCGACGGCCATCACGCCGTCGGCCATCACGCTGACCCGGGTCACCACCCTGGTCGCGGCCGCCACGCTCGCCCTCACGACGGTCTGCTTCGCGGGGCCTCCGACGATCCACGAGCTGGCGCCCGAGGGCACGATCTTCGTCGCCGGCGTCCGGAATGCCGAGCGGACGATGACGCGGCTCAAGGCGACGAGTCTCTGGGAGCT
>CAZXBB010000064.1:0-8880 GCA_964638815.1 uncultured Isosphaeraceae bacterium
CGGCGAAGCGCGCCGCCATCATCTCCATCACGCGGCGGCGGAAGCGTTCGGCCTGGAGGTACTCGATGGCGGGGATGAAGCGCGCACACCGGAACGTGTTGGGCCACGCGTGCGGCTCCTGCCAGACGAGCTCGTCGTCGCGGCCGTCGAGCGTGATCTCCTCGAACGCGGTCGCCGCTTCCGCGAAGAGGATCGACAGCAGCGTGTCGTAGGGCCAGTCCGGCAGGTCGATCTCGACGAGCCGGACGCCGGTGCGGCGTAGCGCGGCGAGCGCTGCGCGGTCGATGTCGTCGGTGTCGTCACCCTCGAACCAGGCCGGGTCGTAGCCGACCGACATCCCGCCCGCCGAGCGGTTCACGTCGAAATCGAACGGCACGTCCGTCGAGGAAGGATCGCCGCCGTCCGCGCCGTTGATCACGTCGAGGACGAGCGCCGTGTCCTCCGCGGTGCGGGCGATCGGGCCGATCTTGTCCATCGACCAGCACAGCGCCATCGCGCCGGTCCGCGCCACCCGCCCGAAGGTCGGACGCAGGCCGGTCGTGCCGCAACGCATGCAAGGCGAGACGATCGACCCGAGCGTCTCGGTGCCGAGGGCGAACGCGACGAGCCCCGCCGCGGTGGCCGCCGCCGAACCCGCGCTCGAGCCGCTCGAGCCCTCGTCCGGGTTGAACGGGTTGCGGGTCCTGCCGCCGAACCAGATGTCGCCGTACGCGATCGCGCCGAGCGTGAGCTTGGCCGCGAGGACCGCGCCCGCGTCGTGCAGCCGCGCGACCACCGTCGCGTCGGTGTCGGGAACGCGGTCGCTGTACGGCATCGCGCCCCACGTCGTGAGAATTCCCGCCGTATCGAGCAGGTCCTTCGCGCCCCAGGGGATGCCGTGCAGCGGACTCTTCGGGGGCCGGCCGTCGGTGAGCCAGCGGTCGGCGGCCTCGGCCTGCGCGAGCGCAAGCTCCGGAGTCGGGGTCACGACGCACTCGAGCCCCGGTCCGAACCGATCGAGGCGATCGAGAAAGATCTCCGTGAGCCGTACGCTCGTGATCGCGCCGCGCTCGATCCAGCGCGAGAGCCGCGTGACGGGCGCGAACGCGATGTCGTCGTCCGACGCCGGCAGCGGAGCCCCGTCGTCGGGCGAGCGGTGGATGCGCGGCTCCAGGTCGACCTCGGCGCCGTCCGTACGCGGGTTGAACGTCTGCGCGGGGGCGAGCTCGTTCGGAAGCGCGATCTCGTGTCTCGCGACGAAGCGCTCGATCTGCTCGCCGACGGTCTCGGCGATGGTCCTGCGCTCCGCGTCGGTGAACGTCACGCCGGTCAGCCGCTCCGCCTCGGCGATCGTCTCGCGGGTGAGCTGCGCCGCTTCGGACTCCTGCGACAGCGCGCCCGCCCGCGTCTGCGGTCCGGGGCGCGGACGGGGCGCGGCGATCGCGGGGCGGCTCCGCGTCAGCACGGCTCCGATCGCGGCCCCGGCGCTCGCGAGGAGGAACTCACGACGATCGGCCCTCACGCTCGCCCGGCGGACACCTGCGGACATGACCTGCCTCCGGCGCCGGTCCGTTATCGGCCGATCGGCGCGGGGCCAGTGTACGCAGCGCGCGGAACGGGGCAAGGTATGCGCTCCGTAGGAACGCAGCGGCCGCGAGACGGAGGATCATTGCGGCTTCGCACGTGATTCGGCCCCGGCTTCATGTCACCTTTGGGTTTCATGCGATGCGAGCGAGCGACACTCCGGGGCGTCCTGGCGGCGACCCTGGCGGCGATCCTGGCCACGGCCGGCCTCGCGGCCACGGGCTGCGTCCCATCCGCGCGGTCGGCCTACAGCCGCCACCTCTCCGCCACGGTGTCGCAGGGGCCTGCGGCAAACGACGACGTCGCGATGACGTTCGGGCTCGGGCCGTACGCATCGTCCGTGGCCCGCGGCGGGCGAGACTGACAGGCCCTCCCGGGCAGCCGCCCGGCGGACCGGGCCTGGTGACTCCGGGCTGCCGGACGCCATGCCCGGCAGCCGGTCTTTCGCGGCGCGAGCCGACGGCCTCTCAGCGCCTCGCGTGGCGCACGTCGTCCGTCGCCAGCGCGCGGGCCTGAAGCAGCAGGAGACCGGTCGCGAGCTGCGGATCGGTGCCCTCCGTGAGCAGATCGTTGACGTCCGGGCGCTCCTCGTCGTCGGGATTCAGCACGCCGTCGTCGCCGAGCGGGATGATCTCGGCGGCGGAACGGAGCCTGATCGTGTCGGACACCTGCTGGACCGACATCTGCACCTCGACATCCGGATCGACTCCCCAGACATCGGCGCCCGGCCGCTTGTGCACGAGACGCCCGTTCCTGACGCCGTCGGGCGACGGGAGCCGGTAGTACTGCGTCGTGAGCTTGAGGCGTCCTTCGCGGGCGACGTGGTGGATCGTCTGCACGCTGCCCTTGCCGAAGGAGCGCTCACCGACGATGACCGCCGCGCCGTGCGCCTGGAGGCAGCCGGCGACGATCTCGCTGGCGCTCGCGGACCCCTGGTTGATGAGCACCACCGTCGGCGTGCCCGCGAACTCGGCGAAGTTCGGACGCGCGTCCTGTCCCCAGGCGCGGTTGCCGTCCTTGTCCTCGCCGGTGACGATGCTGCCGTTCGGAACGAAGAGGTTGCTGATCTGCACCGCCGAGGTCAGCAGCCCGCCGGGGTTGTGACGCAGGTCGAGGATGAGCCCGCTCGGCCGCCCGTCGGCGTTGACCTCGCGCCACGCCTGCCTCAGGTCGCCGTAGCTGTCCTCGGTGAACTGCGTGAGCCGGATGTAGGCGATGCGGCTGTAGGGATCGATGAACCAGTCCCAGACCGGATCACCGTTCTCGTTGAGGTCCCCCTTGTACCAGCCCTTGACGGAGCGGATCTTGATGACGTCGCGGGTGATCGCGATCTTCACGAGGTCATTCTCGCCCTCGCGCCTGACGCCCAGCATGACGACCGTACCCTTCGGTCCGGTGATGCGGTCAACGGCGTCGTTGAGGCTCCAGCCGACCGTCGGGTCGCCGTTGACCTCCGCGATGAGATCTTCGGGCTTCACGCCCGCAAAGTACGCCGGCGTGCCCTCCAGCGGGTTCACGACCATCACCTCGCGCTTGTCGTTGTGGCGAATCAGGATGCCGACGCCCACGAAGTTGCCCGCCGTCGCCTGCTGGAATCGGCGCAGCTTGTCCGGCCAGATGATCTCGGAGTAGGTGTCGAGCTTCGTGAGCGCGCCGTCGCCGAACTCGCGCAGGATGACCGGGAGGGGGACGTCCAGGGTCGCCTGGTTGACGCGGTTGAGCCCGTCGAGCAGGTCCTTCAGCGTCCAGTGATTGAGGTCGCCGTCCCCGCTGTGATTCAGCTCTCGCAGCTTCTCCTCGATGTAGTTGGTCCACTGCCCGACCCGCGCCGGATCCGCAAGCGTCGGGAAGGTCTCCGAGAGCGCCTCGGTCGTCGCGAGAAGCCGCAGCGACTGGAGGCCGCCCTCGATCAGCGGGCGCCAGCCGCCGGTCTCGATGTGTTCCACCGCCGCCGTCCGCAGCGACTGCGTGAGCATGCGATGATCGACGCCATCGAGACGCTCGCGCCAGTCAACCGCCGTCGCGGGGTTGAACTCGCCGAAGGTCTCCTCGCCGATGCGCTCCGCCCGCTCGTTCCGCATGTCGTGGAGGCGACGCGGGACGAAGCGCGCGATGAGCCCGACGCGCTGATTGACGTACTCGAGCCGTTCGTCGTACTGCTCGAACTCCGCGCGCCGGTCGGTGTCCTCGTAGAAGGTCCGCAGGAGGTAGAGCAGCTCCTGGGCGTCGAGCCACATGTGCTGGTCCTCCATGACCGGGATCCGCTCCTGGGCCCAGCGGACGAGCTGCATGATGTCCTGGTTGTCGAAGGCGCTGTTGAGATCGTCGCTGTAGGTCTGTGCCTCGACGGCCTTCCGCAGGGCCTTGGCGAGGTGGTCGGCCTCGATCTCCGCCCGCATCTCGCCGAGCGCTTCGTCGCGCTGCGTGACCCGCATGGCGGCGGAATCGGTCCGGTTGCGCCGGATGCGATCGACGGAGGTGCGAAACCGGTCGGCCGACTCGATCGAGACATGGCTCGCGGGCATGCGGTCGATGGCGTGCTCAAGCGTACCGGTGTCACCGCCGCGGGCGGCTTCCCATACCTGGAGTGCCCACCGCTCGACGGTCCCGTCGGGCTCCGCGGACGTCGCGGTCAGCCTGCCGAGGCCGGGGACCAGCAGGAGCGCCGCCACGAGGGCCCAGCGGTTGAGGGTGGCGCGTCGTGAGCCCGGGCGGCGGCTGAGCTTCGTCATGGTCATCTCGTACCTTCCTGAAAGAACGCTGCCGTGCGGCTCGCGGGATCCCCCCCGGGAGGCGTCCTGAGTCGCGCGACGGTGAGAATGCTGAGAATGCGCAGAAATGTGGCGGCGGTCCGCTCCCTCAAAATCGGCTATCGCCGCCGATCCCTCCAAACCTGGCCCACCGCGGATCCCGTCAACCGCGGTTCGAGCGTGTTTCCTCGTCTCCCATCCCTACCGACCGGCGGGACCGCGGTTCCTTCCCACGTTCCCCGGGAGTTTTCGGAATGAGTGTAGGACGCCCCGGCCGCCCGGCACGCTCCGGCGCAGCTTCCTCTCGGACCGGCACCGCAGGATGGCGCCGAGGGGCGGACCGGAAGGCCGGCCTATACTCGGTCCACGCGATGAACGCCGACCAGGCAGGCTCGATGGGACCCGGGGGAGCGGTGATGACCGTCGCGGCCGCCTCCCCCGCGGCGAGCCCCGGGCGGTCCGGATCCCTCCAGAAGGCGTGGCTGGTCTTCGGCTCCCTGACGCTGCTGCTCACGCTCTTCCTCCTGGTCGTGGCCGTGCTGATGCTGGATCGCCGGCGGCGGCGTCGCCGGGTTCGCCCCGATGACGCCGACGGACCCGCGATCGACGCGTGGTCGGAGGCGGGACGACGCGCGCCCGCGTACGGGCCGGAGACCGAGGACGACTGACCGGTTCGCACCGTCACGCTCACCGCGACTGCGGGTATAGGACCACCGGCTCGCTTCATGCGTAATGCGGGCTAAAGCCGCACGTGTCTGGCGTTTCCCGTTTCCAATCGAGAACCTCGGAGTACCGCCTCACAACGGCATCTTGCGAAACCGGTTGCGCGCTCACTCGACGGCATTCCACGCTAACCGCCGTCCAGCGCCGCACCGAGCGCGCGCACCTCGGGCGCGTCGGGGGCGAGCATCGAGGCCTCGCCCAGCCAGTGGCGGGCCTCGTCGAGGTCCCCGGCCCGCCGCAGCGCCTCGCCGGCGCGGGCCGCGTCGCGGTAGGACGACGACGCGGGATCGCCCGTGCCGAACCGGAACATCCACACACGAGCCGCGTCGTGGTGGCGAGCGAGGGCGTCGTAGCCGGCTGCGAGTTCGGCCGCGACTGCCTCGTCGCGCCAGGCGGCCTCGCCCAGCGCGAGGAGGGTCTCCACCGCCTGCTGCGCGAGGCCGCTGCGCCGGAGGATGCGCGCCTCCTGGACGCGGAAGCGAACGTCGTGCGGGGCGAGCGCGCGGGCGTGCGCGATGCGGGCGCGGGCATCCTCGACGCGACCGTCCTCGAGCGCGATGACCGCGAGGGACGCGTGCGCGAGCGGCTCGTCCGGGTCGAGCTCGAGCACCCGGTCAAGACGCGAGCGCGCCGCGTCGCGATCGTCGCGGGCGATGAAGAGCTGCGCTGCGTAGAGCGGATGCTGCGGGTTGACGGGATCGAGCGTGCTCGCCGCCTCGAAGTGGGCGAGCGCGGCCTCGGGCTCCTCCGCCAGCATCGCGATCGTGCCGGCGCTCTGCTCGAGCCCGGCCGACGGGGGACCGATCTCCGCCGCCGTCCGGTAGTGCGCGTATGCCTCGCGGCGCAGGCTCCGGGCGATCCCGGCCTCGCCGCGTTCCGCGGCGCCGGCGGCCCGCAGGCTGAGGACCTGCCCCATCATCTCGTGCGCGCGCCCCTCGCGCGGCGCGCGCTCGATGAGCCGGTCGAGGATCAGCTCCGCCTTCTCGAGCTCCTGCGTGTTGAAGTAGTCGTCCGCGGCGGCCAGCGCGGCCTCGATCGACGGCTGCGTCGGCATGCGGGCGTCGTCCGGCGCACGCGTCGCCGTCCCGGACGCCGCGGCATCGTCCGATCCGGTCCCGCCGTCGCAGCCGGCGCCGGCGGCGATGACAAAGATGACGAAGATGACGAAGATGATCGCGGGAAGGAATCGAATCACGGGATGAGACCCTGGACTATCATGGTCGCCCCATGACCACCGCGCCCCTCACGACGGAACTGCCCAAATCATACCGGCCGGAGGATCACGAGGAATCCGTCGCCGCGCGGTGGGACCGCTCCGGAGTCTTTCACGCGTCCGCGGGCGCCGACGGCGAGCCATACTGCATCGTCATCCCGCCGCCGAACGTCACCGCGGCGCTGCACCTCGGTCACGCGCTCAACAACACGCTCCAGGACGTGCTCGTCCGCGTCCACCGCATGCGGGGATGCAACACGCTCTGGATGCCGGGCACCGACCACGCAGGGATCTCGACGCAGGCGGTGGTCGAGAAGCGACTGCTCGCGCAGGGGATCCGGCGTCGCGAGATGGGCCGCGAGGCCTTCATCGCGAAGACCCGGGAGTGGAAGGACGAGTACGAGGCGACGATCACCTCGCAGCTCAAGGCCATGGGCGCATCCTGCGACTGGCCGCGGCAGCGGTTCACGATGGACGCGGTGTGCGCGCTCGCCGTGCGCACCGCCTTCTTCCGCATGTTCCGCGACGGGATCATCTACCGCGGCAAGCGACTCGTGAACTGGGATCCCGTCACCCTCACCGCGCTGGCCGACGACGAGGTCGAGATGCAGGAGGTGGAGGGCTCGTTCTGGTATCTCCGCTACCCCCTGGTGGACGACGACGGCCGCGACACCGGCGAGTTCGTGACGGTCGCGACGACCCGGCCGGAGACGATGCTCGGCGACACCGCCGTCGCCGTAAACCCGAACGACGGCGAGCGCGCCCGGTTCGTGGGGCGACGCGTGCGGCTGCCGATCGTGGACCGGCTGATCCCCGTCATCGCCGACGACCACGTCGTCCTCCCCGATCCCGACGCCGACGACCCGAAGGCGCGGTACGCGAGCGGCTTCCTCAAGGTCACGCCGGCCCATGATCAGAACGACTGGCTCATCGGGCTGCGGCACGGCCTGCCGGTCATCAACGTGATGGCCCCGGACGCGACGATCTCCGACGAAGACGGGTGGGACGACTGCAACGAGGCCGCGCGCGCGTACGTCGGCCGGTCGCGCGAGGACGCCCGCCGGGGAATCGTCGCGTGGTTCGAGGAGAACGGCCTGCTCGAACGCGTGACGCCCTACTCGCATTCGGTCGGGCACAGCTACCGTTCGCACGTCGCGGTCGAGCCGTATCTCAGCGACCAGTGGTACGTGCGCGTCACCGACGACCGCATGGTCGGCGAGGCGCAGCGCGCCCTCGCTCCCGGGCAGCGCGAGAGCGAGGTGCCGGCGCGTCGCGACGGCCCGGCCGCGCGGCCCGGCGACGGCGAAGTGCGGTTCTTCCCGGCGCGGTACGCGAAGACGTACGAAGCCTGGCACGACAATCTCCGGGACTGGTGCATCAGCCGGCAGCTCTGGTGGGGTCACCGCATCCCCGTCTGGTGCGCGCCGGAGCACGACCCGGCCGGACCCGGGGGGCCGGCTGCGGCAGCGATCGCCGGGCAGCTTCAGGCGTGGGTGCGGGAGGAGCGCGTCGCGATCCAGGCGCATGCGGACGACGAGGGCGCGGACGACGCCGACGCGGACGACGCGGACGGCCTGCCTGCGTTCGTGTGCGTGCGCGACCCCGACGACGGCGTCGTGACCGACGCGCTGGCCGGCGCCGGCTACACGGAGGATCCCGACGTCCTCGACACGTGGTTCTCCTCGGGACTCTGGCCGCTCTCGACGATGGGCTGGCCGGCGCCCGACGCCGCTGACGACACGCCGGGGCTTCTGGAGACCTTCCTGCCCACCTCGGTGCTCTGCACGGCCCGCGAGATCATCACGCTCTGGGTCTCGCGCATGGTGATGTTCAGCCGGTACTTCCGCGAGGGCACCGTGCCGTTCCGACACGTGTACATCCACCCGCTCATCCTCGACGGCTACGGGCAGAAGATGAGCAAGTCTCTGGGGAACGGCGTCGATCCGCGCGACATCATCCGCAGCCACGGGGCCGACGCGCTGCGCTTCGCGCTCGCCGGCCTGGCGACGACGACGCAGGACGTCCGGCTCCCGGTGGACTCGATCTGTCCCTTCTGCGAGAAGGTCTTCCACCCGGAGGAGACCACGACGCCCGGCGGCCACCGTGTCGCGGCGCCACGCCAGAAGTGCCCGCACTGCGGGCGCGGGCTGGTCACCGCGTACGGCGTGGCGACCGGCGTGCTGACGCCCACCGACGAGGAGCCGCTCGCGCTGAACTCGTCGAACAAGTTCGACCTGGGCCGCAACTTCGCCAACAAGCTGTGGAACGCCACGCGGTTCGCGCTCGGCAACCTGGGCGCCGAGGCGACGGCGGATCTCCCGCTCGCCGGGCGCCCGCTCGCCGACCGGTGGATCGTCAACCGCCTGCACAAGACGCTCCACGTCGTCGAGGACGCCGTCGCCGACTACCAGTTCAACACCTACGCCGAGGCGATGTACGACTTCATCTGGCGCGACTTCTGCGACTGGTACCTCGAGGCGATCAAGCCGACGGTCCGGGACGATCCGGGGCAGCAGCAGGTTCTCCGCACGGTGCTCAACGCCGCGTTGCGGCTTCTGCACCCGGTCTGTCCATTCGTGACAGAGGTCCTGTGGCCGGGCGTGCAGGCCGCGGGGGCCGCCGGCACGGACG
>CAZXBB010000065.1:0-2547 GCA_964638815.1 uncultured Isosphaeraceae bacterium
GAGCCAGCCGGCGGTCCCCGCCACGCTCCCCGAATCGACGCCGCCGGAGAGCAGGATCCCCGCCGGACGGTCGGTCCGAAGACGCGCCGCGACGGCGTCGGTGAATCGCGCGCGCAGCAGGTCGGCGTAATCCTCCTCGTCCTCCAGCCAGATCCGGTGTGTCGGATCGGCGTCCCAGTACCTGATCGTGGCCGATCCGTCCCGGTCCACGGCGAGCGTGTGGCCGGGCGCGAGGTTGCTGATGCCCTCGTAGAAGGACTGATCGGGTTTGCCGAACCAAGCCAGGAGATCACCGAGCACCGCGGTCTCGTTGAGCAGGACCGGAATACCCGGTACTGCCAGTAGCTGCTTCACCTCCGTGGCCACCGCGACGGAGCGACCTGGGACGATCCGGTAGGCCAGGGACCGCAACGCCAGCGGATCGCGGGCCGCGAACAGGCGCCGCCGGGCCGTGTCCCAGATCACGAATGCGAAGTCCCCCACGAGGCGCGATGCGCAGCTGTCGCCCCAGCGCCGATATGCGGCAAGGATCAGCTCCGCCTCCCCCGGGCCGCCGTCCCGGGGCGGATGGTCGGGCCCGCGTTCCGTGGCGAGCGCCGCGAGGAGTTCGTCACGGTTGTCCAACCGCGCATCCGCGATGCACACGAGCCCGTCGCGCTCGACGAGCCCCTGCTCATCGGCGCCGTCCGCGAGGACGCGGCGGCGCTGGTACGCGAGCCCCGCTCCATCGCCGAACCAGGTCAGGACGCCGTCTTCGCCGCGATGTGATGCGGCTCCGGCCATCGCCGCCACGGCTCCGCGCTCGACGGACGTTCCGTCAAAGGTGACGAGGCCGCAGATCCCGCTCACGACCACCACCGCCGGAGCCACCACTCCACGGTGAGCAGCCACCAGAAGTCGAACCGTGCAACGCCCGTCCGCACGAACCCCTCGTACGCGTCGCGGGCCACGGACTCGCTCAGCCAACCACGTGCGCCTGCCTGGGTACCGGTGAGCAACGAGCGGGCGGTCGCGACCGCTCGGTCCCGGAGACCTCGTTCGAACAAGCTGACGGGGATCGTCTTGCCCACGCGCTGCCGCGCGACTTCCGGCATGATCCCGCGCATCGCCTCCCGGGCGATGTGCTTGGGTCGACCGCGTCGCTGGACCTGCCATTGGGGCAGCGCGAGCACCAGCTCCACCAGACGGCGATCGGTGAACGGATCCGCGTACCCGATGGCCGATCTCGCGTGGGTCCGCTCGCCGAGGGTAGCGATGCGTGCGGCCTGGGTCATGAACAGGCGCTGGTGTCGGAGACTCCGGGCGTAGCCGTCGAACCGCGGCACGCGGGTCGCATCAGCGATGAGGTCGCCGAGATCCACCCGGCGAGCGACGGCGTCCGGGATCCATGGCGCCCACGGGCGGGTCGTCCCGCGGCGGCGGTCCATGACCTCGACGACGGGCCGGGCCCGGTCCCACAGCGCCGGTCGGATCACGTGGCGACGCAACATGGATCCGATCGACCGACCGTCCAGTCGCGCAGCAAGCCGGATATCTGCGACCGCCGTCCTGACGTGTCCGGCTCGCGCAAGGCCCAGCTCGTCGAAGATCCAGTCGCCCACGAGCTCGTCGCCCCGATTTCCGGTGATCAGCAGGCCCACGCCGTCGGACGCGGCGCGCGCCACGGATCGGTCGTAGATCATCTGATACGGCCACATGAACGGGTCGTCGCGGTCCGGCGCCCCGTCCGGGTAGCCCGCCAGCGGCCATGCGTCGTCCCCTTCGACCGCGGTGTCCGTGAGGCCGAAATGCGAGACGATCGCATCTGAGGTCGATCGCTCGTCCGCGTCCGGCATGGACGGGAATGCCCACGAGTACGTCCGAAGTCCGGTCCCGCTGGCACGACCCTGTCGAGCCAACCAGCCACTCATCGCGGCGATGCTGCCGGAGTCCATGCCGCCCGACAGGAGCAGACCGACCGGCCGCTCGGTCTGCAGGCGATCGCCGACGGCACGTGCCAGTGCCGCTCGGTACGCCTCGACTGCGGCGTCCTCGTCCAGGCGCAGCGCCGAGCCGGCGTCCGGCGACCAGAACTGCAGGACGCGCGAACCATCCGCGTCGACGAGCAGGAGGCTGCCGGGTGCGACCTGGCCGATGCCCTCGTAGGCCGTCGCGTCCGCCGGCAGATACGGACCCGCCAGCGTCGCGACGATGCCGCGCTCGTCGATCGCACCGAGAACACCGGGCACCGAGAGCAGCTGCTTCACCTCCGAGGCGAGCATCGTCCGGCGGCCCGGCACGATGCGGTGGTACAGGGGTCGCATCCCCATCGGGTCACGGGCGGCCAGCAGACGGCGGCGGCGTGCGTCCCACAGGACATAGGCGAAGTCGCCGATCAGGCGAGCGGGGGCACGGTCGCCCCAGCAACGATGGGACGCGAGGATCAATTCGGCGTCAGAGGTCGACGCGACGTCGCCGGCGAGGTAGCCACGCTCGCTGAGCGTCGACACCAGGTCGTCGCGATTGTCGATGCGCGCATCGGCGACGAGGACGAGCCCAGAGCGAAGC
>CAZXBB010000066.1:0-5359 GCA_964638815.1 uncultured Isosphaeraceae bacterium
GTACGCGAACGGCAGCCACAGCCCCAGCGCGCCGAGCACGATCACCGGGAACACGAACGGCGCGAGGTGCTTCCCCTCGGGCAGCACGGCCAGAAAGATGGCGCCGTAGTACAGCACGAAGACGAGGATGCTGAGCACCACCGGCGCGTATCGACGGTAGAGGAGCACGCCCAGGAGGCCCCCGGCCAGCGCGAGGTGCGGCAGCCAGCGCGCGAACCGCTTCCCGTCCGGGCTCGCGGCGAGGGCGAGCGACCGGAAGCCCACCTGCGGCAGCGCCGTCGCCCAGTCCCAGAGGTGGTACTCGGCCATCTCACGGTAGAGACGCAGGACGAGGCGACCGTACGCGGGCCCGAACGTGTCCCAGGGCTCGCGCACCCCGGCGGGAAGCTGCTCTCGCCACTCGCCGGCGAGCGTGAACACGAAGTCGTCGTGCCGCATGGTCTGGAAGCTGTTCTCCTCCTCGAGGATGTTGCTGCGCGTCGCGTCGCCGTAGTACGCCACGTGCAGGACCCCGAACGGGCCGCTCGACGGGCTGTCGTCCTTGAGCAACTGGTCGATCACCACCATGGGCGCCTTCGCGCCGACCGCGAAGAGGAGGACGGCCGCGGCGATCATCCACCAGCGCCGGCGCTGCCAGAGCATGACCGCGACCAGCGTGACGGCGATCACCGGCACGAGCATCGCCACGTCCGGACGCCAGCCGAGCCCGATCGTCGTCGCGACGCCGGTCGCGACGTACGACGCGCCGTTCGCCCACGGTGTGCGGAACCGATCGGCAACGCACGTGACGGCCCAGTACGCGATGATCGTGAACCACAGCGGGCTCACGTCGCGCACCGAGTAGATCATGAACCGCGCCTCGTAGGGCGAGAGCGCGAACAGGATCGCCGCGGCGAGCCCGCACCCGAACGACCCGGAGAGACGGCGCACGGTGAAGAAGATCGCCAGCCCGCACAGCGTGCTGACGCCCACGTAGAACGCCGTGTACACCCGCCAGTCGATCCCGAAGACCGACCACAGCCCGGCCGCGACGTACAGGTCGATCGCGCGGGAGATCTGGTCGCGCGGGCGGTGCGCGAACCGCCCCGGGATCGAGCGGTCGACGCGGTCGTATTCCGCCAGGTCCTCGCGCTCGAGCCGCGGGCTGCGCATGCTCAGGAACTCCCGGAGCGGCCCGGCGCTGGGGTCGTCCACCCGCAGCCCGTCGAAGCCGCGGCCGAGCATGATCGCCAGCGAGATCGCATAGTCGCCCGGATAGAGGTGCCGCTCGCTGTAAGGGATCGCGTGCGCGTCCTTCGCGCGTTCCCAGACGTGCACACCGAGCACGGACAGGACGGCGACGACGCGGATCGCGAGACCGAGGCGGGTGGGGCGACCGACTCGCCGCGTCGCGCCGGCGGGGACGCGTTCGGGCTGCGTCGGTTCGGAGCTCATGCCGGGTTCCGGATCCGTGGAAGCGCTGGAATCAGCCCGGCATCAACGAGGGCTGCGCGGCGGTCCGGCGGAGGAAGGCGCCGCACGCCGCGGCGACGCGATCCTGGTCGTCGTCCGTGATCTCGTAGTAGAAGGGAAGACGCACCAGCCGGCCCGCCCGGTCCTCGGTGACGGGGAGCGTGCCGGGACGCCCGCCGAGCTTCCGCCCCATCGGGGACGTGTGCAGCGGGACGTAGTGGAAGACGGCGTTGATGCTCTCGGTGCGGGTGCGGTCGAGCAGGCCGTCCCGCGTCCCGGCGTCGGGCGCGAGGAAGTAGAACATGTGGCAGTTGCTGACGCAGTCGTCGGGGATGACGGGCAGCGTCACGAGCCCCGCCGCCGCCAGCGGCCGGAACAGCGCGAGGTAGCGATCGTAGATCTCGCGGCGTCGCGCGGCGACCGCGTCCATCGCCTCGAGCTGCGCGAGCAGGAACGCGCAGCTGATCTCGCTCATGATGTACGACGACCCGACGTCCACCCAGGTGTACTTGTCCACCTCGCCGCGGAAGAACTGGCTGCGGTTCGTGCCCTTCTCGCGAATGATCTCGGCCCGGGCGAGGAACCGCGAGTCGTTGACGCAGAGGGCGCCGCCCTCGCCGCAGATGTAGTTCTTCGTCGCGTGGAAGCTGTAGGCGCCGAGATGGCCGATCGAGCCGAGGACGCGTCCCTTGTAGAACGCGTTGACGCCCTGCGCGGCGTCCTCGACGACGAGGAGACCGTGCTGCTCCGCGATCGCCATGATGCGGTCCATCTCGCACGCGACGCCGGCGTAGTGCACCGGGAAGATCGCCCTGGTGCGCGGGGTGATCGCGGCCTCGATGAGATTCTCGTCGATGTTGAGGGTGTCGGGGCGGATGTCCACGAACACGGGCCGGGCCCCCGTGCGCACGACGGCGTTCGCCGTCGACACGAATGTGAACGACGGCATGATGACCTCGTCGCCCGGCCCCAGGTCGCAGAGCATCGCCGAGAGCTCCAGCGCGGCCGTGCACGAGGGGATCGTGAGCACCTTCTCGATCCCGAACCGGCGCTCGAGCAGCTGCGACGTCCGCTGCGTGAAGACCCCGTCGCTGGCGATCTTCCCGCTCGTCACGGCCTGCGCGACGTAGTGGAGCTCCCGGCCGGAGATGTACGGTTTGTCGAACGGGATGTGCGTGGGCATCGTGCTTCGGGGCGAGGATACCAGCAATCGGGGGAAAGGTGAGCGACCGCGAGCGTCCGGGCCGCGTGCCGGGCCGGGCTGGCAGCCCGTTGAAGAACCGGGGCGTTGCCTGAGTGCGATGTTAGGAGTCTGCGACCGCCAGGCCGAACCCCGTCCGTCCGTATCCGTCCCCGTTGTACACCATGTACCGCCGGCCCGCGTGGTCGAACACCGACGCGTACTCGACCGACTCCGCGTCCCAGCCGCCGGGGGAAACGTCGATGCCCGCCGCCTCGTCGCGCCGCGTCCACGCGAGGCCGTCCGCCGACTCCGCGTAGCCGATCCGGTACGTCGCGCCGCGACGCGAGTACCACATGCGGTAGCCGTCCGCGTCGCGCACGACGCACGGACGCGAGACCGACGTCTCGTCGCCGCCGGCGGGCGCGATCGCGACGCGGCCCGTCGGCTCCCAATCGACGCCGTCGCTCGACTCCGCGTACCGGATCTCGTGCGTCATCGTCCGGCCGTCGGCGCCCCACGACGGATTCGAGCCGTACCACATGCGCCACACCGCGCCCTCGCGCCGCACCCACGGATAGGAGAGCGAGTACGGATCGACCCGCGTGCGGCCGAGCACCGGCGCGGGCGAGACGCGAGTGAAGCACTCCTCGCCCGGCTTGCGCACCGCGAGACCGATCGTGTTGCGGAACGGCACGGTGACGCCGAGGTTCCAGCCGACGTAGTAAAGGTGCGTCGCGTCGGGACCGTCGACCACGCACCCGACGGAGACCCCGCTGTCATCGAACGCGCCGGGCGGGCCGGGGGCGAGGACCGGCGCTTCGCTCAGCCGCAGGACCTTCGTCGGCTCGCGCAGGTCGATCTCGACGAAGCCGACGCTCGTGCGCTGCTCGTCGTCGCGGCAGCCGAAGTAGACGCGTACGCGGTGGGCGTCGAGCGGCTCCGCGACGGGGTTCGACGCGTGCGACCGCATCCACGGGCGCGTGCCGTCCGGGCGGAACACGCACCCGAGCTTGCGCCATTCGAGCGCACTGCCCGAAGCCGCCCTCATATCGCGACGCTGCTCGCCGGACGCTCGGCCTTCTTCGCGGGCGCCGCGGTGTAGAGCTCGTCGTCGCCCGTGCTCCGCTTGATGAGCGCGCCCGCGGCGATGATGTTGCGCTTCCCGACCGTCACGTGATCGTGGAAGGTCGCGTTGACGCCGACGAACGACTGCTCGCCGATCACGCAGCCGCCGGAGACGACGATGTGCGACGCGAGGAAGCAGTGGCTCTCGATCGTCGAGTGATGGCCGATGTGGTTGCCGCTCCACAGCGTGACGTTGGAGCCCACGCGGGCGAAGGGCTGGATCGTGTTGTCCTCGAGGATGAAGCAGTTGTCCCCGGGCCGGAAACCGGGCCACACCGTCGCCCTGCTGCTGACGTAGGTCGCGAGCGCGTACCCGAGGTCGGTCGCCTGGAGGTACTTGCGCATGCGCACGGCGTTCAGCTTCGCGTAGCTCACGGCGATGAACAGGTCGAAGCGATCGGGCGGGTACCGCGCCGGCAGTTCCTCGAAGGGCACGACCGGCTTCCCGCAGAACGTCTCGCCGGCCATGTATTCGCGATCGACCGTGAATGCGACCACCTCGCGCGGCGTGTCGTGTTCGAAGTAGAACCCGGCCAGCTCGCCGATCTCGCCGATTCCGAAGATGACCAACGGCTTCGTGCTCATGCCTGTCCCTTCACTGGCGTCTGCGTCACTTGCGCACGAGGATCGTGAATTCGTACAGCCCGTAGTCGTGCAGCAGCGCGACGTTGCGCGAATACCGCCGCATGCACAGGTCGAAGAAGTACGCCGGATCGGCGTAGTACAGATCCGGTCGCATGTGCCCGGCGTCCGAGTAGCTCGTCAGGCAGTTGAAGGCGAATCCCCGGCGACTGCCGCGGTGCATCGTCTCGATGACGTCGATCACGTGCTCGCGCCAGGCGTCGTCATCGAAGTCGAGCCGGACGTTGAACAGCCCGCTGGCGACGGCGTAGTCCGCCGGGGGCGCCGTGCTGCCGCAGGTGAAGCGGCAACCTTCGTTGCAGCCGTAACGCTCCCGCGCGGCCGCGATCATCGCCGCGGACACGTCGATGCCGTGGTAGGAGAACCGCTCGCCGCGTCGCGCCGCGAACTCGTACAGGTAGCCGTACCCGCACCCGTACTCGGTGAGCGAGTAGTCCGCCGCGTCCGCGCACACACGCAGGAGCTGCTCGAAACGCGTCTCCTGCGAGGCCTGGTCCTTCCAGTCAACGCCCCGCGGCGTGCAGCCGTGCTCCGAGAGCTTACCGGAGTAGTAGTCGTCCACCGCGCGGAGGATCGGGGAGTCGGTCGCGGTCTGGCCGTCGCGCGTGCTCACGGGGGCAGTATACAGACGGGGCGGTTTGACCCCCTTCTTTGACGACCCTTCTTCGACGACCCTTCTTCGACGACCCTTCTTCGACGACCCTGCTTTGACGACCCTGCTTTGACGACCCTGCTTTGACCCTCGTCCGGCCCCCCGCTACGCTGCCGCCCGGGTTCCCGGGTTCCGATTGGAGAACGCGATGACCACCCTCACGACGCCGAAGCTCGCATCCAACTGGCTCGACCTCGCGCTGCACGACCTCCGCTACCTCGGCTACCACGTGGTCACGGGGGTCCTCGACGACGCCATGCTCTCCGAGACACGCGACGCCCTCTACCGCGTGCAGGACGCCATCG
>CAZXBB010000067.1:0-2042 GCA_964638815.1 uncultured Isosphaeraceae bacterium
GCGGAGGGCGACGAGACGCTCGGGCTGCCGAACTAACGGCTAGCCGAGCGCGCCGTGTAGCTCGGTCGCGTGGTCGTGCAGCCAGCGCCGCCAGGTGCGGTGGTCCGGCCGGCGGGATGCGACGAGTGCCCAGAAGCGAGGCCCATGCCCGAAGATCCGGAGGTGGGCGAGCTCGTGGATGACGACCGTCTCGAGGGCCTCACACGGGGCGAGGATCAGCCGCCACGACAGCGAGACGCGGCCGGTCGGTGAGGCGCTCCCCCACCGCGTCCTGGGATCGCGGATCGTGATCTTCCGCGGCGTCACGCCGAGGCCTGCCGCGTGCCGCTCGATCGCCTCGTCGATCCTTGAGCGGGCGAGTTCGCGGAGCCACGCCTCGACGACGACCACCTCCGGGCGGGCGTCACCCGGGGCACGGTGGATGACCAGCTCGTCGTCGAACCGGACGACGGTCGAGCGTCGTGCTCCGGCCACGGCGGGGACCACTCGGATCGGCACGACCCGCCCCTCGAGCCGGATCGATCCCCCGTCGCGGGCGCCGCCGCGCGCGGCCAACTCAGCACGCACATCCGCGTGCCGGGCGAGGTGGCGGCGGACCCACGGCTCCCGTTGCACGAGGAACTCCATGGCCCGTCGCTCACCGTCGGCCCGCCCGGAGCGGGTGGCCGGAACGGTGACAACGACGCCACGTTCGGGGTGGATGACCACGCGGAGACCGCGCGCTCGGGTCGAGTGCCGCAGCGTGTATCGGATGGGCCCGCCCGAAAGTGGCGCGATCGCTGCCACCTCCGTCGTCCGCGCGGCGGCTGTCGGCGCGCGTATCGCCTTCCCGCGCGCGGTCACCCGGCGCGCCGCAGCAGCCGGCCGACGCGCGCGCCGGTCTCCTGCCCAGCCTGCACGGCAAGGCGTCCGTTCACGACGACGTGTTCGATCCCGACGGGATGACGCGAGGGCTGCTCGTAGGTTGCCTCGTCGGCGACCGTTTCAGGGTCGAACGCGACCACGTCGGCGAAGGCGCCCTCTCGCAGGACGCCCCGGTCGCGCAGGCCCAGCCGGGCCGCGGGCACGCTGCTGAGCTTGGCCACGGCCGTCTCGAGCGTCAGCGTCCCGCGCTCACGGACGTATGTGCCGAGCACACGCGCGGTGCTCCCGTACGTGCGCGGGTGCGGCCGGCCAGCGTCGAGGATCGGGTGACCCGGCCGACGACCCTCGGCGTCGGTGCAGACCGCGACCCATGGCACCGCCATGATCGTCTCGACGTCGGCCTCGTCCATGCAGTCGATCACGACGGACACGTCGAGCTGGTCGTCGATCAGCGCGTCCATCGCGAGGTCGGCCGGGTCCACGCCAAGGGTCTCGCCGAGCTCGGCCAGCGACCGTCCGGTCCAGTCTGGGTGGCTCGCGGCGAACGAGATGCGGATCCCCGCCCAGCCTGGGTCCGCGGCCACGTTCTCCCATCCCGAGATGCCGCGCTCCATCTCCGCGGCGACTCGGTCGCGGGCCTCGTGGTCGGACAGCGCGGCGACGCACTCCTCGACGCCGAGGGCGAGCAGGCTCGGTGGAAGGACCGTGGCAAGGGTCGTGGCGGCCGCCGTGTACGGGTACTGGTCCGCGGCGACGTCGAGGCCCTCGGCCCGCGCGGCCTCGAGGATCGCGATGGCCTCTGGGGCGCGGCCCCACACGGCCCGCGCGCCGGCCTTGAGGTGCGAGACGTGGAGGCGCGGTTCGGCTGCGCCCCGGTGGCGAGCGGCCCGGATCGTCGCGATCGATTCCGCGAGCGAGGCGAACAGGCCGGCACCCTCGTTGCGCATGTGCGTGGCGTACAGACCACCGCGCCGCGAGGCGGTGGCGACGAGCGCCGCGATCTCGTCTGCCCCGGCATGGATCCCGGGCGTGTAGATCAGCCCGCTCGAGAGGCCGAGCGCGCCCGCGTCCATGGCCGCCTCCACCTCGCGCACCATCGCCTCGCGCTCCTCGTCGGTGGCGGCACCGGCCTCCGCTCCCATCACGGATCCACGGACCGTCCCGTGCCCGACGAGGAA
>CAZXBB010000068.1:0-5975 GCA_964638815.1 uncultured Isosphaeraceae bacterium
GCGACGACCGCCTCGATCCGCGTGATCTGAAAGGACGAGCCGTCGTCGGCGCCGGAAAGCGAGAAGTTATCCACGGTAGTGAACGCGCTCTCGGGCATGCCGGGCGGGAACTGGGACGACGAAAGTGCAGTCGGCGTGAACGGCTCGCCGCCGATCTGATCGAACAGCACCTCGCCTGCGGTTCCGGCCGTCAGCATGCCCGCGGCTCCGAACGCAATGATCGCCCTGGCCGTCGAGTTCATCGATGGTCCTCCTCGTACTGATGGCGGCGCTCGGGCGTGCAGTGAGAGAGAGAGAGCCCGCTCTCCGGAATGAGACGCCGGGATGGCGGGAGGCTGTCACGAATTCGCGGAGTGACGCCAGCGTCGAGCGGAGGTTGCAGTCGACCCTCGATCCGGACCTGGGCGATCCGCATCCGGTCGAATGGGTCCTGGTGGTGCCGGTGCCCGACGTCGGCCTCAACCTACGAGCTGCGCCGCTACGGGTGTGAATCCGCACCGCCGAGCCGCCGGCGTGCACGATCTCGATGGAGGCCGGCGGCTGGTCCGCGCGAGCCCCGATCACGGTCACCGGGACGAACGCGGCCCTCGGGGCAGCGGCCGCCGCGCATGGTATCGTCGGCGCTATGGAACGCCTGCCGCACCGCGCCGAGGACGGCCTCGTCGCTGGGCCACGGCCGGCGCAGAAGTCGGGCGACCAGACCCCCCTTCCGGGAGACGACCGTCCGACCATCGACGACGATGTCGAACTGTCCCATGCGGCCCTTTTGCAGCTCGACGGGCGTTCCCACGGCGTCCCGGATCAGGGCCGCGAAACTCGCGGCCTTCCTGGCGACCGTCCCTCAGGTGTGGCAGTAAACGATCGA
This sequence comes from uncultured Isosphaeraceae bacterium, assembly GCA_964638815.1. Lineage (GTDB taxonomy): Bacteria > Planctomycetota > Phycisphaerae > Phycisphaerales > SM1A02 > CAZXBB01. The sequence continues at coordinate 866 of CAZXBB010000068.1, forward strand.
GACCCGCATTGGGTCAGTGTAGCCGTATCCCCGGCGCGGCGCATTCACCCGAGCTCTTTCTCGGGTGCGTGAGCGTGCTCCTTCGCTGCGCGTCCCGACATGATCCTTGTCGTGGGGTTCGTCTTCATCGTCCCCTTCGCCGCCGGCTTCCTACATTCGCGTCGTGGTGCCGGCGACCGAGTATCCCGCGTCGGTCGCGGTGAAGTAGGTGCCCTTGCCCTTGTCGATGATCACGAAGTCGCCACCGGCCTGGAGGCCGAGCCAGGGCAAGTCGATGACGACCGAACCGGTTCCGTCGTCGTTCACGCTGTACGTACCGGTGAACGAGCCCGTGAACGCGGTGCCGCCGACACTCGTCGTGAACACGGCAGAGAGGTGCCCGCGCCCATCGAAATCGATGCGCCCGCTGCTCGCGACGGCTCCCAGCGCGGCCGAGCCGCTGTACGTAAAGCCGTGCTGCCCCTGGAGAGTGCGCAATCCGTAGTGATCGCGGCCGCTCGCCTGGACGGAGTCCACCGTACTCGCCGGTGGCCCAAAGCTGCCGAGGATCCAGAGACCGAGGACGAGCACCAAACCGCGCAAGAGCGTGTTGCGAAGCATCGCAGGTTCTCCAGACGGGGAAAGGAAATGCCGATTCGCGGACTGAGACGCTCCATTCATTCTAATGAGGAGTGCCGGATCCAAGAGCAGAGAATCCGCCGCTCAAACGTCACCCGCCCGACCGCGCCGAGCATCTCCTCCTCGTCCGCGCGGGCGACCGGATGCGGGCAAGCTTCGAGTCTACGGCTAGGCGAGGCGATCGGCGTCAGCTACAGTGATCTGATCGCCCCGGAGGTGAACGGCGAGTCGGGGACACGGAGGGAAGGTCATGCGAAGTCGGCGGAAACTGCTTGCGTTGCTGGCGGGCGTGTCCATCGGTCTCAGCGGCCCAACGGCGGATGGCGGCGGCCTCGTCGGCCCCGACGTCATCACCGGCGATCTGCAGGCGAGCCGCTGGTGGGCGACGGACGAGGTCGAGACCGCGTACTCGATCGGGGTCACGGCGTGCAATCTCGGGGATGAGGCGCTCGGGTGGCACGGCAATCCGTCGCACGAGCACGGCATCGCCGCCCAGAACATGTTCCGGGTGTCGGCCGACGGCCGAATCGAGCAGCTCGGGCAGGCGTGGCTCTTCCACATGTTCTGCGCACTCCAGCAGAACGTCTGTGGAGTCTGTGAGGGAGGCGGCGGCTGTCAGTCCGTGCTGCACCCGCTGTGCTCCGATCCGCACACGTCGAGCCGCGCCGGATCGCAGGGAGGGCTCGGGCCGAAGTGGCAGGTGAACCCGCACACGGTCGAGTTCCCGTTGCCGTGGAACGGCGGGGAAGGAACGGACGGTTCCTTTCGCCGGCGGATCCGGGTCAGAAACGTCGAGCTCGATCCGAAGCTGAATCCCGGGGCCCGGTACTTTCTCGAGGCGCAGTTCATCGCGCCCGACGATGCGGCCCGCGGCAACGGAAACAACGGCGCGTCGTATCGCGAGGTGACGGTCGATCCGGACACCCACCTTCTCACGTTCGTCGCGCCCACGCAACGCGAACGAGCCGGCATACACGCCTGGCCGGACAGTGACCCCGCGGTGTCCGTCGTCGAGATCCAGGTCGACGCGGATGGCAAGCCCGACGCGCAGACCGGCACCTTCGACGACGGCCTCTTCTTCCTCGCGTACCGCGCGACGGACAACGGCGACGGCACGTGGCGCTACGAGTACGCGATCCAGAATCTGAACTCTCACCGCGCGGGCCGGAGCTTTCTCGTCCCGATTCCGGACACGGTTGCGATCACCAACGTCGGCTTCCACGACGTTGACTATCACAGCGGCGACGGCATCGGCGGCGTGAACTTCGACGGCACGGACTGGCGGGCGACGATCGCGGACGGCGCGATCCGATGGGACACGGACAGTATCGAGACGAACGAGAACGCGAACGCGCTGCGGTGGGGCACGCTGTACAACTTCCGGTTCACGGCGGACGCCCCGCCGGCTCCCGTCACCGGGCGTCTTGATCTGTTCCGCCCAGGCGATCCCGCGTTCATGCCGATCGCGCTGCTCGGCCCGAACGGATGTCCCGGCGATCTCGACGCGGACGGCGTCGTGGATTTCGCGGATGTGCTCGCGGTGCTCGCCGCATGGGGCCCGTGCCCGCCGCCCCCGGATTGCACGGCCGACCTCGACGCCGGCGGCGCCGTGGACTTCGCCGATCTCCTCCGCGTGCTGGCGGCGTGGGGGCCGTGTCGGTAGCGCCGAATGTCGTTTACTTTGCGCGTAGCTCGTGGTGCGATAGGAGCTTGCGCGAACCGGAGGCGTTCACCATTCCCCAATTCCTCCAGTCCCGGTTTCCGATTCACCGATCCCCGTTCCCCGTTCGGGCGGCGACGGCGAACCGGCGACAACGAACCGGCGACGGCGGGAGGAGACGTTCGGTCGTCTCACGCGAGGTCGCCGCCAGCCGCCTGAACCGCATGGTCGTGGATCGGAGTCGATGAAGCTGGCGGATTGAGGGCTCGCGCGGAGGACGTTGGTGTGGAGATCGCGATTCGCCTTCTCGGCCCGCAGGACCTTGCGATGCTGGACGCCGTCGCACCGGAGGTGTTCGACAATGCGATCGATCCCCGGTGGGCCGCCGAGTTTCTTTCGGACCCGCGCCACCACCTGGCCGTCGCGGTGGCGGACCGGACGGTCGTCGGAATGGCGTCGGCGGTGCACTACGTTCACCCGGACAAGCCGCCGCAGCTCTGGGTGAACGAAGTCGGCGTCGCCCCGGCGCACCGCAACCGCGGGGTCGGGCGCCGCCTGGTCGCCGCGCTCCTGTCGCATGCGCGCGACATCGGGTGCACGTCGGCCTGGGTGGGCACGGGCGTCGGCAATGCGGCCGCGCGACGGAGCTTCCGGGCCGCGGGCGGCATCGAGGACGGGGAGCCGTTCACTCTGCTGACGTTTTTCCTCGGCGCCCGCTCCTGAAGGACGAAGGACGAGCGGATCGACGACGTTCCCGATGTCCACGTCGCCGTGGCCAGGGTCGAAGCGGTCGGGGGTCAACGCCCTGTTCCATGCGCGGCAACGAAAGCCACGCACGGAGGTCGCCTGGCGTCATCAGCGCATGGACCTCCGCGACGGGCCATGCATTGGCCCCCGTGCACCAGAAACGCGAAGGGCGTCGTGCCGGCCGGGTGTGCCACCTGGCCCGCAGCGTATTGCCGGTTCGGGACCCGCCGAGGATCGAGGTGAAATCACCCACGAAGGTGCGTGCACATCTTGGTGCACGCGCGCGTACGAGCGACGCGCACCTTACCTCGGTGATCCCGTCGGTCGGGCGATCGCCGTGGAGTCACCGTGGGAGGCGTGAAATGCGCCTGTCCATGTTCGTGTCCTCGCGCCACGCAAGCACCGCCGACGACAGCAGCAGGATCGACACCGTCGTCATCGTGACGAAGATCTGGAGGGCCAGCACGTTGGTGAAGGCCGACGGCCCGCTCATGACGAACGGTCCGTAGCCGGCGTCCGAGTACAGCGCCGCGCCGAGCGCGACGATCACCAGGCACGCGGTGACCAGTTGCCGCCCGAAACGCAGCGCTGCCCAAATGAGGCACGGCAGCACGAGGTAGGGGAAGTCCGCGATCGACGTCATCGCCTCGTGCGGCGCGCCGAACGCGAGGTGCACGCTCACCGCCAGCACGAGCAGGAGGCAGATCGCCTCGACGGTGAATCCCGTGCGGGTGGCGTGCGTCCTGGTGCAGAACGGCTGGCTCACGGCGAGCGCGAACGGCGTGACGACGAGGATGCCCTGCGCGTCCGCGAGCCACCACACGTGCCAGACACGGGCGAAAGGGACGCCGGGGTTGCTCGCGACGACGCCCGCCGCGCCGATCAGCGCGGCCAGCGCCGTCGCGCCGAACGCGGCGACGATTACGAGCGCGAGGATCGAGGGCACGCGCGCGATGTCCACGCTCCGCCCGATCAGCGTGCGGACCGCCGCCGCCCCCAGGAGCGCCTCGACGGCGCCGGCCATGAACCCGAACAGGTTCCACCCCGCCGCCGTCGCGTCGAAGAGCTCGGGCCGAAGCGCGACGATGCGGTCGCTCGCGACCCAGGCCGCGCACGCGATCAGCACGTACAGCAGCCACGACCGGACGGGCGTGAGCAGGAGCACGGCCAGAAACAGGCCGCTCGCCGGCCAGCACGTCGCGACCGTCCGATCTCGGCGAATAGTGCAGCACGAACCCGACGAGCGTGAGCGCGACCATCGCGATGCCGAACAGGGCGAACCGAACGGGCCGCAGGAGCAGCGTCGGATGAGGCATCGGGTGCGCATGATAATCCATGCAAGCGATGCCGCCCGCTCAGGTGATATCCGGCGACTCGCGGGATGCCGCCCGCGGGCGAACGCCCCCGCGATCCCGGCCCGGTTCGACACCGGTCGCGCGCTCCGGGCGGCGGCGCCCGGCGGGCGATCCGCTTCATGCATGATGCGGGCGATTGCGCGGCGCGGCGCGACGCCGACGCCGCCCGATCACGAGCGCCCAGCCAAGCAACGTCACCGCGCCGGGCGCCGGCACTGCGCCGCTGATCCGGTACGCGGCCGGCCGGCTGAGCGGTGTCGACTGGCCGGGCCCCGGGCCCGAGAAGTACGCCGGCCCGTCGCCGATGGAGGAGCCCGCGATACCAACCGTCCCGTTCGCACCGGAGTCGTTGCCCATCGCCACGGTCATCCAGTAGTCCCCTGGGGCGAGCAGGAAGTCCACGTCGAAGGTCGCGAGCTCGACGGGACGCCCGCCGAACGTAGCGAAGCCGTCCGTGAGCGTGGTCGGGACCTCGAACGACGTGCTGTACACGTCTCCGAAGAGGCTCAGCGTGGAGAGTTCGAGGCTGCTGTAGATCTGGATCGTCCACGAGTCGACGAGTTCCCACGACACGAAGTTGTTGATTCCCGCGACGACCGCCTCGATCCGCGTGATCTGAAAGGACGAGCCGTCGTCGGCGCCGGAAAGCGAGAAGTTATCCACGGTAGTGAACGCGCTCTCGGGCATGCCGGGCGGGAACTGGGACGACGAAAGTGCAGTCGGCGTGAAC